>JAYQPP010000003.1:0-153679 GCA_038145425.1 Comamonadaceae bacterium | reverse complement strand
GTTGTGCCGGGCCCTTGCCATAGCGCTCGGCCAGCACGCGAAACAGGGGTTTGTCGGCAATTTTGGCAACGGCGTCCCAGACGGCCATGTCGATCGTGCCGATGGCCACCGAGCGCTCGCCGTGCCCGCCAGGCTTTTCGTTGGTGTACATGCAGTCCCAGACCTTGTGGGCATCCAAGTTCTGACCGTCTGCGGACTGAAGGCTTTCGGGCTTGGCCTCCAGGATGCGCGGAATAAAACGCTCACGCATGAGTTGCCCCTGGCCGTAACGTCCGTTTGAATTAAAACCGTAGCCCACCACCGGTTTGCCGTCGCGGATCACATCGGTGATGACCGCCACCAGACTGAGCGTCATCTTGCTGAAGTCGATGTAGGCGTTACGAATCGGTGAACTGATGGGGAAGGTTTTTTCTCGGATGTCGACGATTCTCATGAGGAGGTTCTCCAGATTGGGGTGGGCGTCGCGGCCTTGGAGCGCCCAAAAAGAATGAGCAGCATTACGGGCCACGAGGTTTTGGTGGCGTTACGCGAAGTCGCAACTTGTTTGTCAGATCGGGCTGCGCAGGCTGTCCAGGGTGTGCGGCAGCGGGCAATGCGCAGGCGTGCTGAGCAGACGGGGCGCAATCTTAGGTTAAAAACGGGGCTGCCAGCTCGGTGAGAGCCTGCTGGCGCATTTTTTAAAAGGAGGGCGCAATGGCTGATGGTCTGGCGCAAAGGCGAACCGTTTTGCGCGGCAGCGTGGGCTTGTCGCTCTTTGGAGCGGCCAGTCTGTCGCTGTGGATTCGTGAGGTGCTGGCTTTGGGGGTGGTGTATCTGCCAACGGGCATGTATCGCATCAGCGGTGAGGTGTTTGTCAATGGACAGGCCGCCACAGAAGGCATGCCGGTCGGGCCGGGTGATCTGGTGCGCACCGGGCCTGGGGCGCAAGCGGTGTATGTGATTGGCAAGGACGCCTTTTTGCAACGGGAGGACAGCACGGTGCAATTTGGCACCGATGCAGCCAAGGACTTTTTGCGGGTGGTCAGCGGCAAGCTGTTGTCGGTTTTCGGCAAGGGCGAAAAAATCCTGCATACGCCGACGGCAACCATGGGCATTCGCGGCACGGGCTGCTACATCGAGGCCCAGGAGACAGAAGTCTATTTTTGTCTGTGCTACGGGCGCGTCGAACTGCTCCCTCTGGCAGACCCCAGCCAGGCGACCGTGATTGAGACCACGTACCACGATCATCCGCTCAAGATTTACCGCGGTTCGGGTATGCCAGCCATGGTCGATGCGCCGGTCGTTAATCACACCGACGCTGAGCTGACCATGTTGGAGGCCTTGCTGGGGCGTCGCCCCCCATTCGCCCAAGTGCCTAATTACACCCCGCGCTACTAATGCGCCGCCACGGTGGCGGCGTAGCCCCGAAGCTGGTTTACATCAACAAGTGTTCGCCAGCGTTGTCGCCACCGAGGGTGACGTAATTGACCTTGCGGATATCAAAGAGTTTTCGCCCACCAGCGTAACTGATCGAGCTCTGCACGTCCTGCTCCATCTCGACCAAGGTGTTGGCGAGTTTGCCTTTGATCGGCTCCAGAATGCGCTTGCCTTCCACATGGCGGTACTCGCCTTTGTTGTAATCGCTGGCAGAGCCGTAGTACTCCTTGAACAATGCGCCATCGACCTCAACGGTTTTGCCTGGACTTTCCTCATGACCGGCAAACAACGAGCCGATCATCACCATGGTGGCGCCAAAGCGGATGCTTTTGGCAATATCACCATGATCGCGAATTCCGCCATCGGCAATGATTGGCTTGGTGGCCACGCGCGCACACCATTTCACCGCGCTGAGTTGCCAGCCACCGGTACCAAAGCCGGTTTTCAGTTTGGTGATGCAGACCTTGCCCGGCCCGACGCCGACCTTGGTGGCGTCTGCTCCCCAGTTTTCCAGGTCGATCACGGCCTCGGGCGTGGCCACATTGCCAGCAATGATGAAACTGCCGGGCATCTTGCTTTTCAGGTAGCCAATCATGTCCCTGACGCTGTCGCTGTGACCGTGCGCAATATCGATCGTCACGTACTCGGGTGTCAGGCCTAGTGCCACCAGCTTGTCAACGGTGTCTCGATCGGCCTGTTTTACGCCCAGTGAAATCGAGGCGAACAGCTTTCGCGCATGCATGGTCTGGACGAACTTGACGCTGTCAAGATCAAAACGGTGCATCACGTAAAAGTAATTGTTCTCAGCCAGCCAGATGCAGATGTCTTCATCCACCACGGTTTTCATGTTGGCAGGCACGACGGGCAGCTTGAAGGTGCGCGGCCCCAGGGCGACCGAAGTGTCACATTCGGAGCGACTTTCCACGCGGCACTTGCGCGGCAGCAGGAGAATGTTGTCGTAGTCGAAGATTTCCATGATCCAGCGTCTTTCCAATGTCGAGTTGAACAAAGAGCGCTTGGACTGCGGCCGGTCTTCTGCCCCGCGCTGAAAAAACGCCGGGCAAAAAAAACCGGGCTGCAATGGCTTGGGCCCGGTGCCCGATTCTAGCTGTTTCGCGTTGAGTTAGCGTGGCTCTCTGGCCGCCTGGGCGGGGCTCGCACGACGGCAGTCGGCCAGCGCCGCCTGGAGAATCTGCCCGCCTGGTGTTTGCACCCAGGCCAGCGCCAGCATGCGTTCAGGCTGCATACCCTCTGGCATGCGCATGGGCCGTAGCTCGGTGGCGCTCAGATGTCCGTCGCGTGGCACGATGTCCTGGCGCCTCCAAGTGTGCTGCAGCGCATTGCGGGCCAGCCAATGGTCTTGGCGCGACCCTTCGACCCCGGCTGGGATGTGCTCCAGCATCACCAGCCACAGCTCCAGTTCTGGCGATACCGCGACGTCCGGCTTCATTCGCAGCTCGGCAAACAGGCCTCGATAGCCGCCAATGGCGACCCCAACACTTAAATCGAGTTCCAGTCCGGCTGGGTTGGCGATGCGGGTGTCGACCTGTGCGCGCTCGTTGAATGGGCCCAGCCCGAGTTGGCGAAGGCGCTCCTCGGACTCGATCAACTCGACCGCCGAAAGTGGCGCCTCCTCTGCGCGCTGGCTGGGCACGATCCAGTCGATGGGTGCGGCAGATGGGACAGTGCTTTGAGCAGCTGCCGCTTGCCAGCAGCTTGCACAGTTGGCACTGATGAAGCGCTCGCGCAAGCTCGCCAGGCGATGGTTGGCATCACTCTCGCACAAGGACTCGGCCCGAGCACTGGCGAGCACAATAAAGCCAAGCCAGAGCATCAGCAGCAGTCCTGGCACGCCAAGTCTGGCGTTGGGCTTCTGTTGTCTCATGGTCGCTTTCTACAATCCTGGCATGCCATCCGATATCGATTTGACGCCGCCTGCCGACGGGGGCTTGTTGCGTCACCTGAACCCCGAGCAGCGCGCAGCAGTCACTTTACCCGCCGTGCATGCCTTGATTCTGGCCGGCGCGGGTTCCGGCAAAACCCGGGTCTTGACCACGCGCATTGCCTGGCTGCTGCAGACCGGCCAGATCTCGCCTGGTGGTGTGCTGGCCGTGACCTTTACCAACAAGGCTGCCAAGGAGATGCTCACGCGACTCTCCAGCATGCTGCCTCTGAATGTGCGCGGCATGTGGATAGGTACCTTCCATGGATTGTGTAACCGTTTTTTGCGAGCACACCACAAGCTCGCTGGCCTGCCGCAAAGCTTCCAGATTCTTGATACCCAGGATCAGCTGTCCTCGCTAAAACGCCTGTACAAACAGTTTGGCCTAGACGATGAGCGCTTCCCAGTCAAGCAAATGCAGTGGTTTATCAACGGCTGCAAGGAAGATGGCTTGCGACCAGGCGCCGTCAGCCTGCGTGACGAGGAAACGCGTCGCAAGGTCGACATCTATGCCCTCTATGAGCAGCAGTGCCAGCGCGAGGGCGTTGCGGATTTTGCGGAGCTGATGTTGCGCAGCTATGAGCTGCTGCGGGATAACGATCCGGTGCGTGAGCACTACCAGCGTCGTTTCCGGCATGTCTTGATTGACGAGTTTCAGGACACCAACCGGCTTCAGTACGCCTGGATCAAGATGCTCAGTGGCACAGGCGCACATGGTGACGTGTCAGCGCCTTTTGCGCCATCGGGCGCGGTGATGGCTGTCGGTGACGATGACCAGAGCATTTACGCGTTTCGTGGCGCCAATGTTGGCAACATGGCTGACTTTGTGCGTGAGTTCAAGGTCGAGCATCAGATCAAGCTGGAAGAAAACTACCGTAGCGGCAGCCATATCCTGGACAGCGCCAATGCATTGATCAGCCACAACAACCATCGCCTGGGGAAAAATCTGCGCACAGCTCAGGGGCCAGGCGAGCCGGTGCGGCTGTTTGAGGCCAGCAGCGACTTTCTGGAGGCCCAGTGGGTGGTGGAGGAAACCCGGCAGCTGGTGCGCGATGGCCTGGCGCGCCAGGAGGTCGCCGTTCTTTATCGCTCCAACGCGCAAAGCCGTGTGATCGAGACCGCCTTGTTCAACGCGGGCCTGCCCTACAAGGTGTACGGTGGCCTGCGCTTTTTCGAACGCGCAGAAATCAAGCATGCGCTGGCCTATTTGCGTTTGCTGGAGAACCCGCGCGATGACACCAGCTTTCTGCGCGTGGTCAATTTCCCGGCGCGTGGCATTGGCATGCGCAGCGTCGAGCAGCTGCAGGACGCAGCGCGTCAGGCTGCCTGCGCCCTGAGCGATGCAGTCACGCTGGTGCCCGGCAAATCTGGCGCAAATCTCAGTGCTTTTGTGGCCAGTGTGGATGTTTTGCGTGAACAGACGCAGGGTTGTAGCCTGCGCGAAATCATTGAGCGCATGCTCGAGCACACGGGGCTGGTGGCGCATTACCGCGCAGACCGTGAAGGCGCCGACCGGGTTGAAAACCTGGAAGAGCTGGTCAACGCGGCCGAGAGTTTTGTCACCACAGAAGGTTTTGGCCGTGATGCGGTCGCGCTGCCGGTGGATGAGTTGGCTCCAAGTCTGAGCCAGTCGCCCGTGTCGCAAGGCCTTGAGCCGCTGCAGCTCGATCCGACGGTGGCTGCAGACGACGAAGAAACGGGCGAGACGCTTTCACCCTTGTCGGCATTTCTGACGCATGCGGCGTTAGAAGCGGGTGACAACCAGGCGCAGGCTGGGCAGGACGCTGTCCAGCTCATGACGGTGCACGCCAGCAAGGGGCTGGAGTTTGACGCGGTCTTTATCACCGGTTTGGAAGAGGGGCTGTTCCCGCACGAGAACTCGATGACCGACAAGGCCAGCCTGGAGGAAGAGCGGCGTCTGATGTATGTGGCAATCACCAGAGCGCGCAAGCGCTTGTACCTGAGCCATTCGCAGACCCGTTTGCTCCATGGCCAGACGCGCTACAACCTGCAAAGCCGCTTTTTTGATGAGCTGCCTGAATCTGCGCTGAAATGGATCACGCCGCGCCATGGCGCGGGCTTTGGCCGAAGCGCCGACGCGTCGGCTTGGCCGGCACCGGAGCGCTTCGATGCCGATGCCGGTGCGCTGCGCCGTGGTGACTACGCGCGTTTCTCGCAGGCGCCGGTGACACAACGTGAAACGACGCCGGCGTCAGATGCCTTGCGCGTGGGCCAGAAGGTTTTTCACAACAAGTTTGGCGATGGTTCGGTGCGCCTGGTTGAGGGGCAGGGCACCGATGCGCGGGCGCAAATTAATTTCCCGCGCCATGGTGTGAAATGGCTGGCACTCTCGATTGCCAAACTCACGCCGGTGCCCTAAGTCCTCGGCGCGCACAGGCCTTCAAGCCATTTCGTTGGTTTCGAAGCTGTCGCGAAAGGTGAAGTACAGCGAGGTAAAAAACATCGAAGCGAGCAGCAGCAGCGTGGGAAAAGCCATGCTGGCGGCCAGGTTGGGGCTGTTGAGCACCGCAGCCAGCGCGCTGAGCGCCAGAATTGACACGGCCATCACACCCATCCAGGCAATGCCGAACAGGGCCAGGGCCCAGAAATTTCTAAAACAGGCCACGATGCTGAAGAACATGCTTTTCAGCGCCGGCATGTCGTACCAGTAAACCAGGGCTGGCGCGTGCCAGAACAGGAGCGAGAGCGGGATGTGCAGCGCAATGAAGACCGATACCGCTGAGAGAAAGCTGCCCGATTGCATGCTCTGTGCACTAGGCGGCTGGCCACCCAGGTACATGCGCGCAAAGCCGCCATCGTCGACCAGGTAAGCCAGGCCGATGACGCACATAAATCCCAGGGCGTAGAGCCCGCCGAGCGCGAGCAGGCGCTGCGCTTTCTCCGTGCCCGCACGAAAACCGCTGATCAGCAGCTTTGGCATGGGGAAGCGGCCGTTGTCAGCCTCTTGCGTGGCCACCATGAGGCCTAGGGTGGCAGCCGGCAGCAGTGTCATGGCCAGCGGCAGGCCGATAAAGGGAATCATCGAGGCCAGCGAGAGCCAGGCAATGAACATGAAAAACAGACCTGCCATGGCCAGGGGCTGGCGCCTGAAGGTGCGCATGCCCAGCGTTAACCAGGTCCAACCGGTGCTGGCAGGAACCAGCCGCAGCTTCATGCGACCCCCAGGGCTCTGGGCTCGGACTCGGCCTGCTGCGCCTGCGCCACCCGCATGCGTAAAAGCCGCTCGAACGGCAGAGGGTCGTGTGGCTTGAGCAGGCTGGCCTGGCGGGGTAAATAAAAGTCCCAGACGCGCGAGAGCCAGAACCGGAATGCCGCGGCTCTGAGCATGCCCGGCAGCATGCGCAGTTCGGCTGAACTCAGTGGCCGCACGCGCTGGTAAGCCGCCAGGAAGCTGTCGTGCAGGGCGGGTTGCTGAACGCGGCTGTCGGCGTCCACGCACCAATCGTTCAGGCAAACCGCCAGATCAAACAAAAAGGTATCGACGCCGGCAAAGTAGAAATCGAAAAAACCGCTCAGGGCAGGCTGGCCCGCTTGGTCGACAAACATCACGTTGTCGCGAAACAGGTCCGCGTGAATCGGCCCGCGCGCAAGGCTCTGGTAGTCCTGTGTGTCCGCCATGCGGTTCTGGAATGCCAGTTCCTCGCGCATCAGACGGGATTGCTCTGCGTTCAGGTAAGGCAGGGCGACTGGGACGGTTTCGTTCCACCAGGCGAGGCCCCGAAGATGGGGTTGCTGCATCTCGAAGTCCACCCCAGCCAAATGCATACGCGCCAGCATGTCGCCGACCTGGGCGCAATGCTGCTCGCAGGGGCTCAACTCGCTGCTGCCCATCAATTTGTCAACCACGGCAGCGGGCTTGCCCTTGAGCTTGAAGACTAGTTCACCCTGACGATCACTGTGCGGCCGCGGCAGAGGTATGCCGCGGTCGGCCAGATGCCGCATCAGGCGCAGGTAAAACGGCAGCTGCTCGAAAGTCAGGCGCTCAAAAACGGTCAACACATAGTCGTGCTGCTGGCCGTCACGTTGCGTTGAGACAAAGTAGTTGGTGTTTTCAATGCCGCCGCGGCATCCTTCCATGGCCTGAAGCTGACCAAGGCTTAGTCGTTCAAGCAGGCTGCTGGCCTCTGGCACCGAAATGTCGGTGTAAACCGCCATGAATTAAAACCCCAGGATTTTCCAGCTACGCTGACCGCTTTGCGGTGCGACCTGATAGGCCGGCATGCCCCCTTTGGGCTGGACCTCGATGGAGCGCGTCTGGCCACCGATACGAAGTTCGTCGATGACCGAGCCCTTGTCCTCGAGGCGGATTTTTTCGACTTGCTGCTCAACGCCTTCGCGGGCGGCTGCGGGCGCACCATTGGAAGACGGCGGGCTTGTCTGCTGGGCCATCGCACCCAGGCTCAGGCATAGTGCGCAGAGCAGCAGGGCAGGCGGTCGAAGCGAAATCTGGGACATGGGACGATTGTAGAGGCCTCGGGATGCCAGGCCGCGGGAGCGGGTTCTGTGTAGCCAGGCAGGCAAAATGGCGTCATGAACCAGAAAAGCAAGCCTATGCTGCTGTTGATCGACGGCTCGAGCTACCTTTACCGGGCCTTTCACGCCATGCCCGATTTGCGGGCGGTTGCAGGAGACCCGCAAAGTGCCCCAACGGGCGCCATCCGCGGCATGATCAATATGCTGCAAAGTCTACGCAAGGATTTCCCCGCTGATTACGTCGCTTGTGTTTTTGACGCCAAGGGGCCGACCTTTCGCGATGAGATTTACCCGGAGTACAAGGCGCATCGCTCGCCCATGCCGGAGGACTTGCGAGCACAGATCGAGCCGATCCACGAGGTTGTGCGTCTGATGGGCTGGAAAGTGCTCGATGTGCCTGGCGTCGAGGCAGATGATGTGATTGGCACCCTGGCGCACCAGGCCGCCCAGCAAGGCGTCGATGTGGTGATTGTCAGCGGCGACAAAGATCTGGCCCAGCTGGTCAATGAGCACATCGTCATCATCGACACCATGAACGGCAAACGGCGCGATGTGGCTGGGGTGATGGAGGAATTTGGCGTGATGCCAGGGCAGATGCTGGACTACCAGACACTGGTTGGCGACGCTGTCGATAACGTGCCGGGCGTTCCCAAGGTGGGGCCCAAGACGGCGGTCAAGTGGCTGGCTGAATTCGGCTCTTTGCAAAACATTGTCGAGAACGCAGCCGGTATCAAAGGTGTGGTTGGCGAAAATCTGCGGCAGTCCTTGTCGTGGTTGCCGACGGCGCGTTCGCTGTTGACGATCAAGACTGACTGCGAACTATCCGATTGGGTCCCTGGTTTGCCCGATCTCCAGGCTTTGCAGGGTGCTGAGATGGACCGCGCCGCTCTGACCACTTTTTATGAGCGCTTCGGCTTCAGAGGCCTGCTGCGCGGTCTGCAGGCGCCCAGTAGCCCGGCTTCACCGCCTGCACCTGAACCCACAGCCGCATCCGACGCTGCCTTGCAAGCCAGTGAAGACCTTTTTGCGGGCACATCGCACGCCAGGCCCGCAGCAGCCATGGCGACCCGCTATGAAACCATTCTGAGTTGGGACGTGTTCGATCGGTGGCTGGCCCGACTGCAGCAGGCGGACTTGGTAGCCCTGGACACGGAGACGACATCGCTTGATGCGATGCGTGCGCGAATGGTGGGCATCAGCTTCAGTGTGGAAGTGGGTGAAGCTGCATACCTTCCTTTGGGGCATCAGTACGCCGGCGCGCCCATTCAATTGCCGCTAGAGCAGGTGCTGGCCCGGCTCAGGCCCTGGCTAGAGGACCCGGCGCGGGCCAAGCTGGGGCAGCATGTGAAATACGACCGGCATGTATTTGCGAACTATGGCGTTGAGGTCAAAGGCTATGTGCACGACACCATGCTGCAAAGCTATGTGCTCGAGGTGCACCGGCCGCACGGCCTGGCCAGCCTGGCTGAGCGCCATGTGGGTCGCAAGGGCCTGAGTTTTGAGGACTTGTGTGGCAAGGGTGCCAGTCAGATTGGTTTCGATCAGGTCGATGTGGCGCGCGCCACCGACTATGCCTGCGAGGACGCCGACATGACCTTGCATGTACATCAAGCGCTTTGGCCTAGGCTCGAGAACGATGAGAAACTGCGCTTTGTTTACGCGTTGGAAGTCGCCAGCAGCGAGGCCTTGTTTCGCATTGAGCGTAACGGCGTCCTGATCGACAGCGCGACGCTGGCTCAGCAAAGCCAGGCGCTTGGTGAGCGCATCGTGCAAATTGAAGCCCAGGCGCAGGAGTTGGCCGGGCAGCCTTTCAATCTGAGCAGCCCCAAGCAAATTGGCGAGATCTTCTTTCAGCAACTGGGCATGCCTGTGGTCAAGAAAACAGCCACAGGCGCGCCCAGCACCGATGACGAGGTCTTGCAAAAACTGGCAGAGGATTACCCGCTACCCGCCAAAATTCTGGAGTACCGCGGCCTAGCCAAGCTCAAGGGAACTTACACCGACAAGCTGGCACAACTGGCGCTGCCAGAGACGGGGCGGGTGCATACCCATTACGCCCAGGCGGTAGCCGTCACGGGTCGCCTGTCGAGCAATGACCCCAATCTGCAGAACATTCCGATTCGCACCCCTGAGGGCCGGCGCGTGCGCGAGGCTTTTGTGGCGCCCGCGGGCTATAGCATTGCCAGTGCAGATTACAGCCAGATCGAATTGCGCATCATGGCGCACATCAGTGGCGATGCCGCTTTGTTGCTGGCCTTTCATGATGGCATGGACGTACACCGCGCAACTGCAGCTGAAATCTTCGGCCTGGATACGGCCAGCGTCAGTGGTGAGCAGCGCCGTTACGCCAAGGTCATCAATTTCGGCCTGATCTACGGCATGAGCGCGTACGGCCTGGCCAAGGCGCTGGGCATTGACAACACCGCAGCCAAAAACTACATCAACCGCTATTTCGAGCGCTATCCTGGCGTCAAACGCTACATGGATAACACCCGGGCACTGGCCAAAACCCAGGGCTATGTTGAGACTGTTTTCGGGCGGCGCCTGTACCTACCGGAAATCAATTCACCCAACGGTCCGCGTCGGGCTGGTGCCGAGCGTGCGGCCATCAACGCACCGATGCAGGGCACCGCAGCGGACCTGATCAAGATGAGCATGGTCAAGGTGCAGCAGGCCATCGATGCCCAGGGATTGGGTACCCGCATGATCATGCAGGTGCATGATGAACTGGTGTTTGAGGTGCCGCAGGCGGAACTGGACTGGGTGCGCCAGGAGGTTCCCCGCTTGATGGCCAGCGTCGCTGAGCTGAAGGTGCCGCTGCTGGCTGAAGTGGGCGTGGGTCCCAACTGGGAGCAGGCGCATTGAGCCAGTGCTTGGAAGGGAGCCGATCGTGTTGAGTCTGGATGTTGCGCTGGCTTTTTTTGGTGCTTCCATTTTGTTGGGTCTGTCCCCGGGGCCAGACAACCTCTTTGTGCTGATGCAGTCTGCCACCCATGGACGGCGCGCCGGTTATCTTGTCGTCTTAGGCCTGTGCACCGGTTTGATCGGGCACACCGCAGCAGTCGCCTTGGGCTTGGCAGCGCTGGTGGCGGCCTCCGGCGCGGCCTTCTTGGTGCTGAAAATTCTGGGCGCCGCTTATCTCTTGTACCTGGCCTGGATGGCCTGGCATGCGCCGGATGCACCGGCGCCGGGTAGCGCAGCACCGGCTGGACATGCGCATAGCCTTTACGGGCGTGGCGTGTTGATGAACCTGAGTAACCCCAAGGTGGTGCTGTTCTTCCTGGCCTTTTTGCCGCAGTTTGTTCAGCCTGATCATGGTCCGGTGGTGTGGCAGATTGCACAACTGGGTGCAATCTTCATGCTGGCCACCTTGCTGACCTTTGGCGCGATCAGCTTTTTCGCGGCGGGCATCGGTCAGTGGCTCAGGCGGTCCAGTCAAGCACAAAAGTGGATGAATCGCAGCAGTGCAGTACTGTTTGCAGGCCTGGCCGCCCGTCTGGCAGTGTCCGAACGTTGAGTGGGTGTTTTCTGGTGCAGCCTTGGCATCAAGCCGGCTGAACCAGTTGTCCGTCGCGCATGTCCCGAAGGGCCTGATAGATCTCTTCCTGGCTGTTCATGACAAAGGGGCCGTACTGAACAATCGGTTCGCGCAGCGGCATGCCAGCAATTAACAAAAGCTTGGCGTCCTCACTGGCCACAATGGCCACCCCGTCACTGTCGACCAGGTTTCTGAGCACGGCCATGTGGCGGCTTCGTACCAATTGGTCAGCAACTTTGACCTCACCCCGGTAAACATAAATAAAGGCATTCATGTTGGGGTGAAGGTCCTGCTCGAAGCGCGATCGGCCAGGCATATGGATGTCGAGGTACAGGGCTTGTGTCGCAGATCGGGTCACGGCACCCACAACGCCATGGGTCTGGCCGGAGATCACTGTCACGTCGAGTCCGTCTTCGCGCTGGTAATGCGGCAGGTCCGCGGCTTTGAAGTCGCGGTACCAGGGCGCGCACATCTTGTCCTTCGCAGGTAAATTCAGCCAGAGCTGAAAGCCCTCCATCACGCCGTCCTCTTGCTGGGGAATCTCGGAGTGGATGACGCCACGGCCAGCCGTCATCCATTGAACGCCACCGTTTTCAAGCAAGCCTTCATGGCCAGCGCTGTCGCGATGCAGCATGCGCCCGGCAATCATGTAGGTGACGGTCTCGAATCCACGGTGCGGATGATCAGGAAAGCCGGCGATGTAATCATCCGGGTTGTCGCTGCCAAAGGCGTCGAGCATCAAAAAGGGATCAAGCCGCATTTGCAGGTCATGGGTCAGCACACGTGTGAGTTTGACGCCCGCGCCATCGGAAGTGGCTTGACCGACGATCAGGCGCTCCACGGTGCGGGAGTTTTTGATGGCGGCAATCGTTTGATTATTCATGGATGTGCGGATTTTTTTGTGGGCGCCTGGCATCGGGTGCCCGGTGCTATCGATTTTAATGTCTTCGTGCAAACGACTCGGCGCTTGGCGATGCACGCAACATCACCGCACGACGGCGCAGGACGCGAAGACCTCTCTGGCCTGGGGATTACAGCGCGGGGTTCAAATGCAGTGCCCACAGTAGGGCGCTGACCGAAAAGAAAGAGAGAACCGTGGCCACCAGGGTGGCTTGCGCACACACGTCTTCGAGGCCGTAGGACTGCGCCAGGGTGGTGTAAATGCCGATCATTGGCATGGCCGAGAACAGCAGGGCCGCCAAAAACAGTTCGTTGGGTAGAACTGGCAGCCCGAGCCAGGGCAGTATCGACAAGGCCAGCGCCACCATCAGTGGATGGACGATCAGCTTGCCGCCAACAATCGGCCATATCTGGCGCAAGCCCCGCGATTGGCCCAGGCCAACCAGGGTTCCGCCAATGACAAACAAAGAAAGCGCCGCGCTGGATGCGGCAATCATGTTGATCGTGCGCGTCAGCGCGCTGGGAGGTGCCCAGCCCGAGAGGGACACCAGCAAGCCGGCGCCTAGGCCAATGATCAGGGGGTTGCGCGCCAGGCGTTGCAGCGCTGCGCGTAAGGCAGGTCCGAATTGGCCGGGGTTTTTGCCCATTTCGGCCAACAGTAGCAGCAGCGGAATTACCACCAGGTTCTCAAGCATCATGTTGAGCGCTAAGGCGACGCCAGCCACTGGCGGCATCAGCAATAAAAGAATGGGGTAGCCCACAAAGCCAGTGTTGCTCGATGACATGCCTAGCGCGTAAATCGACGCGTCGACCGCGCTTGCGCCCTGCACACGGCGGGTGTACCAGTAGCCCAGGCCAATGACCAGCAGGGTGCCAATCAGGTAAGACAGGATGTAGCTTGGATTAAAGATCTCGCTCACATGCCTGCTAACCAAGGCATTGAAGAGAAGCGCCGGCAGAGCCAGGTTGAGGACGAAGCGCCCGATCACGCGCATGTCAGATTTGCTAAAAAGGCCCGCGCGTGTCAGCGCGTAGCCCAGCAGCATCATGAGGTAGATCGGACTGGTGATGGATAGAACCTCGAACATGGGCGGCTTGACCGATCTATTGGGCGCTATAGGGTTGGCGATGTGCGGGAAGGGTGGATCCCGGAGGGTAAGAGGCCTGGCAACGCGCCCCGAGTTATTTGCGAACCTCATCGACCAGGGTTTTGAAGTCATCGATATCTTCAAAACTCCGGTAAACGCTGGCAAAGCGCACGTAGGCCACTTTGTCGAGCTTTTTCAACTCGCGCATGACCAAGCTGCCAATCTGCGTCGACAGGACCTCGCGCAGTCCCTGACTAAGTAGTTTTTCCTCAATGCGCTCAACCGCCGTGTCGACTTGTTCGGTGCTCACCGGCCGCTTGCGCAAGGCCAGGCGCATCGAGGCGAGTAATTTGGCGCGCTCGTATTCGATGCGACGGCCATCTTTTTTGACGATCGCCGGGAAGTTGACCTCGGGGTGCTCGTAGGTGGTGAAGCGCTTGTCGCAACTCGGGCAACGGCGACGTCGCCGAATAAAGCTGCCATCCTCGGCGACCCGGGTCTCTGCTACCTGGGTCTCGGGTTTGCCGCAAAACGGGCACTTCATGCCACAGCGAGTTAGCGGTACACCGGGAAGCGCGCGGTCAGCGCATTGACTTTGGCGCGCACCGCCTCGATGTTGGCGCTGTCACGCGGGTTGTCAAGCACATCTGCAATCAGGTGCGCGGTGAGTCGCGCTTCTTCTTCCTTGAAGCCGCGTGTGGTCATCGCCGGTGTACCAATGCGAACGCCGCTGGTCACCATGGGCTTTTCCGGGTCGTTCGGAATGGCATTCTTGTTGATCGTCATATGCGCGCTGCCCAAAACGGCCTCGGCTTCCTTGCCGGTGATTCCTTTGGCACGCAGGTCCACCAGCATCACGTGGCTTTCGGTGCGGCCGCTGACGATGCGCAGGCCGCGCTCGGTCAGCGTCTCGGCCACGATGCGTGCGTTGGTCAAGACCTGTTGCTGGTACACCTTGAAAGACGGATCGAGTGCTTCCTTGAATGCAACGGCTTTGGCTGCAATCACGTGCATCAGCGGGCCACCCTGAAGGCCGGGAAAGATCGCGCTGTTGATGGCTTTTTCATGCTCGGGCTTCATCAAAATAATGCCGCCGCGGGGTCCGCGCAGGCTTTTGTGCGTGGTGCTGGTCACCACGTCAGCATGCGGCACCGGGTTAGGGTACACGCCTGCGGCGATCAAGCCGGCGTAATGCGCCATGTCCACCATGAAGAGCGCGCCGACTTCACGGGCGACCTGGGCAAAACGCTCGAAATCGATGCGCAAGCTGTAGGCAGAGGCACCGGCGATGATGAGCTTGGGACGTGACTCGCGCGCCTTGCGGGCCATCGCCTCGTAATCGATCTCTTCCTTCTCGTTAAGCCCATAGGACACCACGTTGAACCACTTGCCGCTCATATTGAGCGCCATACCGTGCGTGAGATGGCCGCCCTCGGCCAGGCTCATGCCCATGATCGTGTCCCCTGGTTTCAAGAAGGCGAGGAACACCGCTTCGTTTGCAGACGCCCCGCAGTGCGCTTGCACGTTGGCGGCCTCGGCGCCAAACAGCTGTTTGACGCGGTCAATGGCGAGCTGCTCTGCCACGTCAACAAATTCGCAGCCGCCGTAATAGCGTTTACCCGGATAGCCTTCGGCGTATTTGTTGGTGAGCTGTGTGCCCTGGGCCGCCATCACCGCGGGCGAGGCATAGTTTTCACTGGCAATTAATTCGATATGGTGCTCCTGGCGCTGGTTTTCGCGCTGGATGGCTGCAAACAACTCGGGGTCGGTCTGCTCGATAAGGGTTTGGCGGTTGAACATGGCTGTGTCGATCGAAAAAATGTGCTGTTGCGCTCAAGCCCTTCGTGCAATGGGCTGGCTTGCCGTGTAGCGTGATGGGCCTCGTGCTTGCTGCCTGAAGACTGACGAGACCCGGGAAAAGACCTGAGCCAAGCTGTTGTCACAGGCTATGGCGGGGTCCTGGCGTCTTTTGGGCGCTGCCAATAATTCTAGCGGCTCGGTCCTTGCGAGGGCCTTGGGCGCCCCCGACAAACGGCGCCTAGCTCTGGGCCAGGCGCGCTTTTTTATCAGAAGTGACAGGCTCGTCAGCGCTCGGCGCCGGCGCTTTGACTCTCGATGGCGCGGGGCTGTTGGAATAAAGCGGAACCCGCACACCTTTGGCGACATCCTGCAAGCGGGCATATTCAGCCAGTACCTTGGCACCGTAGCCGCCGTCATCCTGGTGATTGGTGGCCCCCACATAGCGTTGCAGGCCGCCTTCGATTGACCCGGCTGCGCGTACACATTCTTCCAGCACCTTAACGCCGACGCGCACGTTAGCCAGCGGATCGAAGGCCGCAAACTTGCCACCGAAGCTGGTGTACTTTTCGCTGTGCACCTTGGTCATGACCTGCATCAGACCCTGTGCCCCTACCGAACTTTGTGCAAAAGGGTTGAAACCTGACTCGATGGCCATCACCGCCAGTACCAATTTGGGATCGAGCTTGCTGCGGGCTGCGGCGTCATAGGCCTCAGCCACGATGGCGCTCAAAGGTTCTGGCGCGACCCGGTAGCGCTTGCTCAGCCACAGGGCCAGTGCTGCCTGTTGCTTGGGCAAATCGGTGGGATCCGCTGCCGTCGCCCGATCGCTGGCCAGCACATCACTAACCATGCCGCCAACCTCGATGCGCCGTTCCTGCAGCCAACCGAACAGCTTGAATTCACTTAGGTGGCGAATCTCAGGGTACGACACCAACACCGCGCTCATACACAGGACCACAATGCCGACCATCGCCAGGCTGTTGTGTGCCGTGTCCAGCGCGAGCTTGACCGTACGGTTGGCCAGCTTTTCAAAAGAGTCCACTGCAGTGCGCCAGGGAGACATTAGCTTTTCCTTCTTTCGCACACAGACGCAGATGGCATCAAAGCCGAACGCGCCGGTGAGCTGGGTTGTTACGCTTATCAGGCGGTCAGCCGAGCGCCGTAACTGTCGCGGCGACTGACCGGGCCCATCGCCGGTATGGCGGGTATTGAAATTCGGGCGTTGGCGGATTTTAGCTCGCCTGATATACCCATGGGTCATATGGATTTGATTGCTTATGCGCATTCGCCACAGTGCGCTGGTCCAAAGGCGGCTGGTCAGGACCATGTTCAAGCTTGGAAATTCACGACACTGCGCTGCCGAACCCAGCGAAAATGCGCATCTTTTCTTTTGCACAGACCTCGCGCGTCTGAATGCCTGAGCAGCCATGTCGTCGTCCAACCACAGACCTGATTCCCAGCCGACCGATCACACGCCCGAACCCGGTGTTGAAGCCAGTGTTCAGGCGTTGGATGCCTTAACGCTGGGGGCATTTTCCGCGTCAAGCTCTGCTGAACGTGTGTCGCGCTTGCAGCAATGGCTGTTGTCGTCGCCTGCTGTTGAGCAGTTGCAGCTGGTTTACCGGGAATTGAGTCACAAGGACAAAGGCGCAGCCAAACTGCTGCGCGAGCGGCTTGATGAGATCAAGCGCAGCAAAAATCAGGCCGATTTGGCCCAGGATTGGGCACTCAAGGCGCAGGCACTGCTAGACCAATCCCGCATGAACCTGGCCGATGCCATGGCCTGGCAGCGCGATGCGGCCAAGGCGGGTGCGCCTCTGAGCAGAGAGCCGCTGCTTGCCCTGAAGACGCGACTGGCCGAGCGCGTAAGCGCCACCGAGGACCTGCAGCACCGTGTGCAGGTTCAACGTGAGTCCGCTGTCTTGTTGGCGCAACGCATTGAGGTGTTGTCTACCAAGTCATGGGTGGAGGCGCAGGCGAGTGAAGGTGGTCTGCAAGCCGACGTGGCGCGCTGGCAGCAAGAAGCCCTGGGGCTGCACGCTTCCCAATGGTGGGAGGCTTTGGATCACCGGTTTCCCGTCATGCTCGATGACGCCCGATCGCAGCTCTTGCAGGTGTGGCAGGCCTTCCAGTCGGCGCTGCAGCAGGCCGTAGCCGCCAGTGAAGACGCCGAGGCGGCCTTGCCACAAGTCCCTGTTTGGGCCGAGGAGTTGCGCAGCACGCGTCGTGCGGCGGAGCCACCGGCGCAGCCTTTGGCAGTGGATCCCGAGCAAAAAGCGCAGGCCGAAAAGCTTGTGAATGAGGCGCTGGCCAAACTCGAATCAGAGATGTCCCAGGGACACGGCAAGGCCAGTGCGGGTGCTGCCAGCGCTTTGCGCACTGCGCTTTCGGCGCATGGGCGCCTGATCGATCAGCGACTGGACAAGCGTGCGCACCGGGTGTTGTCCGCTGCGCTCGAGCTAGAGAGCTGGCAACGCTGGCGTGCTGATCAGTTGCGCGAGGAGCTGGTCACCAAGGCCTTGGCCCTGACCCGGACACCAGCCGGACAAGCCATTGGCGGGCGTAAGTTGCAGGAGCAACTGCGCGCCTTGCGCGAGCAGTGGAAGCTGACTGACCAGGGTGGCGCACCGAACCACGGCCTGTGGAAGAAGTTCGACAGCGCGTGCAACCAGGCGCACAAATTGGTAGAGGCCTGGCTGAGTCAACGCAAGGAGGAGGCCACGGCCATTCAGGCGCAACGGCAGGCTTTGATCGATGAGCTCAAGCAGTGGGCCGAGCAAAACCGGACGGCGCGTGATGATGACTGGCGCGGTTTCTCGCGTGTGCTGCATGAATTCGCCGAGCGTTGGCGAATGGGCGGGCATCTGGATAAAAAACACTTCGAACGCATGCAAACCCAGTGGAAGCAGGCGATGGATGAGGCGCTGTCGCCCTTGAAGATTGTTCAGCAGGCCAGCATCGACCGACGCCAGGCGCTGATTGAAGAGGCCAAGCGCCTGAGCCAGGACGCCCTGTTTCAGATTCAGGCGGTCAAGGCCTTACAACAACGCTGGCAGGCCGAGGCCCATGGAGTACCGTTGGATCGGCGTCTCGAGCAAAAACTGTGGGACGCATTCAGAAGGCCGATCGATCAGGCCTTTGAGCGGCGTCAGACCGAGCGCAGCAAAGCGCAGGAGGCCACAGGGGCGCGTGATCGCAAGGTGGTCGATGCCTCTAAAGCCTTGCAGCAGGCCAACGCCTCGGGTGATGTGCAACAGATCAAGCGCGCGATCGATGCTTTGCAAGACGTTTTGCAGGATGCTCAAGCCCAAGCGGGTGACGCCCCGAGCACCGAGAGCGAGTCGGCCCCGACCCAGCCATTGGCCCCACCTCAGGAACAGTTTGCCGCTGAAAGTTCTGAAGTCGATCCTTCGCCAGAGGGGTCTTCGTCGAAGGCAGGAGACAGCAGTTCGGTCAGGCGCGCGGTGGTGGCCATGCGTGGGGACGATCGACCCGGCAACCGTGTGGGTGCAGTTCCGCCACCACGCCCTGACAAGGCGCGGGAATCCAGGGGCCGTGCAGAGCGCAGTGGTTCGCGAGAAGCCGGTGGACAAAGGCCGCCACGCATACAGACGCCGCGTCTGGGCGACGCCGCTTTTCGGGCACAGCGTGATGCCATGGAGCATGCCCAGTCGGCCTTGCGTAAGCTCGCTGCGCATGCGCATGGTGAGGCTTTGACCCAGTTGTTGGAGGCTTGGGCGCGCCGCGACGCCAGCGCCATGCCACCGGCTCAGGCTTTGAGTGCGCGGCTGAATGCGCCCGATCGCACAACATGGGTGCGTGCCATGGAGGGTCCGGCACAGGCGGGCGACGGCGAGGCCTTTTTGCGCTTGGAAATGGCTGCCGAGGTGCCCAGCCCGGCTGACTTTCTGAGCGAGCGGCGCATGCTGCAGTTGCAGTTGTTGACGCGGCGCCACGAGCCGCTGCCAGCTCAAACCTGGGTGGCGGATGTGGCCAGGGTGCTGGCGCAAGCATCAGACCCGGTGGGTGCTCGGCGCCTGCAAAAC
Source organism: Comamonadaceae bacterium (assembly GCA_038145425.1). Classification (GTDB taxonomy): domain Bacteria; phylum Pseudomonadota; class Gammaproteobacteria; order Burkholderiales; family Burkholderiaceae_C; genus Rhodoferax. Next base: position 134,455 of record JAYQPP010000003.1, on the reverse strand, counting down.
GCCCTGAAAGTCTTGCTCAGGTCTTAAGAGCTTGATCGAGCGGCATTCGGCTCAAACCCATGCCGCGCCGCAGGCGCAAGACCTCAAGGCGGGCCGGTACGGCCACGGCGTCCCAATCGCTCAGAACCCAACGCCGCAAGGGTGAGTGTGTCCTGAGCAAATGCTCTGCCGCTTGGTGGGTGTGACCATGGATGAGCACAGAGGCCTGCGCGTTCTGAAGCCATTCGGAGGCGAGCTGGGCGTCGACATCAAAGAGCGTTTCGACCTGGCCTTTGAGTGCTTTGCTTTGCGCACGCAGTGACCTGGCGATATCCACGCGCTCTTGCAGTGGTTTGGCCAGAAATGCTTGTTGCCAGGTCGGGCTGCGCACCATGCGGCGAAAGCGCTGATAGGGCTCATCATCGGTGCACAAGGCATCGCCGTGGCTGAGCAACCAACGCTGCTGATCGAAGGTCAAGCACGTGGGATCTTCAAGCAGTCGCATCCCGCAGCTTTGGGCGGCCTTGTCGCCAAGCAGAAAATCGCGGTTACCGTGGATGAAGAAGATGGGCAGGCGCTGGCTTGCCTGGGCGATCAGCCGCTGGCAGTCCTGCTCGAACGCTGAGAGGGCGGGATGTTGATCGTCCAGGATGTCGTCACCGACCCAGACTTCGAACAAGTCACCCAGAATGAACAGCGCGTCAGCCGGCGTGTCGTGAAGGTAGCGGGCGAACGCGGCGTAGGTTTCGCTCTGACTGGCCTGCAGATGCAGGTCAGAGATGAAATCGATCGTGCCCCACTCGGGCGAGGCGACCAGTGTCCCCTGGTGAGCCGATGAATCCGGCGAGGACACGGGGTGCGCCTCTTAGAGTGCGACGGCCTTTTCGATGACCACGTCGTCGACAGGAACGTCATCGTGGTATCCACGGCGGCCGGTCTTGACAACTTTGATCTTGTCGACCACCTCAGAGCCGCCAACCACTTTGCCGAAAACCGCATAGCCCCAACCCTGGGCGCTGGGTGCTTTGTGGTTCAGGAAGTCGTTGTCAGCGACATTGATAAAGAATTGTGCGGTCGCAGAATGCGGGTCGCTTGTGCGCGCCATGGCAATGCTGTAGTTCGCGTTTTTCAGGCCGTTGTTGGCCTCGTTGTTGATGGGCTTGTCCGTGGATTTTTCTTTCATGCCAGGCGCCATGCCGCCGCCTTGCACCATAAAACCAGGAATCACACGGTGAAAGATCGTGTTGTCGTAATGCCCTTTGTTCACGTAACTCAGAAAATTGGCGACGGTACTGGGCGCTTTTTCGGCATCCAGTTCGAGGGTGATGGTGCCGAGTTGGGCGATGTGGAGTTCGACTTTTGGATTGCTCATGGCTTATTTCATTAAGGTTGCAGATTGAATGATGACGGGCGATGTCGGTACATCGCTGGCGAAGGGGCCGGCTGCGCCGGTGGGCGTCGCTTCGATCTTCTTGACCACGTCAAGGCCTGAAACGACTTTACCAAACACGGTGTAGCCGAACAACTGCCCGGCATTGAGCAGGTCTGCTCGGGGGACATTTTGATAGACGCGACCGCGATGCTCGAAGCGCGCGACCGGGTCCCCAGGCGGTATCAGGATGGGGTCGAGAAAACCGTTGTCCTTGACATTGATGAAGAACTGCGCGGTGGCCGAGTGGGGGTCACTTGTGCGCGCCATGGCAAGGGTGCCGACCACGTTGCGCGGCCCACCTTTTTCCAGTGCAGCACGGCCTTCGTGGGATATCGGGGCACGCGTGGCTTTCTGGGTGTAGCTGTTGTCAAAGCCGCCGCCCTGAATCATGAAGTTGGCAATCACGCGATGGAAGGTGGTTCCGTCATAGTGCTTGTCTTTGACGTACTGCAGAAAATTCTCCACCGTCTTGGGCGCTTTGTCCGGATAAAGCTCGACCACAAAAATGCCTGCGTTGGTGGTGAACCTCACCTGTGGCGCTGCCTGCGCCATGGCGCTGAGGCTGGTAAAAAACAAAACAGCACCGATCAATGTGCTGCTCAGTTGGTGAAGTGTGCGTGTGGACATAAGGTGTTTACGGTGGGCTTGGCGATGCCGTGATGAACGCGAACGAGAAAGCGTCAGCGCCCCGGGACTGACTGAGATCCGAGCAATTGCTCCGTGATTTGTAATTTCTGCGCGGCACGGGTGTTTTGCGGCTCGAGTTTGCCGACCTGGCGGTAGGCTTGCTGCGCCAGTCGAACATGCACATCAGCCAGGTTTTCATGGGCCGCAGCGTAATCAGGTTTGGCTTTGATGGCCATCTCCAAAGCTTTTTGAGCCTGGTGAAACTGCCCGCGGGCTGCATGCAGCACGGCAAGATTGTTGTGCGGCTCAGGAAGCTCCGGGTAATCCTCGGTGAGATCGGTGAAGGTCTGTAGGGCAGCGTCCAACTTGTTTTGGCTGCGCAGAACCATCCCTTTGAGAAAACGCATCTGGGGATCTGCGGGCTTGGTGATCAAGTGGGCTTCGGCCTTGGCCAGGGCATTGTCCAGCGCATTGGCTTTGATGAGCTGATGGACCTCGTCATAGACGTCGGCGCGTGCCAGGCTTGCTTGGAGCACGAACAGGCTCAGCGCAAGGTGAGACAGATGGCGCAAAATGGTTGACGCGTGCATGAAGCGTGGTGGAGTGTCGAGGTGGGGCGCGACAACTCTGGTGGGAAGCCGGGCACGTATACTGGTCAAAATTGTAGCCCAGCAGCTTTAGGCCAAGAGCCCTAAAACTGCTTGTGGCCAGGTCGACTCGGGCCGAGCTGATTCCTCAGTTTTGCAAGAGTTTCACTCCCGTTTTTTTGAGCATGGCGCTGCGTATCTATAACTCGCTGTCGCGACAGCTGGTGGTCTTTTCGCCCCTGGAGCCCGGGCATGTTCGCATGTATGTGTGCGGCATGACGGTCTACGATCTTTGCCACTTGGGTCATGCGCGTTCTATGGTTGCCTTTGACGTGGTGCAGCGTTGGCTCAAGGCCAGTGGCATGCGGGTGACCTATGTTCGCAACATCACGGACATCGACGACAAAATCATTCGACGGGCGCAGGAAAACGCCGAACCTATTCGCGCCTTGACAGACCGGATGGTCGATGCCTTGCATCAGGACGCCGATGCCCTGGGTATTGAGCGCCCAACGCTGGAGCCGCGCGCAACCGATCATGTGCCTGCCATGCTGACCTTGATCGCAAGGTTGCAGGACAAAGGGCTTGCCTATCACGGTGCCGACGGCGACATGAATTATTCGGTACGCAAGTTTCAAGGCTACGGACGTCTCAGCGGCAAGTCGATCGACGAGCTTCGCGCGGGCGAGCGCGTGGCTGCGGTGCAAAGCAAACAAGATCCGCTGGACTTTGTTTTATGGAAAGCGGCCAAGCCCACCGAGCCCAAAGACGCGATCTGGGACAGCCCGTTTGGGCCGGGCCGCCCCGGCTGGCACATCGAATGCTCGGCCATGTGTGGCGAATTGCTAGGCCCGAGCATCGATATCCATGGCGGTGGTGCTGATCTGCAATTTCCTCACCATGACAACGAGATTGCTCAAAGCGAAGGCGCCAACGAGCAGCCCTTGGCCGGTCTGTGGATGCACAACGGCTTCGTCACGCGCGACAACGAAAAGATGTCCAAGAGCCTGGGCAACTTTTTCACCATCCGCGAGATCCTGGCGCGCTACGACCCCGAGACGCTTCGCTTCTTTATTGTTCGGTCGCATTACCGAAGTGCCCTCAATTACAGCGACGCGCACCTCGACGATGCCAGACAGTCTTTGCGCCGCCTTTACACCGCGCTCGATGCCGTGCCACCCCAGCCGGTTGTCCTGGACTGGACCAAGCCCTTCTGCGCGCGCTTCAAGGCGGCCATGGACGAAGACTTTGGCACCCCGGAGGCTGTGGCAGTCCTGTTTGATTTGGCCTCTGAAGTCAATCGCAGTGGCTCGCCCGAGCTATCCGGTCTGCTACGAGCACTGGGCGCCTGTCTTGGCTTGCTGCAAGCCGAGCCACAGGCATTTTTGCGCGCCGGGGCAAGCCTGAGTGAGGATCAGATCGGTGCGCTCATCGCACAGCGCGCGGACGCCAAGGCTGCAAAAGACTTCGCGCGGGCGGACCAGATCAGGCAACAATTGCTGGCGCAAGGCATTGTGTTGAAAGACTCTGCCAACGGCACGGTGTGGGAGGCGTTGAAATAATGAAGATGTCGGTACAGGAAAGCGCAGCGCGATGAGCCCTGCCAGCCAGAACCCTCAGGTGGTACGCCCCAACTACTGGGACGAGGCCTGCCGCCACCTGGTCAAGCGTGACCGGGTGATGAAACGCCTGATTCCCAGGTTTGGCCCGGCCTGCCTAGAAAGCCGAGGCGATGCTTTTGTCACGCTGGCTCGAAGCGTTGTGGGACAGCAGATCTCGGTGAAGGCTGCGCAAACGGTTTGGGAGCGGTTTGCCGGCCTGCTGCCGGCCATGACGCCACAGCAGGTTTTGGCGCTGGGCGTTGATGACATGCGCTCGGCGGGCTTGAGCGCCCGCAAAGTTGAATACCTGAAAGATTTGTCGACGCACTTTGATCAGGGCAAACTGCACCTGCAGGCCTGGCACGGCATGGACGATGAGGCCATCATTTCGGAACTGCTGGCGATTCGTGGCATTGGCCGCTGGACCGCCGAAATGTTTTTGATTTTTCACCTGATGCGTCCCAATGTTTTGCCGCTCGATGACGTGGGCCTGGTCAATGGCATCAGCAAATGCTACTTCTCGGGTGAGGCGGTCAGCCGAAGCGATGTGCGTGAAGTGGCAGACGCCTGGGCGCCGTACTGCTCGGTCGCGACTTGGTATATTTGGCGATCGCTCGACCCTGTGCCGGTCGCGTATTGACGCTGGTAGAAATTTTCAAGGCGCGGGGCTGGCTGCTGTGAACGTCGCCGTCGTGTGCTGAATGGGGCAAACCATGTCAAAAAGAATGTTTCTTGATTTTGAGGCTCCGATTGCAGAGCTCGAAAACAAGATTGAAGAGTTGCGCTACGTGCAAAGCGAGTCCGCGGTCGATATCTCGTCTGAAATCGAGCAGCTGAGCAAAAAGAGCCAGCAGCTCACCAAAGACATCTACAGTGACCTCACGCCGTGGCAAATCACCAAGATTGCCCGCCACGCGGAGCGCCCTTATGCGCTGGACTACATCGACGAAATCTTTACCGACTTTGTCGAAATGCATGGCGACCGGCACTTTGCCGACGACCTGAGCATTGTGGGCGGCTTGGCCCGTTTCAATGGCAAGCCCTGCATGGTGGTGGGGCACCAGAAAGGGCGCGACACCAAAGAGCGCGGCATGCGCAACTTTGGCATGAGCAAACCCGAGGGTTACCGCAAAGCGCTTCGCTTGATGAAGACCGCCGAAAAATTCAAGCTTCCGATCTTCACCTTTGTTGACACGCCCGGCGCCTATCCCGGAATCGATGCTGAAGAGCGCGGGCAGTCGGAGGCCATTGGGCGCAATATTTTTGAGATGGCACAGTTGAAGGTGCCGATCATCGTCACCATCATGGGCGAGGGCGGGTCTGGCGGGGCGCTGGCGATTTCTGTAGGTGACCAGGTGCTGATGTTGCAATACGCGGTCTATTCGGTGATCAGCCCTGAAGGTTGTGCGTCCATTCTTTGGAAGACGGCTGACAAGGCCCAGGACGCGGCCGAAGCCCTTGGCATCACCTCGCATCGGCTCAAGGCCCTTGGCTTGGTCGACAAAATCGTGAATGAGCCCGTGGGTGGGGCGCACCGTAATCCCAAGCAGATGGCCACGTTTTTGAAGCGTGCGCTAGGCGATGCCCTCCGGCAGCTTGGTGACCTGAGCGTGGCTGAATTGCTCGAGCGGCGTTACGAGCGCTTGCAGAGCTATGGCCGTTTCACGGACACCAAGGCTAGCAAGTAGCGTGCGCCGTGACGCTGTCGCTTGCTCAGGCACTCGCTGAATTTGAGCCCGATCTGCCGCTGACGGTGGCCTTCAGCGGTGGCGCCGACTCCAGCGCCTTGCTGCTCGCCTGCTGCCGCAAATGGCCAGGACAGGTCGACGCTGTTCACATCCACCATGGCCTGCAAAAGGCGGCCGATCAATTCGAGCAACACGCCAAAGACGTCTGCCAGCAGCTTGGCGTAGCGCTGAAAGTCTGCCGCGTTGATGGCCGTCATCATGCAGGCCAGAGCCCTGAAGATGCAGCGCGTGTTGCGCGCTACGACGCTTTTGCACGTGTGGCGCAGCAGCGGCGCAAAGCCGGCTCTCGCATGGTCGTGGCCTTGGCACATCACGCGCAGGATCAGGTGGAGACCCTGCTACTGGCCCTGAGCCGGGGTGCGGGCCTGCCGGGCCTGAGCGCCATGGGCAGCAGCTTTGAAAAAGACGGGTTGGTCTATTACCGGCCATTTCTTCAGGTGTCTCAGGCTGAAATCCGGCAGTGGCTGGACGAGCAGGGGCTGGCTTTTGTTGAAGACCCGAGCAACGCCGACCAGCGGTTTACCCGAAATCGAATTCGCGCGCGGGTGATGCCGGCCCTGGAGGCTTGTTTCCCGGGCTACCTGCAGACCTTTTCACGAAGTGCCAGGCACGCTGCGCAGGCGCAGGCTTTGTTAGATGATCTTGCGGCGCAGGACCTGTTGGTGCTGGGCGTGCCGCCAAAACTGAAAGCTCTCAAGGCCCTGAGCCCATTGCGGCAGTCCAATGTCCTGCGACATTGGCTAAAGACCTGTCATCGGGTCCTGCCCAGCGCGGCGCAAATGGATGAATTGTTGCGTCAGATTCAAGCCTGTAATACCCGCGGCCACCAGGTCGACATTCGGGTTGGGCAGGGCTATTGCCGACGCCTTGGCACAGTGCTTGATTGGTACAATTCTTGAGTTTTTCCCTTTAACCCCCCCCAACCATGTCATTAATCGTTCATAAGTACGGCGGTACTTCCATGGGCTCGACTGAGCGCATTGGCAACGTGGCCAAGCGGGTGGCCAAATGGGCGCGCGCCGGACACCAAATGGTGGTGGTTCCAAGTGCCATGAGTGGCGAGACCAACCGCCTGCTGGCGCTGGCCAAAGAGTTGGCTCCTTCCACGCAGAGTGCTGCCTATGGACGGGAGCTTGACATGCTGGCTGCGACCGGAGAGCAGGCCTCAAGTGCCTTACTGGCCATTGCCTTACAGGCGCTTGGCCTCGATGCCGTCAGCTATGCTGGCTGGCAGGTGCCCATCAGAACCAACCAGGCCTATACCAAGGCGCGTATCGAGTCGATTGACGATGCGCGCATCAGGGCTGACCTGGCCGCCGGCAAGGTCGTCATCGTGACGGGCTTTCAGGGTGTCGATGTCCAGGGCAACATCACGACACTGGGTCGGGGCGGATCGGATACCTCTGCTGTAGCCGTGGCAGCGGCGCTGAAGGCCGATGAATGCCTGATCTACACCGATGTTGATGGTGTTTACACCACCGACCCGCGCGTTGTGCCCGAAGCCCGCCGGCTGCACACGGTGAGCTTTGAAGAGATGCTGGAGATGGCCTCGCTGGGCTCCAAGGTCTTGCAAATCCGTTCCGTGGAATTCGCCGGCAAGTACGAGGTGAAATTGCGCGTGTTGTCGAGCTTTACGCCCTGGGACATTGACATTCATGAAGAGGCCAAGTCCGGGACCTTGATCACTTTTGAGGAAGATGAAGAAATGGAACAAGCCACAGTGTCGGGTATTGCCTTCACGCGCGACGAAACCAAGATCTCTGTGCTGGGTGTTCCGGACAAGCCAGGCATTGCGTATCAAATCCTGGGCGCGGTGGCCGATGCCAATATTGAAGTGGACATGATCATTCAAAACGTCGGCAAGGCGGGCCACACCGACTTCAGCTTTACCGTTGGAATGGCTGACTACGAAAAGGCCATGAAGCTCCTGAATGACAAGGTTTTGCCAGCGCTGGAGGCCACCGAGGTGATTGGCGACACCAAGATTTGCAAGGTGTCGATTGTGGGTATCGGCATGCGCAGTCATGTGGGCGTTGCCGCCAGCATGTTCAAGGTGCTTAGTGAGGAAGGCATCAACATCCAGATGATCTCGACCAGCGAAATCAAGACCTCGGTGGTGATCGACGAGAAATACATGGAACTCGCGGTGCGCGCGCTGCACAAGGCCTTCGGGCTGGAGCAGGACGCTGCTTGATCTGTCGCTGGGTGCGACGTGACATAATCCTTCCCGAGCGAACCAGGAAACGTGACCGAGTGGCCGAAGGTGCTCCCCTGCTAAGGGAGTATGGGGTGTAGAGCCTCATCGAGGGTTCGAATCCCTCCGTTTCCGCCAGGTAGCTAGAGTAGAAAGCCCCTTTTGAGGGGCTTTTTCATTTTTTACAAACCCTCGAAGTCCCCCTCGCTTGAGAGTCCGTTCGCGCTAGCCCTCGATTTCGTCTGTGTCGATTTGTCCAGACAAGCGTCGCCGAACATGCGACCAAGACATCCCCACCGCAAGCACCCACGCGGTAACAACCAACACCACCCACTGGATAACCGTCGTGCTGTCAAGAGAGAACAAGCCCCACTCGACAAGCAGCCAGACGAGGACGCCCAAGAAAGCAGCCGCCAGGACGGTGCCCAGGGGGCCAAGCGAACTCCAGGTGGCGCGCAAGAACATGATCCAGCCAATGAGCAACACGATGCCGCTAGCCACCTTGTAGACGGTGGCAAGATCAGCATCCAGATATCCGACCCAGGACCAGCCACTGGGGTTGTAGGTCAGGAACACCAGTGCTAACGAAAAAGCCAGTCGGTACAGGAAACTGGCAAAGTTAAAGTCACGTCGAGACATCGTCAAACCCATAGAGTTTGTACGTGGTAATGGTAATCGCCTGGGCTGCCCCAAGCCTGTTGAAATTTTTCATAGGGTAGTTTGACGCTGACGCTTGAACTTTTTCGGGCGAGTTGATCGAAAAGGGTAATGGTCAGACCCTAGCCTATCAATCCGGGAACAAGGCAATTACCAGGCTTGTTGGCTTGAAAATCACCACAGTTCCAATCAGTTCCGGTAAGCTCAAGTCCTGCTGTCGCGGTTTGCCATAAGCCGGCCAGCAGATTTTCAATGGCTCAAATCTTTGGCTGTAAATGATGCGACTCTTATCTCTTTTTTTGGTATTGCTGCTTTCGGTGGCTTCTTCTGTGCAGGCGCAACCTGGGGCTGAGGCAATTCAAATGGCCAAGACCATTCCAATTGCGGATGTTCACATGCATGCTTATAAGCGCGACGGGCCGGGCGCTGCCGCGGTTCTTGAGCAAATGGACAAAAATCTGGTTCGGTGGGGCGGTGCAGTCGGCGACTTTCGAGAGGATGTCGCCAAGCTTTTGGGTCATCGTTACATTCCCGCACTGGGGCAGGCAGAGTTCGCCAGAGTTTTTTTTGGTCAGGGTGAAAAGGCACTAACGGACGACAAGCATCCCGTCTTTTTGCAGTTGTTTGAAGAGGCCCAAAGACGTTTCGCGGATGGATCAGCAAAGGGGTTTGGTGAACTCCATACCGATAACCACACCAGTGGCCCCATGCGCATGCGCAGGTACATCCCAACGGATAACCCTGTGATGCGAAGATTTTTCACGATCGCCAACCAGCACAGTGCTTTTGTGCAGATTCACACCCAGCTCGATAGCAGATTTAGGGACGACATTCTTCGGCTCTCAGGAGAATTTCCAAAGGTCAAAGTCATTCTGTCGCATTGCCTGCCCGGTGCAAAACCCGCAGATCTTGCGATGCTTTTTTCCGAACGCCCAAACATTTATTGCGAGCTCTCAGCGCAGGGCGCGATTCACAATCAGTTAAGCAGTTTGACAAGACCTGCGCGCGTTTTTGCTGACGACGGCGTCAGAGCGGCCTGGATCGCGCTCATCAAGCAGTTCCCAAGCCGGTTAATGGTTGGCTCGGATGCTTGCTGCGGTTGGTTCGACTCCTACAGCGCCATGATCACTGAAATCCGCACCAACTTGTTGCCCTACCTGGAGCCCGAGCTGATGGAGAGGCTTGCCTACAAAAATGCTGTTGACCTGTTGGGCTTGCAATAACAACGGTCTGATCAGTACGCTGGTGCGCAGGTGCGGCAAGTCAAGTTCTTCCATCAGGCCAACTGTTTCCTGCAGAGGCTTGCGGCAATGCTGTTCTCAATAATTGGAATCTGACCCCAATTTAGGATCTTTGAATTGTGTAAGTGTTTCTCTAGCCCTAGCATTCACCCCCATGAAAATTGTCGTTTTAGGTGCAGGTGCATTAGGCTGTGCCCTGGGTACCGCGCTCACAGAGGCAGGCCACGAGGTCTGGCTGATCAACCGCCGGCAGGACCATGTGGATGCCATGCGCACGCATGGCCTGCGTGTGCTCGAGTCCGGGCGGGAACGCCAGGTAGCGGTGCGCGCTGCGACCACTTGCGCCGGTGTGTCGCTCGACACGCGCCCGGCAGATCTGATCATCGTGTTGGTGAAATCGTTTCATACCCAGGAGGCGATCGCCAGTGCAGGCCCTGTGCGTGGCCCAGACACGCTGGTGCTGTCTTTGCAAAACGGCCTGGGCCATGAAGATTTGCTGGTTGATGCCTTTGGCCGTGCGTCGGTGCTGGCAGGCAAGACCTACGCCGGTGGCGTGCTGCTGGGGCCCGGTCATATCAGCATGGGTTTGGATGGCAAGGAAACCTATATCGGCGAACTCGATGGGCAGGTGAGCGAGCGCGTGAGGCGGCTGGCTCAAGCCTTTACCCAGGCCGGCTTGCTCACCCATGTGAGCGACAACATCATGGGCACCATGTGGGACAAGTTGCTGGTCAACGTGGCCACCGGTGCTTTGAGCGGCATAACCGGCTTGGCTTATGGCGAGCTGTACCAGCTGCCGCAGGTCAAAGCCTGCGCCCTGGCTGCAGTAAGCGAAGCCATGGCGGTGGCGCGCGCCAAGGGCATTCGCCTGAGCGTGACCGACCCCGAGCAACCCTGGCTTAAAGCCGCTGCAGGCTTGCCCTCGAGCTTCAAAGCCTCGATGTTGCAAAGCCTGGAAAAGGGCTCGGTCACCGAGGTCGATTTTGTCAATGGCGCCGTGGTGCGCTGGGGAGAAACGCTGGGCGTGCCCACGCCGGTTAATCAAACACTGGTGGCTTGCCTGAAAGGGGTCGAGCGCGCCCTGGCCCTGAAATTGTCACAACAAGGAACACCAACATGAATCAGTGCAACCAGGCGTATATCGAGCATGTCGCCATCCGGGTCAGAGACATTCACTGGCACATCCGTTTTTTTGAGCAAGTGCTGGGCATGACGCTGCGCGAGTTGGAAGGCTCGGTCGAGCAACCCAGCCAGTACTGGACGCTGGGTGGCATGCAGTTCATGGCTTGCCCCGATTTTGCTGCCCCGCCCAGTAACGATGCTGGCTGGTTAGCGCATTTGGGGGTGATGGTTGATGACCTGGAGCAGGCGCTCAAAGACGCCCAGGCCTGGGGTGTTAAGCCCCTGCCACAGGGGCGCAACTGGCTGCAATTGCCCGATGGTTTGGCCATCGAGCTGATTCAGGCCGCCCCGGGCAGTGTGGCTCAAGCCCTGGCCGTTAATCCACGCGCCCGATGAAAGCAGCGCCATGACCATCACACTGCCTGTTCGTCATTTTCAGACCCCTGAAAAATACTGGGACGACGCCTGTGAGGGCGATGTCTGCATCAGCCCCAGCTATGAGGTGACCGAGGCGCGCATCAACGCTTATGCCGAGCTCACCGGCGACTTCACGCCGGTACACATCGATGAGGACTATGCCAAGACCACGCCTTTTGGCACGCGGGTGGCGCACGGCCTGTTTGGTCTGTCGATCGCCGATGGCTTGAAAACCCAGAGCGAGTACCGCTTTTTGCCGGGCATGTCGCTGGGCTGGACCTGGGACTTTGTGCTGCCCATCAAGATCAACGATGTGCTGCACGTGCGCTTCAGCGTCACGGGTCTGCGCGCCAGCAAAAGCCGGCCGGCTTGGGGTATTGTGGTTTTGCCCTCGGAGTTAATCAACCAGCACGGCCAGGTGGTGCAAAAGGGCGAGCACCGTTTGATGATTCCTCGCCGACCAGGAGCACAGTGATGCAGGATTTACCACTAACAGGCTTGCGTGTCATCGATTACAGCCACTTTCTGGCCGGTCCCTACGTGGGCCGCTGCCTGGCAGCCATGGGCGCCGAGGTGATCAAGGTTGAGCGCCCGGGTCTGGGCGACGCCGGGCGCCAGCACGCCCATGTGCTCGACGATCAGCAAAGCGGCTACTTTTTGCAGCTCAACATGGGCAAGCAGGGTGTCAGCGTGAACATGAAAGACCCGCGCGGCAAAGCCTTTATGCACAAGCTGTGCGACAGCGCCGACGTGTTCATTGAAAACTACCGCCCCGGCGCGCTGGACAAGCTGGGCCTGGGTTACGCCGAACTCTCGGCGCGCAACCCCAAGCTGGTGTATTGCTCGATCTCCGCATATGGCCACACCGGCCCCGACGCCCACCGTGCCGGCTTTGGCCTGATCGCCGAAGCCAAGAGCGGCATCATGCAGATGGTGGGTACGCCGGGCGAGCCGCCGCCTTTGCTGCGCATTTCCCTGGGCGATATGTACACCGGCATCCATGCCGTGGCGGCCATCAATGCGGCATTGCTGGGGCGAGTGCGCTCAGGCAAAGGCCAGCACATCGACATGGCTTTGTACGACACGCTTTTCTCAATGCATGAGTACGCGGTGCAGTGCCACACGCTGTCCCATGGGCAGGTGCTGCCCGAGCAAACCGGCCACGACATGCCGACCTCAACCCTGTACGGTGTGTTTCGCGCCCAGGATGGCGATTTGGTGATTGCGGCGCAAGTGGACGACGCCTGGAAGCGTTTGGCTATGCTGGTTGAAGAGCAGGGCGGGCCAGCCGGTTTTGCCCAAGACGCACGCTTGCATACGCTCAGCGGTCGCAACGCGCATCGCGAGCTGATTTTGGGCGTGGTCAAGGCCTGGGTGGCTGCGCGCCGCGTGGCCGACTTGCTGGCGGCACTGGATGCCATCGACGTGCCGGCTGCCAAAGTCCAGCGCATTGACGAAGTCATTCGTGACCCGCAAATCCAGGCGCGCGGCATGATGCTCGAACAAGAGCACCCGCGCTATGGCAAGCTCAGCCTGCCGAATCTGCCGTTTTGCTTCTCAGACTGCGACACCACGGCACCCATGAAGAAGCCTGCACCCGACCTGGGACAGGACAACGCGCAGGTGGCACGCAGCCTGGGTTACACCGAGGCCGAGATCGCGGCGCTGCAAGCTGCTGGGGTGCTGGCCAGTCACTGAATTCCGTGCCCGACAATCGTTTCCATTTGGCAGCCTCGCGCCCGTTGGTCTGAGTAACAGAGACAAATAACAACCATGAACAAAACACGCATTGCCGTCGCAGGCGCGGGCTACATCGGACAGGCCCACATTGGGGTGCTGACGCAAAGCGCTGACTCTGCGCTCTCGGCCATTGTTGATCCATCGCCCGCGGCCCAGGATCTGGCCCAAACCTTGGGTGTTGCCTGCTACGCCTCGTTGGAAGACTTGATCAGCCAAGACCGCCCCGATGGCGTGGTGCTGGCCACGCCTAACCAGCTGCACGTGCCGCATGCCATGAGCTGCCTGCAGGCTGGCCTGCCCATGCTGCTGGAAAAGCCGATCGCGCCCACCGTGGCCGAAGCCCAAACCCTGGTGCAAGCCGCCGATGCCTCGGGCGTGCCCATCCTGATTGGCCACCACCGCGCACACAGCCCGATCATGGCCAAGGCTCGGGAGGTGGTGCAGTCCGGCGTGCTGGGTCAGTTGGTGGCTGTCACGGGCAGCGCCATGTTTCTCAAGCCCGACCATTATTTTGCGGATGGACCCTGGCGCCGCGAATTAGGTGCGGGCCCGATTCTGCTCAACATGATCCACGAGGTGCATAACCTGCGCATGCTGTGTGGCGACATCGTGGCCGTGCAGGCTTTTGCTTCGCACGCCACGCGGGGCTTTCCCGTGGAAGACACGGTAGCCATCAATTTGCGTTTTGCCAATGGCGTGCTGGGCACTTTTTTGCTGTCAGACACCGCCGCCAGTGCGCGCAGCTGGGAGCAGACCTCGCAAGAGAATAAGGCCTATCCCACGTATGAGGATGAGGACTGCTATGTGATTGCCGGAACCAACGGCAGCCTGAGCATTCCCACCATGCGCCTTAAAACATATCCGCGCCCGCAAGACCGATCCTGGTGGAAGCCGTTTGAAGTGGGTGTGGTGGGCATGGTGCGCGACGATCCCATCAAACACCAGATGGCGCATTTCGGCGCGGTGGTGCGTGGCCAGGTCCAGCCTCTGGTGTCGGCTCGTGATGGTCTGAAAAACCTGCGCATCACCGAGGCCATCGTGGCTGCTGCCAAAAGCCAGACGGTTGTCGAACTGCAGGCGGACTGAGCCGCGTGTTCTGAGGCGCAGGCCTGATGCTGCGCGCGGTGTTTACTTCGGCGCCAGCAGCGCCAGCCCCACCACGCACAGCATGGACAAGGCCATGGCGATGTTGACGCGGCGCTGTACCTTTGGCGCCAAGTTGAGGCGGTGCAGGCTGATGCCCACATAGAGCCAGGCGAAGTGGATGGGTAGCCAGATCGCATTCATGATCACAAACTTGATCACGGTTTCGCTGCCCAGACTCTCAGGCATGAATGCAAAGCCGGTGAACAGCGTGGTGTTGACGGCGTAGGCTTTGGGGTTAACTGCCTGCAAGCCGATGCCATCCCAAAAACCTGGCGCCCGGGTCACTTCCTTAAACGCGATACGGGCACCGGCAAAAGCAATTTTGAAAGCCAGGTACACCAGGTAAGCCACCGAGGCCAGCAGCAAGACGGTGCGAATCTGCGCGTTGGCCAGGATGATGGTGGCCATACCGGACACCACCGCTAGCGCGACCAGATTGGTGCCGACAAAAAGGCCCGCGATATAGCGGCTACCCGGGCCTGCGCCATAACCCGAGCCCACACCTGCGACCGACAACACGCCGGGACCTGGGGTGATGATGAGAAAAAAGACGGCCAGTGCAAAGGTGAGCATGCCGCATGTTAGAGCAGGGGCTCAAGCGACTGCGCAGGTAGCTTAGCCGCGGCCGCCCATCAGGCCCACGGTGTGGCCATCTTGAATCAGGTGTGCTGCCTGGGCGGTTGTCATGAATTTGCCGCGCATGCGTGCCCCTGGCTTTAACGGTTCACGTCAAACAGCGCCGCACCTTTTTTCAGGGTGCTCTTGGCGATCACGCCGCGGTGGATTTCGCTGGTGCCATCGAAGATGCGGTAGATGCGGGCGTCGCGGTAGTAGCGCTCGATGGACAGCTCTTTGCAAAAGCCCATGCCGCCAAATACCTGCACCGCACGGTCGACTACGCGCCCCAGGGTCTCGGCCGCGTGCACCTTGACCATGGCAATCTGCTCGCGCGCATCCAGGCCCTGGTCGAGCATCCAGGCGGCCTGGTACACCATCCAGCGCGCGGCGTTGATCTCGATGACGCTGTCGGCAATGAGCTGTTGCACCATCTGGAAGTCGCCAATGCGGGTGTTGAACTGTTGGCGCTCGCGCGCCCAGTCGACCATGGCCTCGCACACATGGCTGGCTTTGCCCACCGCGCGTGCACCCACCTGGGCCAGGCGCACCACGTTGAGCGCGCCCATGGCTAGCTTGAAGCCCTGGCCCACCTCGCCCAGCAAAGCGGCGTCTTCCAACTGCACGTTGTCAAAGAACAGCTCCAGGTGGGGCGTGCCGCGCAGGCCCATCATCTTCTGGTCTTTGCCCACGGTAAAACCCGCCAGGCCTTTGTCGACCATGAACATGGAGATCTCTTTGTCGCCGGTCTTGGCCGAGACCAGAAAGAAATCGCTCCAGAGCCCATCGCTGATGAAGTGCTTGGCGCCACTGAGCACCCAGCCCTGCGCGTTTTTCACCGCCTTGGTTTTGATACCCGCCGCATCGGAGCCGGCGCCGGGTTCGGTGATGGCAATCGAGCAGGTGCGCGTGCCGGCCACCGCGGGCTTGAGCCAACGTTCGACCTGCTCGCTCTTGCAGTGCAGCAGCGGCTCGTACACATTGCCAAAGGCGCGGCGAATCAGGATGTCGCTGGTGCGGCCAAACTGTTCCTCGCAGAGGATGCGGTCCAGGTTGCTCAGGCCGCCACCGCCAAGTGCTTCGGGCATGTTCATGCCAAACAGGCCCAGGGCTTTGGCTTTGTCATGCAAGGCACGGGCTTTGGCATCGTCGAGCACGCCGCTGGCTTCGATCTCGTCTTCCAGCGGTTGGCAGGCCTCGGCAATGAAACGGCGCACCGTGTCGATCAGCATCTTTTGTTCGTCGGACAGGGAAAAATCCATGATGGGTCTCTTCAAGCAGGCTTAGTCGGTGAAACGGCGGCTGGCCGCCAGGCATTCGGCTGCCCAGGCAGCCGGTGGGGTGTGCGCTTCGCGCGCATGGTTGACCACTTCCACGCTGATGGGCAAATCAGCCGGCAGCGCGTCCATCAGGCCAGCCAGATCCACCGTGCCGTCGCCGGGCAGCAAGCGTGCACAGCGGGCGGTGTGGATCATCTCGTCAACGCTGAAGTGCAGCCCGGCTTCAGCGTCGCAGATTTGTGCATAGTGCAGCAGCGCGCGCGGGATGGCGCGAATGTCGGCCAGCGTGGTGGTGGAGCGGCCAAAGTGCAGCGCATCGACCAGGATGCCAGCA
The DNA here is from genome assembly GCA_038145425.1 of Comamonadaceae bacterium. Lineage (GTDB taxonomy): Bacteria > Pseudomonadota > Gammaproteobacteria > Burkholderiales > Burkholderiaceae_C > Rhodoferax. Next base: position 117,735 of record JAYQPP010000003.1, on the reverse strand, counting down.
TTGGCGGGCGTGCCCGCTAGTTCGATGATGCGCAGGGCGCTGCGAGCATCTTTCACCGCGGTCCAGGGCATGAACTCCAGGTCGGCCGTTAGGCCGTAGGGCTGCATCACCTCGCACAGCCGTGCATAGCTCTCGGCCAGGCGCGCGGGCTGCTGATCGTCGGCGACGATCAACACCGCATGCGCCTTCAGGGCTGCTCCAGCTTCCAGCAGGGGCAGGTAGGGCTCGGTGTCAAAGTGTGCGCCGATTCGAATGATCTCAAGGTCGAGCACGCCTACGCCGGTGTTGCGCTGGGCCCTTTGGGCGTCGCGCAGCAGCGCAGGTTCGCGCACCAGACGCTGAAACACGCCGCCCGGCCCATTGGGCAGCAGGCGTAAACCGACGTACGCGTACCCCGCCTGGGCTGCAACTTCCAGGGCTTCTGCCACGCTGCAGCGATGTGATGTGAGGTAAGCCAGGGAATGCGTCCGCTGCCGAGCCGATCGCATTGGGTTTGCGGGCGTGGCATTTACTGTCATGGGTGTCGGTTAAAGGGCGGGATGGCGCTTGGCTTCGCAAAGTTTGAGATCATTTGAAATGTGCGTGGCTCAGGCAGATCATCATCGTAAGTGCTTTCGACGGCCAGATTTTGCCGCCGTGGTCCACGTCTGCTGCGATGGCGCGCAGAATTTTCCTGAACCCTTGGCGGACCATATAACCGTCTGTTTGGGGCAAGGTCTGCGTGCCGGTCCGTTCGTGCCCGGCTATGGTTTTTCGGTCCCACTCTGGTCTCGGGTGATCCTAGGGTTTTTACCTAGGCATGGTGCATACAAAAGAGTTGAAACTAAGTCGGCAGCCAAGCGAGGTTCTGAGCGCGTCTGTTGATGCGGCAGGATCTTTGGCAGCAGCTGGCTACTTGTTTTTCAATGACAACGTACCGAAAGCGGAGCTTTAGCAGTGGCACAGGTCAAGATCGACAACGTCAAGAAGTCTTTTGGGTCTACCCTGATCCTCAAGGGTGTGTCGATTGACATACCCGATGGGTCATTCACCGTGCTGGTAGGGCCTTCGGGCTGTGGCAAATCAACCTTGCTTCGCATGCTTGCCGGCCTGGAGAACATCAGCGCTGGCGAGATCAGCATCGACCAGACCGTGGTGAACCTCTTGCCGCCCAAAGAGCGCGACATCGCCATGGTGTTTCAGAATTACGCGCTCTACCCGCACATGACGGTCAAGGCGAATATGGCTTTTTCCCTGACGCTGGCCAAAGCGTCACAGGCCGACATTGACGAGCGGGTCAACATTGCAGCTGATATTCTGGGCTTGCGCCCCTTGCTCGAGCGCTACCCCCGGCAACTCTCAGGCGGGCAGCGCCAGCGCGTGGCCATGGGCCGGGCGATCGTGCGCCGGCCCAAAGTGTTCTTGTTTGATGAGCCCCTGTCCAATCTGGATGCGAAGCTGCGCGTGTCGATGCGCTCAGAGATCAAGCTCTTGCACCTGCGGCTCAAGACCACGTCGATTTACGTGACCCATGACCAGATCGAGGCCATGACCATGGCAGACCAGATCGTGGTGATGAACGATGGGCGCATTGAGCAGGTGGGCTCGCCCCTTGAGCTTTATGACCGGCCAGCCAATCGTTTCGTGGCGGGCTTCATTGGCTCGCCGGCGATGAATTTCCTGGAAGGCGTGGTGCGCCGCGGCAGTGATCCGCACTTTGAGTTGCCGGGTGGCGGGCGTCTTGAACTCAATCCAAACACCGAAGCTCAGGATGGCACCAAGGCGGTCTATGGCATCCGCCCGGAGCATCTGGACATTGCGCCTGAGGGTATTGAGGCGAAAGTTGAGCTGGTGGAGCCCACCGGCTCCGAGACAGTAATTTGCGCCCTGGTTGGTGACCAGGAGCTCATCGGGGTTTACCGGGAACGACACAACCTGGCCGTTGGTACGGCGATTCGATTGCGTCCCCGCAAAGAGCACGCCCACTTGTTCGACCTTGCGACCGGGCAGCGCATTTGAGGCGCAAGGTCAATTCATTGTTTGTCACTCACTCAAAGGAGACCACTATGTTGAAGTCAGGAATGAGTCGCCGGGGCGTCTTGCAGTCTGGTCTGGCGCTCGCCGGCGCCAGTGCCACAGCCAACCTGGCTGTGTTCAGTGCAGCCTGGGCCCAGCAAAACACCTGGAAGCCGGAGGCGGGCGCGAGCATCCAGCTGTTGCGCTGGAAGCGCTTTATTCAAAGCGAGGAGGATGGATTTATGCGCCTGGTGGAAGCCTTCACCAAAGCCACCGGCGTGTCGGTCAAGGTGATCAATGAGTCGCTCGACGACGTGCAGCCCAAGGCCAGCGTGGCGGCCAACACAGGCCAGGGCCCCGATATGTTCTGGGGCTTGTACTCCCTGCCGCACCTGTTCCCCACCAAGTGCCTGGACGTCTCTGACGTAGCCAACCATCTGGGCAAGACCTATGGTGGCTGGGTTGACAGCGCCAAAACCTACGGCATGTCCAAGGGTAAATGGATTGCGCTGCCGGTGGCCTACAACGGCAACGTGATCAATTACCGCCAGAGCATGATCGAGAAAGCAGGCTTCAAGAGCGTCCCGGGTGATACCGCAGGCTTTTTGGAGTTGATGAAAGCCCTCAAGGCGAAATCGGTGCCGGGTGGTTTTGCTCTGGGCCGCGCCTCAGGCGACGGCAATGCCTGGGTGCACTGGGCTTTGTGGTCGCATGGATCCAACCTGGTCGACGAAAAAGACAAGGTCATCATCAACTCACCAGAGACCGTCAAAGCATTGGAGTACACCAAAGCGCTGTCAGATACCTTTGTGTCGGGCACCGCGTCCTGGAACGACTCTTTCAACAACAAGGCTTTCCTCACCGGCGCTGTGTCGGTCACCAACAATGGTGTGTCGATCTATGCGGCGGCCAAGGCCGGCGCTGCCAAAGGCGAAGCCAATATGAAAGAGGTGATGGACGACATGAACCACGCGCTGTGGCCTGTCGGACCGGCTGGCAAGCCCACCGAGTTCCACATCGCCTATCCGCTCATGGCCATGAAGTACACCAAGTTCCCCAATGCCTGTAAGGCCTTCATGTCGTTCCTGATGGACGCCAAGAATTACGAGCCCTGGCTTGACTCGGCGGTGGCCTATCTGACGCATCCGCTCAATGCCTACGACAAGGCGGCTGTCTGGGGCTCTGACCCCAAGCTGACGCTGGTTCGCGATGTGGCCAAGCGCACCTTGACCGCTGGTGGTCGTGGTTCTGTGGGTGAGCGCGCTGCTTCGGCCCTGGCTGACTTCGTGATGCTCGACATGGTGGCAGCGGTCTGTACCGATCGCGCCACCATCAAAGACGCGATCAGCATGGCTGAGCGTCAGGCCAAGCGTATCTATCGCTAAAGTCGGCTAGCTGCTGTATGAATGCAATGGCAAAACCTGAAGTTTCGCGGTCCAAGGCCACCAAGGTGGCCTGGGCTGACAACAAGAACTTCGTTGGCTCCTTGTTCATGCTGCCTGCAGCGGCATTCCTGATTTTGTTTTTGGTCTACCCCCTGGGTCTGGGCATCTGGCTGTCGTTTACTGACGCCCGTATTGGCCGGCCCGGGGAGTTCATCGGCCTGGAAAACTACGAGTGGATCATCATGGATCCCAAATTCCACACGGCCGTTTTCTTTACGATTTTTTATACCGTGGTCGCCAGTGCTGCCAAGTTCGTCATTGGCCTTTATCTGGCAATTTTGCTCAATGAGCGCCTGCCCTTCAAAGCGCTCTTGCGAGCCATTGTGCTGATCCCCTTCATCGTGCCCACCGTGCTCTCGGCGATCGCCTTCTGGTGGATTTATGACCCACAGTTTTCGGTGGTGTCGTGGCTTTTACGCCAAATGGGCTGGATTGAAGGCAATATCGACTTCCTGGGTGACCCCTGGAATTCGCGCTGGAGCGTGATCTTTGCCAACGTCTGGCGCGGGGTGCCCTTTATCGCGATTTCACTGTTGGCCGGGCTGCAGACCGTGCCTGCGTCTTTGTACGAGGCCGCGACGCTGGATGGGGCTTCGCCCTGGCAGATGTTCATCAAGATTACCTACCCGCTGCTGACACCAATCATTGCCGTGGTGATGACGTTCTCGGTTCTGTTCACCTTTACTGACTTTCAACTCATCAAGGTACTGACCAACGGCGGGCCCGCGGGTGCCACTGAGCTGATGGCAACCATGTCGTACAACACCGCTATTTTGGGCGGGCGCATTGGCGAGGGTGCTGCGGTATCAACTGCCATGGTTCCGTTCTTGTTGGGGGCGATCATGGTCTCCTGGTTTGGATTGCAGCGCCGCAAATGGCAGCAGGGCAGTACCGATGACTAAGCACGATTCGGCATCGAGTGCCACGCTGGAGGATCACAGCGAAGGTATGAATTACCTGGTGAATCTGCCGCGGCAGATCGTCACGCTCTACATCCCGCTGTTCATCATCACCACAGTGCTTTTGTTTCCGTTTTACTGGATGACGGTCACGGCCATCAAGCCCAAGGAACATTTGCTCGATCTGGACGCGCACAACCCATTCTGGACCTGGGAGCCGACCTTCGAGCACATCAAGGCCTTGCTGTTTGAGACCGACTATCCCAACTGGCTGTGGAACACCATGTTCATATCGGTCTCGGCGACGGTGCTCTCACTGGTGGCCAGCGTGTTTGCCGCCTACGCCATCACCCGCATTCGTTTCTCCGGTGCCAATGCGGTGGGTGGCATGATTTTTCTGGCCTATCTGGTGCCGCCGTCCATTCTGTTTATTCCCTTGTCCACCGTGGTGTTCCAGTACGGCTTGTTCGATACGCCTTTCGCCTTGATCCTGACCTACCCTACGATCCTGATCCCTTTTTCAACCTGGCTGCTCATGGGCTACTTCAAGTCCATTCCCTACGAGCTGGAAGAGTGCGCGCTGGTTGATGGCGCGACACGCTGGCAGATATTGACGCGCATCATTGTTCCCCTGGCGGTCCCGGGGTTGATTTCGGCCTCTATTTTTTCGCTCACGCTGTGCTGGAATGAATTCATTTACGCACTGACTTTTATCAATTCGGTCGAGAACAAGACGGTTCCGGTCGCGATTGTTTCAGCCTTCACCGATGGTGACCAGTACCGCTGGGGCTCGTTGATGGCGGGCTCTCTGGTGGGCACCTTGCCGCTGGTGATTCTCTACGCCTTTTTTGTCGAGCACTACGTCAGTGCCATGACCGGCGCGGTCAAGGAATAGCCCGGGCCAACTGCGCAGTCGCGTGTGAAGCGGCCACCGACGAGACGGTCGTTTTCGATCTCTGCCCTGGCCTCAAGCGGGCAATTTTTTTTGCTGGCGGGTTTCGCGTTTGAGCCAGCGCAGAAATGTTTCGACCTGCGGCCTGTGGGCATGGCTGGGCGGATAGACCGCGTAGTGCCCGTCAGCGCGGGCCGCGAATTTTCTTGGTAATACCTCGATCAGCCTGCCATCGGCCAGATAGGGCTGGGCCAGAGTGGCGCTCTCCAGCGCTATGCCGAGGCCTTGGGTTGCGGCGTCCAAGGCCAATTGGGCCCGGTCAAAGCGCAAGGTAAAAGCGCTAGGTCGGATGGTGCTGCCCTGTGATTTAAACCAATCCGCCCATTGCACGATGGCGACCGTGCTCTGAATCAAGGGTGCGTCGGCGAGATCGAGTGGCGCATGGGCTTTCAGGCGCCTGGCCAGGGCCGGGCTGCACAGCGGCGTGATGCGTTCAGAAAAGAGCAAATCGGCGCGCAGATCCGGCCAATTGGGCAAGCCGTATCGGATGTCAACGTCCACATCTCCAGCGCTGAACTGGCTGTGGGTGGGCGATGCACTCAGGTGCAGCGCAATATCGGGGTGCGCTTTTGCAAACGCCGCCAGGCGAGGCATGAGCCACAGGCTGGCCAGGCTTGGGCTGCTGTGCACATAGAGCGAGCGAGCCTGGCCCGTGAGCAGGTCTCTGGTGGCGCTCTCCAGCGTGCGTAGCGCGGGGCTGATGCGCTGAAGGTAGGCCCTTCCTGCGGCCGTGGCTTGTACTCCAAGGCGCGTGCGGTCTAGAAGGGAAAGGCCCAGCAGCGATTCGAGCTTGCTGATCTGGTGGCTGATGGCCGATTGGGTCAGGCTCATCTCCGCGGCCGCCAGGGCGAAGCTACGGTGGCGAACAACGGCTTCAAAGGTTTTCAGCGAGGCCAGTGAAGGTAAGGAGGGCATTTTGGGGCCTAGGTATTAAATGAAAATTATTCATTTATGCATTAGATCATATCACTTGTTTTCATCTATGTTCAGGGATACGATCGCCCTATTGAAAGTTTAGAAGTCACCATGAACACGCTGACATCGCACGACGGAAAACTCAGGTTGGAAACAGACGAGCCTGTGTTCGGCCAAGAAGCGCCGGCTATCCTCACGGCTCAAGCGCCAACGGCCGGCGAGCAAACTGGTTTATCCGCCTGGTCTCCTCAGTTGCAGGAAGAAGTTCGCCTGCTGGACAAGCGCCTTGACCGCCTGAGCGAACGTTCGAAAGAATCCGAGATGCGCGCGATCGCCGCGAGACGCATGCGCCTGGAAGCCATGAACGCATGGTCGACGCCAGCGCCCTGGCAGGCCTGAAGCGCCTAGCCTTCTTTCATCCACGGGAGACAACATGCTTCTGGCAAACAAAGTTGCTTTGGTGACCGGCGGCGCGGGTCCGAACGGCCTGGGTTTCGCGTCCGCGAAGATGATGGCTGCGCAGGGTGCACGCATCGTCATCCTTGATCTTGCGAGCGCCGATCCGCATGCCGCGGCCAAAGCCCTGGGCGAAGGGCATATGGGTGTAGTCGGTGATGTCACGCAGCCAGATTCCTGTCAGCAGGCTGTGGCTGCGGTGCTGAAGCAGATGGGACAGATCGACATTCTTTTTAACAACGCTGGCATCACCCAGCCGCGAAAAACGCTGGCGATCAGCCAGGCGGATTACGACGCGGTGCTCGATGTGAGTCTGCGTGGTACCTTGAACATGTCGCAGGCGGTGCTGGCGCATATGCAGTCGCGCAAGTCGGGCTCGATCATCTGCAGTTCCTCGGTATCGGCGCAGCGTGGGGGCGGCATTCTCGGCGGGCCGCATTACTCGGCTGCCAAGGCTGGCATTCTGGGCCTGGCGCGCGCCATGGCCCGCGAATTCGGCGCAGACAATATTCGCGTGAATTGCATCACGCCCGGCTTGATCGCAACCGATATCAACAAGGGCCTGATTCCCGAGGATCGGATGGCGGGCATCCTGGACCAAATTCCCCTGAGACGCATTGGCGAGCCCAATGATGTGGCAGGTTGTGTGCTGTTTCTGGCCAGTGAGCTGTCCAAATACCTCACGGGCGTGACGCTCGACGTCAACGGTGGCATGCTGATTCACTGAGCAGCGCGATCGCCATGGGTGAAGACACGGCTTTGCTGGACAAACTGGCGCACAGCGCCTGGCGCATTCGGCGTTACGCCTTGCGCATGGGTGAGGTGCAAGGTCAGGGCTATATCGGGCAGGCACTGGGTATGGCCGACGTTCTGGCGGTGGCTTATTGCCACGCGCTGCGCCTGAAGGTGGACGATCCGCAATGGCCTCAACGAGACCGCTTTTTGCTCTCCCACGGGCACTACGCGATTGCGCATTACGCAGCCATGATCGAAGCCGGTTTGTTGCCGGAGTCTGAATTGGAGACTTATGGCTGCGACGACAGCCGCCTGCCGATGTCGGGCATGGCCAGTTACACCCCGCACATGGAAATATCGGGCGGCTCACTGGGTCAGGGTTTGAGCATCGGTGTGGGCATGGCGCTGGGCTTGCGCCACCAGGGTCTAGGTGCCTATGTGTACAACTCGATGTCCGATGGCGAACTCGACGAAGGCTCGACCTGGGAGGCGGCCATGTCGGCGACTCACCATGGGCTGGACAATCTGATTTGCCTGGTTGACATCAACAACCAGCAGGCGGACGGCCCGTCCGGGCAGGTGATGAAGTTTGAGCCGCTCGAGGATAAATGGCGCGCTTTTGGCTGGCATGTGCAGCGGGTGGACGGCAACGATTTGGCAGCCGTCTTGAAAGCTTTCGATACAGCCCGCCAGCTCAAGGCTGCGCAGCCCCGGGTGATTCTCCTAGACACTTTGATGGGCAAGGGCATTGACTTTCTGGAATCGCGGGACAAAAACCATTTCATCCGGGTCGATCCGCCGGAGTGGCAGCAGGCGCTGACGCTGCATGACACGCTCAAACCCAGAGGCATGGCATGAGCCAGGTTAAACCCAAACTCACAACCTCGGCCATGATTGCCTCGATCGCGGCGGAGGGTCAGGCGGTGACTGCCGCGCCATTTGGCAAGGCCCTGGTCGCCCTGGGCGCGCAGCGCAAGGATGTGGTGGGTATGACCGCTGACCTGGCCAAGTACACCGACCTGCATCTGTTTGCCGCGGCCTTCCCAGAGCGCTTCTTCCAGATGGGCATGGCCGAGCAACTGCTGATGGGCGCAGCTGGCGGCATGGCCAAGACCGGCTTGATGCCCTTCGTGACGACATACGCGGTGTTCGGCACGCGTCGCGCCTACGATTTCATTCACCAGGTGATCGCCGAGGATCAGCTCAATGTGAAGATGGTTTGCGCTTTGCCAGGGCTGACCACAGGCTATGGTCCGAGTCACCAGGCCTGCGAAGACCTTGCTTTGATGCGCGCCATGCCCGGCATGACGGTGCTCGATCCCTGTGATGCCACCGAGATTGAGCAAATGGTGCCAGCCATGGCTGCGCACGCAGGGCCGGTTTACATGCGTTTGCTGCGCGGCCAGGTGCCACGGGTTCTCGACGCTTACGGCTATCAGTTCAAGTGGGGGCAGGCGCAGGAGATACGCAGCGGGCGCGATGTACTGATGATCTCGACCGGGCTTTTGACCATGCGCGCGCTCGAAGCGGCAGCTGAGCTGGCCAAAGATCAGGTGGATGTGGCGGTCTTGCATGTACCCAGCCTCAAGCCCCTGGATACGGCATCGATTCTGTCGGCCTGTCGGCAGACAGGTCGGCTGGTGGTGGTGGCCGAGAACCATTCGGTGATTGGTGGTTTGGGCGAGGCCGTTGCTGCGGCCTTGATGCGCGAGGGCGTGTTCCCGGTTTTTAAGCAAATCGCTTTGCCCGACGCTTTCCTCGATGCGGGTGCCTTGCCGACGTTGCATGACCGCTACGGTATCTCCACGCAAGCCATCGTGCAGCAAATCAAGCACTGGCTCTGAGACGATGCGTCGGGCCGATCTGCAAACTGCGGCCAACGCCATTCGAACACTCGCGGTCGACGCTATTGTTCACGCCGGCGAGGGCCATCAGGGCGTGCCCCTGGGCATGGCCGAAATAGCCACCGCCCTGTACGCTGCTGGTCTGAAGTTTGACCCTGCACATCCGCAGTGGTGGGACCGTGACCGCGTGGTTGTTTCCAACGGGCACGGCTCCATGCTGCTGTATGCCTTGTTGTACCTGACGGGCTATCGGCGCATTTCGCTCGACGACATCAAGCGGTTTCGACAGCTGGGCTCGCACTGCGCCGGGCATCCGGAGATCGACAGTGCAGCCGGTATTGAAACCACCACCGGGCCGCTGGGGCAGGGTATTGCCAATGCCCTGGGGATGGCGGTTGCAGAAGCTTTTCTGAATGCACGCTTTGGCGACGAGCTGGTGAATCACCGCACCTGGGCCTTTGTGGGCGATGGTTGTCTGCAAGAGGGCGTGGGCCAGGAGATGATTGCCCTGGCCGGGCATCTTCAGTTGGGCAAGCTCACGCTGCTGTGGGACGACAACCAGATCACTGACGACGGCGCCACCAGCTTGTCGATCAGTGAAGACGTGGCGCAGCGCTTTGCACTGGCGGGCTGGCATGTGCAAACCCTGGACGGGCACGATCTGGTCGCGCTCGAGCGCGCCGTACGCGCTTGTATGCGCGACAAACGGCCCAGCCTGATTGCTGCGCGCACCGTGATCGCCCGAGGCCTGCCACGGCTGCAGGGGCAGCGTGGTGGCCACAGTGCCCGTTTGTACCCAGACGATGCGCTTGCACTGCGCGACTGGGCGGGCGTGTCATGGCCGAGCTTTCAAGTCCCCGCCAAGGTCGTGGCCCAGTGGCGCGCCTTTGCCGCGCCCGGCAAGGAGGCGCACCGGCAATGGAAAAGTCGATTGCGGGCCTTGCCGAAGAAAGACCGTGCTGAATTCGAGCGGGTGATGCGCGGCGAGCTGCCAGCAGGCTGGGACCGGACGCTTCTGGCCTTCAAGGACCGCGCGACGCAGAGCCCCATGCCCATGGGCGGCATCAATCTGTCGGCTGACATTCAGGACTTGTTGAGCGATGTGCTTCCCGAGCGTATGGTCGCCTGTGCTGACCTGGAGGCACCTACCGACCACAAGCGCCGTCTCAAGGCCTTTACAGCCCATAACCACGCGGGTGCCTATTTGCACTGCGGCGTGCGCGAGCATGTGATGGGCGCGCTGGCCAACGGCCTGGTCGCGCATGGCGGCGTGCAGGCCCTGACCCTGACGTACCTGGCTTTTTCAGACTACATGCGAGCGGCCATGCGCATGGCGGCGATGATGCGCTTGCCGGTGAAGTTTGTCTTCAGCCACGACTCGATTGGTATTGGCAAAAACGGCCCAACGCATCAGCCCGTGGAAGTTCTGGCGTCTCTGCGCGCCATGCCTGATCTGGTGCTGATGCGCCCGGCAGACGTTGTTGAGGCGGTCGAGTGCTGGCAGTGGGCCATGGCTTATCGTGATGGTCCGGTCTGCCTGGTCTTTTCCCGACAGGTGCTGCCGCCGGTGCGCACGCGTCGGGTTCGCCGCAACCTATGCAGCCGCGGCGCCTATGTGCTTGAAGAAGCCTCTGTACCCGATGCGCGCTCGGTGACGCTGCTGGCCACGGGCTCTGAAGTCGCAATCGCACTGCTGGCGCGTGAGTGGCTGGAACGCAGGGGCTATCCGACCGCCGTGGTTTCCATGCCGTCCTGGGAATTGTTTGACCAGCAAAGTGCTTCCTATCAGCGCCGCACGCTTGGGCAGGCGGGCGTACGCGTCGCGGTAGAGGCGGCTGTGGTGCAGGGTTGGGAGCGCTATTTGCGCCCAGGCGACGACTTCGTGGGTATGAAGGGATTCGGTGCATCAGGCGCCGCTGATGATCTGTACCGGCACTTTGGCATCACGCCTGAGGCCGTTGCAGATCGGGCCATGGGCTTGCTGCGGCGTTTGCGCCTTTCGCAAAAAATATGAGACCGGGCGGCTGTTGTCTGAGGGTTTTCACGGATGCTTTCCTGCAGTGGCAGAACCGAAACTCTGTTAGTGTTCAGGCGTTCCTGTGCGAACCTCTGTGTGCGCGTCACGTATGAGGTCGTGGCGCCTTTGAATTTGTAAGTTGCTAGCTGTTGGGGTCTTTTGTGCCCCGTTTTTTAAACCGTGAAGAGAGGAGATCGTCATGTTCAAAAAAAGAAGCCTGATCAAGGGGCTGCTTATTGCCGGATCGCTGGGTCTGGCTGCACTGGGTTCGACGGGCGCGATGGCCCAGGCACAAAAGCTCAAATGGGCGCATGTCTATGAGACCTCCGAGCCTTATCACACCGAATCGGTGTGGGCTGCGGAGGAAATCAAAAAACGAAGTAACGGCAAATTTGACATTCAGGTCTTTCCGGCTTCTTCTCTGGGTAAAGAGACGGACATCAACCAGGGTCTGACGCTTGGGACCGTGGACATGATCATCAGCGGTCCATCATTTGCGGCTCGCACGTATCCGCGTCTGGGTATTGCTTATTACCCCTTCATCTTCCGTGATGGTGACCACCTGCTGGCCTATGCCAAGAGCCCGGTTTTTCAGTCCATGGTCGATGAGTTCCGTAAGAAATCGGGCATTCAGATCACGGCCTACACTTACTACGGTGCACGTCACACCACGTCGCAAAAAGTGTTCAAGGATTGTGCTGGCATGAAGGGCCTGAAAATTCGGGTGCCTGATGTTCCTGCCTACACCGCCACACCTCGTGCGTGCGGCGCCAACCCAACGCCGATTGCTTTTGCTGAGGTGTACCTGGCCTTGCAAAACGGTACGGTGGAGGCCCAGGAAAATCCGTTGACCACCATCGAGGCTAAAAAGTTTTTTGAAGTCCAAAAAGCGATCATGTTGACAGGCCACATCGTCGATGGATTGACCACGCAAATTGCGCCGCACGTCTGGAATAAGTTGTCAGAGGCAGATCGCAAGATGTTCACCGAGGTGACGCGCGAGGCTGCTGCACGTGCAACCGCCAAGATCAAGGAGCGTGAAGGCAAGCTCGCCGATGTTTTCAAGTCCAAGGGCTTGCAGGTGGTGAGTGTTGATCGTGAAAGCTTCCGTCAGGCTGTGCTGAAAAACGTGCCGCTGGAGTCCATGGGCTTTAGCCGCGCAGACTACGACGCCATTCAGGCTGCCAAGTAAGCATGGGGGGATTGCGGCCTCGGGCCCCGAGGCCGTTTTTCTCTTCACCCGGCAACCCGTCAATTGGGAGACCCGATCGCGATGGAACAAGAGTCTGGCTCGTTTTCAGTTCAGGATGATGAAGTGAACCTGCGCGAGACGCGCATCGAGGGTTGGGTCGCTCTGGCCTTTTTTTGGTGTCTCGGGCTGACGGTTTGCCATCAGTTTTTTACCCGCTATGTCCTCAACGATTCGGCAGGTTGGACCGAAGAGATTGCCCGTTACCTGTTGATCGCAACCGTATTTGTCGGCATGGCCATCGGCGTGCGCAAAAACGACCACATTCGAGTGGATTTCTTTTTTCGTCTCATGCCTTCTGCCGTTGGTGTGTGGCTGTACCGGCTTGTTGATGTGCTCAGCCTGGTCTTTTACCTGGCCTGCATTGGGCTGACCTGGTTACTGATGGAGAAAATGGGTGACTATCAGATGACCATCATCGACTTGCCCATGGACATTATTTACGGGGTTTGTCTGTTTGGCTTTGTTTTGTGCGCGTGGCGTGCGGCGCAGATTTTGTGGAAACACTGGCGTAGCCGTTTTCCGGGCTACGAATAAGGCCTCTGGCACTGACCTCTAAGTGACGCCTGTTGTCCCGATGACGTTTCGATAGAAAGCCCAGCAGCATGTTGCAGTCCCTGTTTTTGTTTTTCACGCTGGGTGGCATTCCGATTGCCGTGGCGATGGCTGGGGCCTCCCTGGTGTATGTGCTGTACACGGGCAACTTGCCGCCCTTTGTGGTTGTGCATCGCATGATCAGTGGCATCGACAGTTTTCCCTTGCTGGCTGTGCCATTTTTTATTCTGGCTGGCAACCTGATGAACAATGCCGGCATCACAAACCGGATTTTCCGAATTGCCACGGGCTTGGTGGGTTGGTTGCGTGGCGGCCTCGGGCACGTCAACGTGCTGGCATCCGTGATCTTCTCTGGCATGAGCGGTACTGCCATTGCTGATGCCGCGGGCCTGGGCACCATCGAAATCAAGGCGATGAAAGACCAGGGTTACTCCACCGAATTTTCAGTGGGCGTGACGGCTGCTTCGGCGACCTTGGGGCCGATCATTCCTCCGAGCCTGCCAGTGGTCATTTATGCGATGTTGGCCAACGTCTCGGTGGGCGGTATGTTTCTGGGCGGCATCATTCCCGGCATTCTGATCGCGGTATTGATCATGATCACCGTGACCTTTTTTGCCTGGCGCAACGGCTGGGGTGGCGATATCGCCTTTAATTGGGGTGTGTGGGGCAAGAGCCTGCTGGAGGTTTTGATTGTTCTGGGCTGGCCAGCATTGATGTGGATTTTGGTCGACCAGGGCAGCCCACCACGCACGACGGTGTTTATTGGCTTGGCTTTGCTGTTTCTGGCTGATTGGCGCTTCAAGTTTGTGGCAGTCATGCCCATGATGACGCCCATTCTTTTGATTGGCGGCATGACGGTTGGGCTGTTCACGCCCACGGAGGGCGCGATTGCCGCATGCCTGTGGGCGATGGTGCTGGGTCTCTTCTGGTACCGAAGCATGAGCTTCAAGCGCTTCATCAAGATCTGCGTCGAGACCATTGAAACCACCAGCGTGGTGATGTTTATCGTTGCGGCCTCCAGTATTTTCAGCTGGCTGCTGACCGCCGAGGGCGTGACTGCCCAAGTCACGGGCTGGATCCTGGGCGTGACAAATGATCCCACTTTCTTTCTGCTGCTGGCCAATGGATTGTTGCTGTTGGTAGGGTGCTTTCTCGAGCCTGTGGCTGCGATCACGATCATGGTTCCGATTCTGGTGCCAGTTGCTCAGCAGTTGGGTATTGACCCGATGCACTTCGGTTTGGTGATGATTCTGAATTTGATGATCGGCCTGCTGACGCCGCCCGTCGGCTTGGTGCTGTTCATCATGTCTCGCATCTCGGGGCTGAGTTTGGAGAGGACGATGGTGGCTCTCTTGCCCTGGTTTGTTCCGCTGCTGCTAAGCCTGGCGGTCATTACCTTCGTTCCAAGCCTGGTTTTATGGTTGCCAGGCCTGGTGCGTTGATGCTCTAACTTCCACCACGATGGCACGCATCGCCGCGGTCCAGTTGTTGATGCTCGACCTTGTCCCGCCTGTGGCCAGGAGCGACGCGATTCAGACTTTCGTCAAACAGGAAACGCCCTTGGTGCGCATCCTGTGTGACGATGGCTCAGAAGGCGTGGGCTATAGCTACACCATTGGCACTGGCGGAACATCTGTGATGGCGCTGCTTGCGGACCATCTGGCGCCACGCCTGATTGGGCGGGACCCGGCCGAGTTGGAGGCCATATGGCGTGAACTGATGTTTCATACCCATGCCACAACGGTTGGTGCCATCACCAGTCTGGCGCTGGCGGCGGTAGATACAGCCCTATGGGACTGGCGATGCCGGCGCGATGGTCAACCGCTCTGGCTGGCCGCTGGTGGCGCTAAAGCGAGCACGCCGGTCTACACCACTGAAGGCGGATGGCTGCATTTGCCGGCAGACAAGCTTGTTCAAGAGACGCTCGCAGCCCAAGCCGCTGGCTTCAAGGGCGCCAAGATCAAGGTTGGAAAGCCAACCGTCAGTGAAGACATGGAGCGCTTGCGCGCGGTACGGCAAGCTGTTGGCGACAGTTTTGAGATCATGGTCGATGCCAATCAGTGCTTCACCTTGTCCGAGGCGTTGCGTCGCGCGCATCGGTATGCGGACCTCGGCATTGCCTGGTTTGAAGAGCCGCTGCCTGCGGATGATCTGCCAGGCCATGCGCGTCTGGCTGCAGCCAGTCCGGTGCCAATTGCTGTGGGCGAGTCCCTCTATTCCATCGCTCAGTTTGCGGCCTATATGACGCAAGCCGCTGCTTCTGTGATTCAAGTGGATGTGGCTAGGGTGGGGGGGATCACACCCTGGCTCAAAGTGGCGCATATGGCCGAAGCCTTCAATTTGTCGATCTGCCCTCATTTTTTGATGGAACTGCATGTGTCGCTGTGTGCTGCAACACCGGCTTCAGCCTGGGTTGAGTACATACCGCAGCTCGACGCCGTGGTCGATAGTCGCATGAAACTGCATGAGGGCCGTGCGTATGCGCCGGGCACACCGGGTTTGGGCATCGACTGGCGCTGGGCTGATGTGGAGCGGCAGGCGATCTGGCAGGCGCGCCTGACGTGATGACCCCTGGCGTTGTGCATCTGGGCCTGGGCGCTTTTCATCGCGCACATCAGGCCCTGGTGTTTGAGATGCTTCAAAACCAATACGGTGCGCAATGGGGCGTTTTTTCCTTTGCCATGACTAACGCGGCGCTGGCCGAGCAACTGGTGTCCAACGACTACCGGTACCATGTTCGCATTGGGGATGTCGACGGCACGCGCTGGCATTTTTGTCATGCCATCCGTCAGGTTGGCGTCACAGCGCAGGATCGGCAAAAGGTGATTGGCGCGATTGCTGCGCCCTGTACGCGCTGGGTGACATTAACCGTCACCGAGAAAGGTTACACCCCGGCGCTGGCGCAAATTCTGGTTGATGGATTGCGCGCCCGATGGCAATCGAAACAAGCTGGCGTCACGATAGCCTCTTGTGACAACCTTCATCAAAACGGAGATCGCTTGCGTGCACTGTGCAAGGCGGTCTGCGCAGATCAGGCTGATTTGTGGACCTGGGTCGAGGCCTGCTGTACCTTCCCAAACAGCATGGTTGACCGTATCGTGCCGGCAACGACGCCCGACTTGGTTCAGGCCTGCGCACAGGCCACCGGCGTGGTCGATCGGGCGGTCGTTGCAACGGAGGGTTTTTGGGAGTGGGTGATTGAAGATCGCCTGGCTGTACCTGCCGACGCTGCCCTGTTGCGTGGCGCGGGGGTTCAGGTGGTTGCCGACGTGACGCCTTATGAGCTGGCCAAACTCAATTTGCTCAATGGAAGCCATAGCGCACTGTCCTGTCTGGGCGCATTGCTCGATCTTGAAACGGTTGACCAGGTGATGGCACAGCCCGACCTGAAGGCCTGGATTGAAGCCCTCATGATGCAGGACCTGGGTTTTGGTCTGCAGCGAGAGGATTGGCCTGCGTACGCGCAGTCACTCGTGCGGCGTTTTGCCAACCCGACCCTGGCGCACCGGGTTCACCAGATTTGCAATGACTTGTCGCAGAAGATTGCGCAGCGCTGGCAAGCACCCATCCTGCGCGCGCGGGGTGCCGGGCGTATGCCGGTTCAACTGGCAATGGCCGCCGCCTTGGCTATTCGTTATTGGCAAGGTTCGAGCGAATCGGGCCGCACCTACACCATGCAGGACCCGGGCTCGGGGGACATCCATTCCCAGGCTGCTGCCCTCGCGCATGACCCGCGCCAAGCGGTGCAGGCGCTCGGACGCATGGAAAGCCTGTGGGGGCCCCGTTTGAGTCAGGATGAAGCCTGGCTTAAGACCATCGAAGACTCGTTGCAATCGATCCAGAAGCTGGGGATTCGTCAAGCTCTGGGCCGGCTGCTCTCTGTTTGAAGGACCGTCGCGTTATGAAAATCGAAGGCATCAAGGTCATTGTTTGCAGCCCAGGACGCAACTTCGTCACGCTCAAGATATTGACGGATCAGGGCGTGTATGGCGTCGGTGATGCCACGCTCAATGGCCGTGAACTGGCCGTGGCCGCTTATCTGCAGGAGCACGTTGCGCCCTGCCTGATCGGGCGCGACCCGCAGCAGGTTGAGGACATTTGGCAATACCTTTATCGCGGTGCCTACTGGCGTCGGGGGCCGGTGGCGATGACAGCAATTGGCGCGGTCGATATGGCACTGTGGGACATCAAAGCCAAGCTGGCTGGACAGCCGCTGTACCAACTGCTCGGTGGCCGCAGCCGCAGCCGCATTTTGGTGTACGGACATGCCACGGGACGAGACATCGCCGAAACGGTTGATGCGGTGCTCGCCCACCGCGAGCAGGGTTATCAGGCGATCCGTGCGCAAAGCGGCGTGCCAGGCCTGAACAAGGTTTACGGTGTAGCCACGCAAGGCCGGATGTACGAGCCCGCCGATAGCGACGTGCCTTCCGAGCATGACTGGGACACCGCTCGTTACTTGCGGCACGCGCCGCAGCTGTTTGAGGCTGTTCGACTCGCGGTGGGCGATGATGTGCACCTGCTGCACGATGTGCACCACCGACTCACCCCTATCGAGGCCGCGGGTCTGGGCAAAAGCCTGGAGCCCTACAAGCTGTTCTGGATGGAAGACCCCACGCCGGCAGAGAACCAGGCGGCATTTGCGCTAATTCGCCAGCACACCACAACGCCGATTGCCACCGGTGAGGTGTTCAACAGTCTGTGGGACGCCAAAGAGCTGATCGAAGGCCAGCTGATCGACTACATTCGTGCCACGCTGGTTCATGCAGGCGGCATCACGCATGTGCGCCGTATCGCTGACCTGGCCGCGTTGTATCAGGTGCGCACCGGTTTTCATGGCGCAACCGACTTGTCGCCCATCTGCATGGGTGCGGCCTTGCATTTCGACACCTGGGTGCCCAATTTTGGTATTCAGGAATACATGCCGCACTCGGAGCTGATGCTCTCGGTGTTCCCGCACGACTGGCGCTTTGAGCGAGGCTTTCTCTACTGTGGCGAGTCCCCGGGCCATGGCGTTGACATTGACGAAGCGCTGGCAGCGAAGTACCCGTACCGCCGAGCCTACTTGCCGGTCAATCGCTTGCGGCACGACGGCAGCATGTGGGATTGGTAGCCCAGGCATTGGCAGGGCGCCGCGTCGCATGGCACGGCTTGCACTTGGGTTAACCCGCAGCGGACGCGCTTGTTGGCGATCAGGTGGTCGCGCTTGGTCTGTTGTTGCTGAGGTAGTGCAACAAGGTCAGAATCGCGCCACCACAAAGCCCAGCCCAGTCGGTGTATTCGCCGTAGCTTGTGGCCTGGGCCGGAATCAGCGCGAGCAGGCCCACGACGCCAAAGCCCCAGCGCATGGTGGTGCTTAGGCGATAAAAGCCAAAACCGACCAGCGCCATGGAAATCCACCAGATGCCGACAACGGCCGAGACCAGGGCCTGAACAATGTCGGCGGGATTGCCCAGCAAGAGCAGTGTGGGCGAAAAAACAAACAGCACCGGAACAATATAGGCCGACCATCCGAGCCGCACCGATGACAGGCCGGTCTGCAGCGCGTTGCTGCCGGCAATGCCCGCTGCCGCATAGGCGGCAATGGCCACTGGCGGCGTGATCATGGACATCATGCCAAAGTACATCACAAACAAATGCGCAGCCTTGGGGTCCACGCCAACCTTGATGAGCGCAGGTGAAACCAGTGTCGCCAGAAGTACATAAACGCCCACGGTGGGCAAGCCCATGCCCAGGATCACGCAGACCAGTGCCGAGAGCACCAGTAGCGCCAGCAGATTGCCGCCGCCAATGCTGATGAGTGCCAGCGTCAGGTTAAAGCCCAGGCCAGAGATGCCCAGTACGCCGATCACAATGCCGGCCGCGGCGGTGATGAGCACGATGTCAACCACCGCCAGGCCGGTCTCGCGCACCGCAGACACCAGGGTCGAGAACTTGGGTCGCGTGGGAGCTGGTGCGACCAGCCAGCTCAGTCCCAGCAGGCACAGGCTCGACCACAGTGCGGCAGCCGCCGGCGAGTAATTGAAAGAAAACAGCAGCACGATCAGCACCACGAAGGGCAAAAGGTAAAAGGCGCCGCGCGCCACTTGTTTACCCGAGGGGATCAGCTCGCGCGGAACGGCTTTCAGCCCCAGCTTGGCAGCGTCCAGATCGACCTGAATGAACACCGCGACGTAGTACAGAATGGCTGGCGCCAGCGCAGCCAGAACCACTTCGCTGTAAGGGATTTGCAAAAACTCAGCCATCAAAAAGGCGGACGCACCCATGACCGGCGGCATCAATTGCCCACCGGTGGAGGCGACGGCTTCAATGGCGGCTGCATGGCGCGCCGAATAGCCGCTTCGCTTGATCAAAGGGATGGTTACCACGCCAGTGGCCACCACATTGGCCACCGCGCTGCCTGAGATCGAGCCGAACAGGGCGGAGGCGAGGATGGCGATCTTGGCTGCACCACCGCGAAAGCGGCCCATCAGCGTGAGCGAGAAGTCGGTGAACCAACTCGCCGCACCTGTGGCCGACAGCAACACGCCAAAAAGAATAAAGGGCACCACGATGGAGGCGCCAATCTTCAACGGCACGCCCAGAATGCCGTTGACATCGACGGCAAGGTAGCCGGCGAGTTTTTGCCAATCGGTCGCGCGCCCCTCCAGCCCAGTGGGCAGCAGGTTGGCGCCAATCGCGTACAGGATGAAGACGAAGACCAAGCCCGCGAGCACATTGCCGGCAGCGCGACGCAAGCCGATCACGATGAGCACAATCGCAATGCTCGAGGCGATCACGCCGTCCAGAGGTCGCAGCAGCACCAGGTCCACCAGGTGCGGATACTGCCAGGCCAGGTAGCCCACAGAGCCCAGGGCGCATAGCGCACAGAGCGCATCAAAGAGCAGGGCTGGCGTACGGGTTTGCTGTTGGTCGCCGCGCGGCTTGACGAAAACCAGCGCCAGGGCCAGCGCCAGAATAGCTGCGGCGTATTGCTCGTCGTAGAGTTGCAGGCCCAGGGTGGAGCCCAGGCCTGCGGCCCAGGAGACTGCCAACACGGTCAGCGCGATCGCTAACCAGGCGCTGACAGCCCCTCTGGATGCAAGCACAGGCTTACTTCACCAGCCCGACTTCGCGGTAAAACTTGAGCGCGCCAGGGTGGTAGGTGAGCGGGGCAAAGTCTTTCACCATGGACTTGGTGTCGAAAAGCCGGAAGGGTGGGAAATCTTTGCCCAGATCCTTGGCGTTTTCGTACATCAACTTGGCAACAGCGTAGGCCACAGCGTCGGGCGTTTTGGCGCCAGCAAAGACCAATGCGTCATAAGCCAAGGAATTACCGGGCTCGAGCACGCCAACGTTTCCAGGCGAAGGTGTTTCGGCGCGAATGTAGCCCGGCTCGTAATGTTTCTTCACTGCCGCAGCAGCCTGGGGGGAATCGGGAATGGACAGCATGCGAATTCCGCCCACAGCGGCATCCACCTCACGGGGTTTGGGGGAACCCAGTGCAAAGAAGAACATATCGGCCTTGCCAGCCGCGAACGCATCAGCGCCAGCACCCACATTGGGAATTTGCACCGGCACCATGTCGCCTCGTGTCAGGCCCACGGTGGCGTACATCGCGTCGAGCACCGGCAGGATGACCTTCTGGCTGGTGAAGCCGTCAACCGCACGCTTGCCTTTCAGGTCGGCCAGGGTTTTGATGGAGGAATCCTTGCGCACAAAAATTGCCGAACGCAGGGGGTAGGCCACGCTGATGGCGCGCAGGTCTTTGTAGGGTCGGCCCTGGAAATGTTCCTTGCCTTGAACAGCCCAGGTCAGGTCGGCGATATTGGCCATGCCCAGCGGAATTTCACCGCTGTTAATGGCAGGGATGAAGACGCTGGGGCTGGCAAAAGGCTGGATGGTGGTCTTGAGGTTGGCCTTCTCGGTGAGCAGCTTGGCCAAAACCTGGCCCGAGCCATGGTAGATCGAGCCTGGGTTGGATGTGGCGATCGAGACTTCTTGAGCACTGGCCACAGATACAAAGGCCGACATGAGCGTGCTGGCAAGCGCGCCGACAAGATGCTTTTGGGTTGGAATCAGACGAAACATGTTGTACTCCTCGAATAAGGTTGGAGCTGCCGCGCAGCGCCAAAAAAACGACGGGTCACTATAACCCGGCAACAGGCACAATGCGCCTGAGGTAAACCCTAGCCCAGACCGCGCCGTGGCAGCACGGTGAAGAAACCCTATGAACCAAGGTCCAACACGTACCACCGCTGACAAATTGCTCGACAGCCTGCTGACCGTGGGCATTGACTATGTGTTTGCCAACCTGGGCACAGATCATGTGCCACTGATTGAGGCGCTGGCGCAGCGTCAGCATGAGGGCAGACGGTCGCCGCAATTTATTTTGTGCCCCCACGAGAACATCGCCATTCACATGGCCTTGGGCTACGCTGCGGCCACAGGCCGTGGCCAGGCGGTGATGGTGCATGTGGACGCAGGCACGGCCAATGCTGCGATGGGTGTGGCCAACGCCGCCCGCACCCGATTGCCCGTTTTGCTGATGGCCGGCAAAGCGCCTTACGACGTGCAAGGCGTGGTGCCGGGCGGGCGTGACAACTATGTGCACTTTGTTCAGGATCCTTTCGATATCGGCAGTCTGGTGCGCCCTTATCTGAAATGGGAATACGTGCTGATGTCTGACGTCAACCTTTCTGAGGTGATGCGTCGGGCACACAGCCGCATGCACACCGAGCCGACTGGTCCTGCCTTTATGGTGATGCCGCGTGAGGTGCTGGCCGCGCCGGTAACGCACGAGGAGGCAGTGTTTGATGCCGAGCGCTTTGGCGCGGTTGAGCTCGGTGGCCTGAGCAGCACGCAAGTAAAGAGCCTGGGCCAGAAGCTGTTGGACAGCAGTGACCCGCTGGTGGTCACCAGTTATCTGGGGCGACAAGCCAAGGCGCCGGGCGTGCTGGCTGCATTTTGTGAGTGCTTTGGCGTGCGGGTGGTCGAAGCCAACCCGACGCATTTGAATATTGACCGCACCAGCACCTGGGCTGCAGGCTTTGATGCCAGCCAACGCATTGGGCAGGCCGATCTGGTTTTCTTGCTTGACACCGATGTGCCATGGCTGCCTAAGTTCGTGCAAGCCAGGCCCGATGCCCTGGCCGTGCAGATTGACATTGATGCGCCCAAGTCAGCGTTTCCGATGTGGGGCTTTGCGGCGCATCAGCGCATTCAAGCCGATACCGTGGCCTGCCTGCAAGCGCTCACGGATTACGGTCTGGCCCATGCCAGCCAGGCGCAGCGTGATCGCGTTGCTGCACGGCGCGCATCCTGGCTGGAAGCAAAGTCGAAGACGCAGGCGACGGCCTCGGGGCCCGGTGCTTCAAGCCAGGGCGTTCCCTTAAAGCCCGTGCTGCAGGCCTTGGGGCGCCGGCTGGCGGTGAAGGATGTGGTGATCAACGAGGCGATTCGCAACGCACCCTTGGTCATGAACGAGTTGACGCGCACCGAAGCTGGAACCTATTTTTCCAATGCCGGTGGCGGCCTGGGCGCCAGCGCGGGCTGGGCGCTGGGCGTGAAGCTGGCGGACTCCAAGCGTCGTGTGGTGCAAGTGGTAGGCGATGGCAGTTTTCACTTTTGCACGCCCAGCTCTTTCTTTGCTGTTGCACGTGACCATGGCCTGCCCGTTTTGACGCTGGTGCTCAACAACGGTGGCTGGCAGGCGGTGAAGGAAGCGGTGCTTCGCATGTACCCGCAGGGCCAGGCGCACGATCTGGGCGTCTTTCAGGCGAACCTGCGCAGTCACGAGACCCGTTTTGCCATGATCGCGCAGGCCTTCGGCGCAGAGGGCTTCACGCTGGAGGCGCTCCACCAGGTGGATGCGGTACTCGATCAAGCGTTCCAAGCACTCGATGGCGGCGCGAGCGTGTTGATTGACCTCCGGCTCGCGGCGATTGAGTAGCTGGGCCAACCAGCGCTGCGCCAGATTCATGCAGCTGCTGCACCGGCCTTGTCCGCCAGCGCAGCCAAGCGCCTATTTCGTCTCGTAGTAGTAGTGCTTGGTTTGCAGGAAATCGTTCAGGCCCTCAGCGCCGTGCAGGCGGCCATAGCCGCTGTCGCGAAACCCGCCAGTTTCGGCTTCGGCGAACAGCCGGTTGTGCGTGTTGGACCACACCGTGCCGGAGCGTAGCCGCGCGCCCACGCGTCGCACGCGCGTGGCATCCTGGCTCCAGACGCTGGCTGCCAGCCCGTAGCGCGTGGCGTTGGCGCGCTGCACCGCCTGGTCTTCGCCCTGAAAGCGCTCAATGACCAGCAATGGCCCAAACAATTCTTTTTGCACAAAGTCGCAGGCCAGGTCTTCCACTTCCACCAGGCTGGGCTCGATGAATGCACCCTTGGCGAGTCGTCCACCAGGAATGGCGCCGCGCAGAATCAGGTTTTGCGTGGCGGCAGCGGTGTCGAGCAGGCCGTTGATGCGGTCCCGGTTGCGTCTGTCGATCAGGCAGCCCATTTGCGATTCGGCCTCGTTGCCTGGGCCGACACGAACAGCCTTGAGCGCTTGGCTGAGCTGACCTTTGAAGTCGCTGTAGATCGCATCGTCGACCAGCACGCGGGCAATGGCGGTGCATTGCTGGCCCGCCATCACCATGGCGCCGGCCACCACGCCGGCGACCGTGGCCTGCAGCTTGGCATCTGCGAAAACCAGGGCTGGCGCCTTGCCACCGAGTTCGAGCGACAAGCGCTTGAGTGTTGGCGCGGTGCTTTGCGCGATCACCTTGCCCACGCCCGATGAGCCAGTGAAGCTCAGAACTTCCACCTCGGGTGCGCGACAAAGGTACTCTGCAACCTCGCTGCCTGATTCGATCACCGAGTTGATCACGCCGCGCGGCACGCGCTCGTCGCTGCTGATGCATTCGAGCACCATGTTGTTGATCAGCGCCGTCTGGTGCGCCGGTTTGATGACTGCGGTGCACCCAGCGGCCAGTGCTGGAGCCAGGGAGCGCACCAACAAGGTCACTGGCGCATTCCAGGGCAGGATGATGGCGCAAACCCCAGCGGCCTCGCGTTCCATGGATGAGTAGCAGCCGGGCTCGACTTCGAGCACATGGCCAAGCAGATGACGTGCCAGGCCCGCGTAGTAGCGCAGCTCGCTGATGCCCGCGTTGATTTCACCAAGCGCCTCGCGGCGCAGTTTGCCGTTGAGTGTGACCAGCCAGTCGGCGATCTCATCACGGCGGGCCTCGAGCTGGGTGGCGGCATCAAGCAGGACCTGGGCGCGCAGACGCGGGTTGCGTGTCCACTGAGCGTTCTCGAACGCTTTGCTGGCGGCGGCCACAGCGGCTTGCGCCTCGTGCACGGTGCCGTGGGCGAAGCGGGCGGCGACCTCGCTGGTGGCTGGATTGATGGCATCACCCAGGCTCTCAGAGCCCTGTACGCTGGTGATCCACTGGCCATCGATCAAGTGCTTGGCTGTTTGCATGCGGGCTCCAAAAAAGTGATTGCGATCGCTGGGGCTGGTCTTTGTTTCTCAATCGAGGCGAGCAGGTGCAAGCTGGCATCGAAGCGCTGATTATGTCGTGCGTTCTATCAGCTTGGCCCCAACTGAGGCTTCGCCAAAAGCCGACGCCGGCTTGCATAAACTCTGGCGCTTGTGGGTGCGATGCCCGCTGGGCGCAACCGGGAGCTTTTTTGGATGAATCAATTTCTAAACGCGCAGCAAACTGCAGATGTCTTGCCCTACGGTGAGTTGGCTCAGTGCATCAAAGCGCTGCTCAGTGATGAGACGGTGGTGGTGCCGCCGCGCCTGATACAGACCTTGCCTGCGGGCGGCAGTTTTTTTGTCATGCCAGCCCATGACGCGACCTTGGCCATTGCCAAGCTGATCACCTTTGTGGCGGCTAACCCGCAAAAGGGTCTGCCTGCGATCCAGGGCGATGTGGTGGTGTTTGACGCGCAAGATGGCCAGCGTTTGCAAATCCTGCACGGCCCCACGGTGACCGCTCGGCGCACGGCGGCCGTGTCCTTGCTGGCTGCGCAAGAACTGGCGCCGCGAAAAAGCGCTCGCCTGTTGATTGTTGGCGCTGGCGTTCAGGGCCTGGTGCATCTGGAGGCCTTTGTACAGGGGCTGGGGGTAGAGGATGTGCTGGTGGCCTCGCGCACGCAGGCCAGTGCGGATGCGCTGGTGGCGCATGCCCGCAGCCTGGGCGTTCGTGCTCAGCGTAGTGACAACCCGGATCTGGATATGGCGCGCTGCGCCCTGATCGTCAGTTGCACCAGCGCGCAAGGCGTGGCGCTCAAAGGCATTCCGCCCGATGACGCCTTCGTGAGCGCTGTGGGCGCCTTCAAGCCCCAGATGGTTGAATGGCACCCGGTGGTTTGCCGTCACATGGCGCAACGAGGCCAGATCGTGGTCGACAGCCGCGATGCCGATCACGAAGCGGGCGATCTTTTGCAGGCCGGGCTTGACGTGTCGCGACTGGCTTCGCTGGCCGATGTAGTCAATCGCCGCGGCGCCTGGGCTCAAGCAAGCGATGCATCTGGCCCGGTGTTTTTTAAGAGCTGCGGCTGGGCCGGTTGGGACCTGGCCGCTGCGCGTTGCAGCCAGCGCAGCGCTTGAGTTGCTTGGAGCGGGTGCGTCCCCGCTTGGGCATGTTTTGCGCGGACTGAGCGCGTGAGGCTGGGTTCAAGCTTGGGCGAGGCGATCGAGCAAGTCGAGTTGGGCTTGTGGCACGTCCAGGCCATTCCTGATGGACTGCTGCAGGAGTTTTTCCCGCCGCTGCCCTGCCAGGCGGACCCCATCATCACGAAGCATCTCATCGATCAGCACTTCAATGCGCGACAGATAGCTTTCTGGCCCGGCCAGCGCGCCAGGGTCGATCAGCAAGAAGGACTGGCCAATGCGCGGTGCATTGCCTTCGTCGACAAAAAAGCTGTCAGCTTCGTAGCCAAACTGGGCGCCGATGACGGCTGTGACGAGTAACTCCACAATCAACGCGAGCATGCCGCCTTTGACGCTGCTGACCGAGCCAATCGGAAGCATAGAGCCTTGCAGCGCAGCTTTGGCGTCGGTCGTGGGTTCTCCCGCGCTGTCCAGCGCCCAGCCCAGCGGTATGGGGCGTCCTTCTTTGGCAGCGACCATCACCTTGCCGCGGGCGACTTCGCTCAGGCTGAAATCAATCATCAGGTGCTCGCCGCCACGACGAGGAAACAGCGCGGCGATCGGGTTGGTGCCAAAAATCGGATGACGTCCGCCGGGGGCGGGCATGGCGGCGGGGGAGTTGGCAAAGCCCAGGCCAACCAAGCCGGCCGCACCCGCGGCGCGCAGGTGGTCGATCAGAACGCCACAGTGGTGGCTGTTGGTGACGCCTACAAAGCAGACGCCCATCTCCTTGCACACGGCCACCGCTTCCTGAATGGCCAGGTCGCAGGCGGGAAAGGCCAGGCCTTGCTGCGCATCGACCAGAAGTGCTGCGCCTTTGCGCTTGAGCACGCCAGCCTGCGCATGGCCCTTGACACGACCATTGCGCAATTGCGCCGCGTACTGCGCCACCCGACCCAGGCCATGGGAGCCGATGCCTTGGCCCTCGGCCATGGCCAGTGCTTTGCCCGTTGACTGTGCCATGACAGCGTTGGCGCCAGCGGCAGACAGCGCCCGAGCAATTTTGTTTTCGAGGTCAAGAAGAGAAATAGAGGGCATGGAAGTCTTTCGAGATGCGAAGGCCGCGCGGCGCGATCTGCGCGCCCGCTTTAAACCGGTAAGGGAACGCCGAGCACGACCTTGAACAGAACATAAAAGCCGAGCAAGAGCAGCAGAGCAGAACCGCCGTAGAGCGTGACGCTACGCAGATGCCAGCGGTCATAGTTGGCAATCCAGAGCAGGGCGCCCATCGACAACGCGCTGCTCACCAAAAAGCCCAGCGCATCGAGCGTGAATACCCAGAACAACATGACCAGGGCAAGTGCCACGCGTCGGGCCAGTGAGCCCTCCAAGGCAGCCGTGGACTGTCCTTTGCCCGTGATGCCGAACACCAGATACAGAAGGCCGAGCACCAGCATCAGAGCGCCGACGGTGCTTGGAAAGACTGCGCCGAGGTCCGAGAAATCGCGCGCAGCCCATACCGATGCCGCGCCAATTGCAGCCAAGAGAACGGCGCACAGGACGCCCGCTGTGTCGCGCTTGTCTTTATCCATTGTGTTTCGTCCTGTTTTGCCGCTTTGAGATCCACCAAGGCCATACCAGCCCCAGAACGATCAGGGCAATGATGCCCAGGGAGATCGGGCGACCAAAGAATTCGGCCCAGATGTCGCCTCTGGCGCCGCCAATCAAATGGCCCTGTACGTAGCCTCTTTCGGCGATGCTGCCAAGAATCAGACCCAGCACAATGGGTGAGGCACTGAAGCCGGCGCGACCGAGCAGCCAGGCCAGCACACCGAGCACGGCCATTTGCTGCACCTCTTGCACGCTGTTGTGCACCGCGAAACTGCCCAAGACGGTGAGCAGCGCCACGGCCGGCACCAGTACCGACTTTGGAATCGCAATGATCGAGCGAAAGGCAAAGCGACCGATCAGCAGGCCAACCGGCAGCATGATGATGGTGGCCAAGATCAAGCCCCAGATGAAGGTGTAGACGATCGGTGCCTGTTGGGTGAAAAGGGTCGGGCCTGTGCGGATGCCTTGCACCAACAAGGCCCCCAGAATGATGGCATCAGGCGGCGTGCCCGGAATACCCAGTACCAGGGTGGGGATGAAGCCACCGCCGACGGTGGCGTTGTTGGCTGATTCAGTGGCCAGGATGCCGTCGGGCTCACCTTGCCCAAATCTCTTTGCCTGCGGCGACGCGCGTTTGGCCTCGGAATACGCAACCAGCGAGGCGATCGATCCGCCGGCGCCAGGCAGGATGCCTACAAGCGTACCCAGCACAGAGCTGCGTGCCAAATTGAATTTGGAGGTACGAAGGATTTTGAAAGCCTCGGCCAGCCGAAATCCGGCCAGCTCACTCGACACTTTCAAATGCGGCACCGGCGTGCCCACCAACTCAATGAGCACCGGAATGCAATACAGGCCAATCAGGGCGGAGACCACGTCAATGCCACCCAGCAAAGCCTTGGAATCCCCCACAAAGCGGATGTCTCCGCCCACCTCGGCCACACCGATCATGGACAGCAGCAAGCCCAGGCAGCCGCCCATCAAACCCTTGACGGTGCTGCCTTCGCCGAGCGAAGCAATCAAGGTGAGGCCGAAAATAGCCAGCCAGAAATATTCAATCGGTCCGAATTTGAGCGCCACGCTCGCCATGGGCGGCGCCAATACGAGCAGAAAGCCCGCGCCAACCAAGCCGCCCACAACAGAGGACAGGCAGGCCAGGGTCAGGGCCAGGTCACCGCGGCCAGCCTTGGCCATCGGGTAGCCGTCAAAGGTGGTCGCAATGGATGACGGCGTGCCGGGCGTATTGAGCAGGATGGCGGCATACGCACCACCGTAAATGGCGCCGGTGTAAATCGCGCCCAGCACAATCAGTGCGGACGCTGGCGGCATGGTGAAGGTGAAAGGGACCAGAACGGCGACCGCCATGGTGGCGGTGAGGCCCGGCAGTGCACCGATCACGGTGCCTGCCACCACCCCTGCTAGCGCGAGCAAGAGATTGATGGGGGTAAGGGCCCCCCACAGAAAGCTCAGGCTGTCCATGCGCCAGGTCTGCTGCGCTTACTTCTTGACGATGCCCATTTGCTTGGCCAGCGCTTCGTAGCGAGCCTTCACATCGGCCATGAATGCGGGCATCTCTTTGGGGCCGACGTTCATCAGTGCAAAGCCGCCGTCTTCCATCTTGCGGACAAACTCTGGGTCTTTGTTGACCTTGGCCAGCAAGTCAGCCAGTTTGGCCTGAACGTCAGCAGGTGTGCTCTTGGGCACAGCCACGCCGCGATAGGCGCCACCGACCAGGTTGAAGCCCTGTTCCTTGAAGGTCGGGCAATCGGGTAACTTGGGATGACGCTGCTCCATGGCTACGCCCAGGCATCGCACTTGCGCACCCAACTGCATTTGCACGGTGGAATAACCCCAGCTGCCGGAGACTTGCTTGCCCAGCAGTGCAGAGTTGGACGGACCGGTTCCGCCAAATGGCACGTAGGTGGTTTTGATGCCCGCAAGCTTGTCGAACTGCTGCTGTGCCAGGTGATTGGCCGAGTTGGTGCCAGAGCCCGACAGCGTGGTCGCGCCAGGAGCAGCTTTGGCAGCAGCGATAAAGTCTTTCAGGTTCTTGACTGGGCTGTCGGCCGTGACCAGGAGTGCGTCCGGGGTGTAATGAAACCAGAAAACGGTGGTGATTTCATCGGTTTTGTAGCCCACGTCCTTCTGCAGCGGTTGCAGCACGATGTGTGGCAGGTTTGTTCCCATGACGGTGTGACCATCATTCGCCATGCCATTCAATTGCGACCAACCCGCAGCGCCGCCCGCGCCGGGCTTGTACTGAATCGTCATGCCCTGGCCAGCAAGTTTTTTGAAGACGGGTTCCTGCAGGCGTGCCGAAACATCGGACTCGCCACCGGGCCCGAAGGGGATGATGTAGTTCAGTGCTTTAGCCGGGTAATCGGCGGCCAGGGCAAGGGTCGAGCCCAGGGCCAGGGACGCAGCGAGCAACGATTGACGAACGATCATGAGTATCTCCTCTTGTGGTTAAAAAATCAGGCGCCATTGTTACGCATTTCTAGAGGGGGTCTTCACTGAAATGTTTGCTGTGGGCGAGTTGTTTTGCGTAGGCTGGCGACGAGATGAGCATGGGGAGCATTCAGCTTGCTTGCAGGACTTGGAGCAGGCCTCGGACGACCGCGATGCCCGAGATAAGAATGAGCAAAGTCAGCACCGCATTTCGATGGTCTCGATGCGCGCCGGCTTCATACCAGTGCCGGCCCAGGCGAACACCGATCAGCATGGTTGGCGTCAGCAACATAACCCATTGCCAGGTTTGCGCATGCAACAGGGCCTGACCTGTCTGTGCAGGTATCAGGCTTGCGCACAGCAGGCCATAAGTTCCGGCGAAAAGCAGCAGGATCACCATGGTTGAGCGCAACGCGCGAGTGGGTATACCGCTGGCCGTCATCAGCATCGCAGCAGCCAGGCCCCCGCTGGCGGTTAGTCCATTAAGAAGCCCGCAGGCCAATCCCGCCGCGCGCATCAGCCCTGTGGAGCGCGCCATTCGCCAGTGACTGCAAATTCGCATGCTGACTGCCGCAAGCAATAAGGTAAGGCTCACCATGAGAGCCAGACTCGCGAGCGGCATCGATGCCAGCAAGAGTAGGCCAAGGGGCAACCAGATCAGGTTTCCCCACACCAGGTGCCCAAGCCACACCTTGTCAGTGTCGCCACCGCCGCCGCTGCGCGCCAGGCTCAGACTGGCGATGACCTCGACGGCGAGCACCGCAGGAACCACGGTCGAAGGCGTGACCAGCAGGGCCAGTCCCGCCACGGTCAGGCCTGCGTAGCCGAAACCGGCGAAGCCTCGAACCACACCGGCGCCCAGTGAAACGACCAAGGCCAGGCCAATCACCCAGGGCGACCACTGCAAAATATCCAGGCTCACAGGTTAACCAGGTCAAGCAATTTCAGGCGTTGCACTTTGCCGGAGGGCCCACGCGGCAGTTCAGAGACAAATCGGAAGTAGCGGGGTGTTTTGTAGCGGCCGACGGCGTGCTCGCAGTGCGCTCGCAGAACGCGTTCGTCACAGGTCGCGCCCTCGCGGCAGACTACACAGGCCAGAATCTCCTGGCCGTAGTGTTTATCGGGTACGCCCACGACCGCAGCTTCCAGCACGCCTGGGTGTTTGAGCAAGGCCTCGTCGATTTCCCTTGGGGCGATGTTCTCGCCGCCTTTAATGATCAGTTCTTTGATACGACCGGTGACAAAGAAGAAGCCGTCGTGATCCCGGTGGCCCAGATCGCCTGAGCGCAGCCAACCGTCGGACGTGAAAGCCGCCTGCGTCGCGTCTTTGTTCTTGTAGTAGCCCATCATCACGTTGGGCCCGCGAATCACGATCTCACCCGTTTCTCCATCGGCAACAGGCAGCAGATTCGCATCGACGATTCGTGCCTCGCAGCCCGATGCCAAGCCGACTGCACCGACCTTGCGCCGCGAGGGCTCCAGTGGGTTGCTGAAGGATGGCGCTGCCGTTTCGGTCAAGCCCATTGTTTCAATGACACCGATGCCAAAACGTTGCTCAAAGGCGCGTAAATGTTCCGGCGGAAGGGCGGCCGATGCGGATCGGCAGAAACGAATCCGCGCGGTGCTTGACGGCGGGTCGTCGCCTTCGAGCAGGTAGGACACGATGGTTGGCACCACGTTGATCCAGGTGCAGGCATTTGCAATCGCTTGTTCCCAGAAGCGGGCCGAGGAAAACTTGGGCGTGATCGCCAGGCTGCCGCCGTGGACCAATGGTGTAAGCATGGTCACTACGAAAGCGTTGATGTGATAGAGCGGCAAGACCGCCAGCACACGATCAGTGGTGTCCAGGCTGTGTTCCCGGCTGATTGCCAACGCGTTAGCGATCAAGTTGGCCTGGCTCAGCATCACGCCCTTGGGCTTTCCCGTGGTCCCCGATGTGTACATCAGCAAGGCCAGGCTGTCTGCGCGAACGGCCTGCATTGCTGCGCTGGCCAGCGCCTGGGCATTAAGAGGCGCTTCAATCGCCGGCGCATCGGCATCGGCATCGGTGACAACGACAACGACTTCTCGCTCAAGGCCCTGCAGCGCTGCTCGGACCATGCTCTCAAAGTCAGGCGTCACAAAGACCACGCGGCAGTCTGAATGGTCAAGCACATAGCGCATCTGGTCTTGCTGGGACAGCAGGTTGACCGGGTTGACGCACCAACCACCAGCCATGGCACCCAGCAGCAGGCGCAATGTCAGCAAGCCGTTGGGCATCACCACGCTGACCACGTCGCCGGGTTGAGAGCCGAGGGTCTGGAGCCAATGCACCACCCGCTGGCAATCGCGTGCCAGGTCGCCAAACGAGATCGACTGCCCGCTTTGACATCCCAAGGCATAGTCCTTGTCCGGCTGGTGCCTGGCCTGCGCCGCAATCAGCGCGCTCAGGGTTGCAGACGCTTGCATCATGCTTTTCCGTACCGCTTGAAAAAACCGCCCAGGATGTCCTCGGTGCTGGGCTCGCGCGCTTTGATCGGCCGCGATACCCTGGTGCGGTTCATGTAGTGCCGGTAGTTCATGTTGTCGGAAAAATTGTTCTTGCCCCAGGTACCGCAGCCCATCGACAGCGAGAACGGCAGTCCATTTTCAAAGCTGCCACCTGTGGCAATGCAGTGGGCCTGGTTGTGAATCACCCGAGCTACCGGCAGCGAGAGACCCAGGTCCAGCGCGCGGGCATCAAGCTGGCTATGCAATCCGACTGAGTGGCCGGCGCCCTGATGCGCATAGATCGCGCTGACGATGCGCTTGGCATCGTCAAAATCTTTTGCTGTGTAGAAGGTCAACACAGGGCTTAGCTTTTCGCCAGAAAACGGATAGTCTGGCCCGAAGCCTTTTTGCGCGTCCTCTTCTACCAAAAGCAGCTTGGCCAGTGATGCGCTGCTCTCAGGCAGCGACATCTGTCTGGAAATGTCGGCAGCAGAGTGTCCGATCACAGCAGGTGACAAATAGCCGTCTGGCCACATGATCTTCTGTAGCGACTGTTTCTGCGCCTGATCCAGCAGGACAGCACCGCGATCACGCAGGGCCTGGAGCAAAGCCTGGCGAACCGAGGCCACCACCACGATACTGTTCTCGGAAGAGCAACTGGTTGCATGATCGAAGGTCTTAGAGCGAACGATCCGATCCGCTGCCAATGCCAAATCTGCAGTCTCATCGACGATACCTGCCACATTACCCGCACCCACCCCAAATGCGGGCGTGCCGCTGCTGTAGGCCGAGCGAACATTGGCACTGGATCCGGTCGCGACGACCAGATCGCATTGGCGCATCAGTTCGGCTGTGCCGGCTTTGGTCACCGGAAACGGCAGAACCTGAACCAGATCCCTGGGTGCGCCAATGCGGTCAAACTGTTGGTGAATGAATTGAACCAAGCGATCAGCGGTGCTCCAGCCCTTGGGTGAGGGCGCAACAATGACTGCGTTGCGGCACGCTAAGGCGTTGATGATTTTGTTGGCCGGCGTTGCTGCCGGATTGGTCGACGGCGTCATCGCGCAGACAACGCCCACTGGCCTGGCAATTTCAATGATTCCTTGGTCGCGATCTTCGGCAATGACCCCAACGGTTTTGGCGCTCTGAAGGTCACGCAACAGTCCCAGTGTCTTGCGGTGGTTTTTGCTGATCTTGTCGTTGACATCGCCAATCCCGGTTGCTGCGACGGCAAGTTCAGCGAGTTCGCGGTTGCGTTGAGGCTCTAGGATCGCCCAGCCAGCAGCGCTGACCAGTTCGTTGGCTCGGTTCTGGTCATAGTTGTTCGCAGCAGCTTGCGCCACGCGCGCTCGTGCAACAAGTTCTGTGATGCTGATTTCAGGGTCTGACATGTCAACGTTTCGCAAAAAGATTAGAAAAAATACGCAGGATCTTGCCCTTCATGTCGGGCACCAGGGCCCAGATCACAAACAGGCTGGCAAATCCGAGGATGGTGGCGCTGATCGGTCGGCTGACAAAGATCGTGAGATCGTTGTCGTAATTGGCCAGAGAGGTCATGAAATAACGTTCGGCCAGAGGACCCAGAATCACACCCAGCACCAAAGGCGCACTCGGAAATTCGTATCGTTTCATCAAGTAGCCGATGACGCCAAACGACAAACAGATGTAGACGTCAACGATGTTGTTGCGCACGCCAAAAGCGCCGACGACGGACAGGACCACGATGAAAGCGCCCAAAACCGTGGGCGGCACTTTCATCAAAGAGGCAAAACCTCTGGCCACCAGGGCGCCGGCGCCGATCATGCATAAATTTGCCAACAGCAGACTGGCAAAAACGGTGTAAACCAGATTGGTTTGCGTCGCAAAAAGCAGCGGGCCTGGTGTGACGCCGTGCAAGACCAAGGCGGCGAGCATGATGGCTGTTGCCGCGCTGCCAGGTATGCCCAATGTGAGCAAAGGGATCATGGCTGCGCCGGTGGTCGCATTTTTGGCTGCTTCAGGGGCGACAAGTCCGGCCTCTACGCCGGTGCCGAATTCGGCCCCTCTGGGCGACACTTGTTTTTCGATGCCATAAGCGATTACTGCACCGACTGTTGCGCCCGCGCCGGGAATCACGCCAATCATGCAGCCAAGGCCTGTGCCGCGAGAAGCAGGGCCTTTGAGCGCCCACAGGTCTTTCCACGATGGCATGCTCAGCTTAACTTTTCCGGCTACGCCCTGGCTGTGTTTGGCTTGACCCAGCATCTCGAGTACTTCGCTGAGTGCAAACAGGCCAATCATGACGACGACGAAATTAATGCCGTTTTGCAGCGCTGAAATGCCAAAGGTCAGGCGTGGCAAGCCATACAAGGGATCAACACCAACGCTGCCGATGACGATGCCGCAGAAAAGCGAAACCATGCTGATCCAGGGCGCTGTCTTTGCGATGGCGATGATGCTGACCAGGCCCAGAAATGTGGCGGCAAAAAATTCCGGCTGATCGAAGGTCAGTGCAAGTTGTGCGAACGGAGGGGCGCCAAAAGTCAACAGCAAGGCGCTCGCCAGGCCACCAGTGGCAGAGGCGGCGATTGCAAGGGTCAGGGCCTTGGCCGCTTCGCCACGTTTGGTCATGGGGTAGCCGTCCCAGCAACTCGGCAGCGAGGCCGGCGTGCCGGGGATGTTGATCAGAATGGCCGAGATGGAGCCGCCAAAAACGCCCCCGGCGTAAATGCCACCAAGAAAAACCATGGCGGTCAAAGGCGTCATCAGATAGGTGAAGGGCAATGCCATTGCCATGGCATTCACGAAGGAGATGCCGGGCAGGGCGCCAGCGACAACGCCAACCCCGAGCCCAGCCAGCATCATCGCCAGATTGAAGGGCTCAAGGGCGACCATCAGGCCGTGGTAGAGGTGAACAAAAAGCTCCATGATCGATTCAATAGATACCCATCAAACGGTAAAGCGCCACACTCCATTCGCCAATCCAGCCATAGCCCCTGTCCAGGGGCATCAGCGCGAGCTTGACAAACGTGTAGAGAAAAAGTGCCGTGCCCAGAATGGTTACTGGTAACACA
The DNA here is from genome assembly GCA_038145425.1 of Comamonadaceae bacterium. Lineage (GTDB taxonomy): Bacteria > Pseudomonadota > Gammaproteobacteria > Burkholderiales > Burkholderiaceae_C > Rhodoferax. The sequence continues at coordinate 82,527 of JAYQPP010000003.1, read as the reverse complement.
AGCTTCGGGCTGCGAATGCCACCCAACATGAGCCACAGGGCCAGGTAAGCGGCCGTGGCCGCGGCAAAGCCCAGCACCGGCATCAAAAACCCATAGGCCAGCACCAGCGCGATGCCCAACCAGACACGCGCGCCTTTGGCGCTGGTGGATGGCACCACGTGGCGCATGCCTTTGTCCTCGCGATCACGCCAGACCTTGCTGGCTGCCTGGAGAGTCCACATCAGCGCGAACAGGGCCACACCGTACAGCATGCCGGTGGGCCATGTGATGGGACCGGCAATACCCCGGGCCATCGATCGCGCCTGCTCGAGGTCGTCAGCCACAAAGCGAGTCAGAAGCAGCGCACCCAGACAAAAAAGCACTGGCGCCACAACCGGGCGCCAGCCAGTGACGTTGGATCTCACTTCAGGTTCTTCAGATAGCCTTTAACCGTATCCTGAAATGCACTGACATAGGTCTGTGCTTCAGCCGGTGTGAACTTGCGCGATGCGCAGGTGTACGTCTGGGCGCAGAACTTCTTCCAATCATCGGTTTCGAGCGCTTTGTTGACCGCTTCGGCCAAGCGATTCACCACCTCGGGCGGTGTTTTGGCGCTAACGGCCAGCGTGCGGAAATTGGGCAAGTCACTGATTTGGAATCCCAGCTCTTTCGATGTGGGTGTGTCTTTGAAGGCACGATGACGCTCGTCGTCAAACACCACCAAGGCACGCAACTGACCAGCCTGCAGGAATGGTGCGACATCACCTGGCTCCTCGTAGATGGCGTCGGTGTGACGGCCAATGGGTGAGGCGTAGCGTTCGGCTGGTTTGGCAAACGGCACGTTAGTCATCTTGAACCCTTTCGAGCCCAGGTATTTCAGCGTGATGTCGTCCTGTGTGCCATAACCCGAAGTCGCAACCTTGAGCTTGCCGGGGTTGGCTTTGGCGAAATCCAGCATGTCCTTGAAGGTCTTGAAGGGCGAATCCTTGGGCACAAACAGCATGGATGGCGAGTCCTGTGTCACGGCCAGAATGGTGAAGTCGCTGGGTTTGGAGGTGCCTACACCAGATGCCCACGCGGACACTGTCAGCGCAATCATGGTGCCCATGGTGTAGCCATCGGGGGCTGCGGTCAACACTTTGGTGAGGCCTGCGCTGCCAGATGCGCCCGCAACATTCGACACGGGCAAGGGAACTTTCAGCTCCTTTTCAAGCAGTTGCGACATCTTGCGGCCCATGGAGTCGGCGCCACCGCCGGGTCCGAAGGTGACGACCACCTCGATCGGGCGCGAAGGAAATTTATCCTGCGCCTGCGCCGTCAATGGGGTCGCCAGAAAGCCAGCGCTCAATCCGCCAGCCAGCAAAATGGCTTTGTAAGTTGTGGTCCATTTCATCGTAGTCTCCTTGGTGGTTGAAATAAAGTGGTCTGCTTGCAATGACTAGAAGGGGTTTGGGGCCGCTCCAGCAATTTGTCTCGAGATGGCTTGCGCTGTGTCGGTAAGCAGTCGCGCGAGTGTTGCTTGTTTTTTGTTCGGTAGTCGTTGCGTCGGCGCAGACAGCCCGACAGCAGCCACCGCCAGCCCATGGCGACCCATCACGGCAGAGCCCAGACCGGACACGCCTGCTCGCCACTCTTCGTTGTTGATGGCATAGCCTTTTTGTTTGACAGTGGCCAGCTGCCGCAGTAAATCTGTTTTGCTGACGATGCTGTTGGGGCTGTGGCGCACTAGTTTTGAGGGAAGCGCGTCCAGGATCTCGGGTGCACTGAACGCCAGCATCGCTTTGCCGGTGGCTACGCAGTGTGCGGGCGCACGACCGCCCAGCTGGGAATAGGCCCGAACAGGCTGTGGACTGTCGAGCTTGTCCAGGTAAATCACCTCCAAGCCATCGAGCACAGACAAATGAATGGTCTCCTGCGTTTGCTGGGCCAGGTTGACCAGGTGAGGCCGCGCCAAATTGCGCAAATCAAATTTATCAGCGACACGACTGCCCCACTCGAACAGTTTGTAGGTGCACTGGTAAAAGCCCGTGATCGGCTCCTGTTTGACAAAGCCCAGATGGATCCAAGTCTGCAGTGTCCGGTGGATATTGCTGGGCTGTAAGCCCGTTCGGCGTGCGAGTTCACCCAGCGGTGTGGGCTCGCCGGCTTGCAAGAGGTGCTCCAAGACACTAACGCCTTTGACCAGGGTTGAATTCATTCCATTATTTGGAAATTTATTCTGACATTGGATATTATGAGCCCATTCTTAAAAGACTGTCAACCGACGCAGGATCAATATTGCCCGAGCCGAAAGTTTCTTGGGTCAACGGCCTGGAGGCCGACGGTCTTCTGACTTAGGGCTCGAGGTCAACACCTGTGCGACGCGTGCGCTACATCGATGGTGCCCGAGCGGAGCCGTGGGGCTGCGTCATTACTCGCCCGCGCTCAGGCGCCAGTGGCTTTGTTCGATGGGTAAAAAGGCTTCGACAGCAGCAGTGGCGATCACATGGATGGTGTTTTGTTCGGGGTCTTCAACGTTCAGACCGCCAAACACCGCGCGCACCTGCGCCCGTCCGCGCGGCAATTGCGCTTCGATCACCGCCAGATCGATCTTGTCGGGCTGCTGTACCCCAATGGTCACCTGCACCCGCATATCGCGGTGGTCGTAGCCCAGCGACTTGAACAACACAATCGACGAGTGGTGTAGGGCGTCGTGTACGGCCCTGCAAGCCGCCTTGGTGTAGTCTTCACCATAGAGGTCGTTGCCCGTCCCCATTTCCAGAATGATTCGGCGTTCAGTCATGATGGCGCTCCATATCGAATGACACCTTGACCGCCGCGTGGGCGATCACGGTCACGGCGTCTGATCCTGGCTTGGGGATGTCCAGCCCACCCTTGACCACGCGAAGCGTTGGTTGGCCGTAGGGAAATACTTTGAGCAGAGCTGATTGATCAACCAGTTCTGGCGCTTGCACCCCGATGTCGACGTCAATCAACATGGCCTCGCGCGGGAAGCCAAAGGCTTCAGCCACGTTCAGCGAGTTGTGCCAGAGGGCGTCACGGATGGCGCGCTCAGCCGCCGCCGTGTAATTGCGGCTACGAATGGATGTGCCCATCCCGAACTGGGTCACTACACGCTTTTTGCTCATAGGCTCTCTCCAAATGGCGGTGCGCTTTGTCATCGGTGGTGCCGGCCACCGATGAGCTGCACGATGTCAAAAAATAATTCATGGTCCACACCGCGTGCTAGGTCGGTGGCCAGGCAGCGCCGATAAAACGGACTCAAGTCCAGGCCGACGCCCAGACCCATGATTTGAACCCGTGCCTGCTGATCGCGCCGGGCCAACACCGATTTGAGATGATTGTCAAGGTAGAAGGCATCATTGGCCAGAGCGGTTGCACCGTCAGCAGGGCAGCCGTCCGACACCACAATTAGGTAGCGACGACCGCAGGCATGAGACAAGCTTCGCTCGCAGGCCCAGTCGACGGCCTCGCCATCGATGCCCTCGCGAAACAGATCTGGTTTGAGCAGCGCGGCGATATCCTGGCGGGCACGGCGCCAGCTTTGATTGGCATCTTTGAAGATGAGGTGCTGCACCTCATTGAGCCGACCGGGTTGGGGTACTTGGCCGCCCTGACGCCAGTCGCGTGCCGCTCGTCCACCGTGCCAGGCGCCAGTGGTGAACCCGAGCAGCTCAGTGGCAACGCCTGCCATCTCCAGTGCGCGCAGCATGATGTCCATCAGGGTCGATACCTGCTCAATATGCGCCTTCATCGATCCTGAGCAGTCGAGCAAGAAGCTCACGAGGCAGTCAGCCTGTGGTTTGTAACGCTCGGTCTTGAAGAGTCGCCGCTCGGTCGGAGAGCCCACCAGCTGACTGAGACGGGCGCCATCGATGCGACCTTCTTCCTGGCCAAAGTTCCAGTCATCCCGGCCGGGCCGTGCCAGCGCGGCCATCAGCGCACGCGCGAGCTTGAAGATGTTGACGCCCCGGGCTGCGACCAAGCGATCGAGTTGATCGCGGTAGTCCCGCAGTTGCTGTGCCCGCACCAGGGTTGCTGCACGGCGCTCTGTGTCGTAGCTTGTGGTGAATACGCGGTATTGCTGGCGAACTTGCTCCCATACCTTGCTAGCGCCGCTTTGGGCCAGGGGCAGGCCCTCTGCTTCATCGGCCTGGTCGTCAAATTCAAGCAAGGCATTGATGCCGGGCTTGCCGTCTGAGCCATCAGCCAGACTCTCGTCTTGATCTTCCCGTGCCTGCGATTCCTGTTCCATGCGCTGCGCGAGCAAGTGCGCCAGCGTTTGCGCGTGCAAGGCAAACAGATGCTGCTCCCGGCGGTGGCGACGCAGCCCAGACAGGCTTTTGCCAAGAAGTCCGGCCAGAGCGCCACGCGTGCTCTCGATGTGGTCTTCCGTCTCCTCGAGCACGGGCTTACTCATCAGGCGAGACCAACACATCTGGGCAGCGGTGTAGAGCAGCATGCCGTGGCGACTTTTGGTGTGCCCGGTCCGGTAAAAATCCCGCGACCAAATGAGAAATCGGTTGTGCAGGTTGCTTTGAATACCGCGTAGGCTCGGCGCAATCAGGCTCTCTACCCGCAACTGCTCTAGCCATTCAAAAATAAGGCGCTCCACAGGATCAGTCGGGCACAGTTGGCGATGGAGCTCAGGATCGCTTTGCAGAACCCGCATGGCGACGCCGTCGGCCGCTGCACGCGTTTGAACGAAGTCGAAATTGTCGTGAGCCTGGCGCAAATGCGGCGCGTTCAGGGGCAGGTGCTTGTTGCCCTGGTAGAGCCTTCGGCCCTGGTAATGCAGGCGCGCGTCTCCGGTGATGGCACGCAGCGCTGCGGCGCACAATTCTTCGTTGACCTGCTGACGGCGCGCCAGCTGTTGTGCCGAAGGGCTCATGGCATCGCCGACGAACGAAGCCAGGATTCTTCGAGCTCTACGCCGAAGCAGCGTTGGTAGTACTCGGCGACGATAGGCCGCTCCACCTCGTCACATTTGTTCAGAAAAGACAGGCGAAAAGCCAGCCCCGGATCGTGAAAAATGTCACAGTTTTCCGCCCAAGTGATAACCGTGCGCGGTGACATCAGGGTCGACAGGTCACCCGCAGCGAATCCCTTGCGGGTGAGCGCAGCGACCGCGACCATGGCGGCAATCAGCTCGCGGTCATTTGCATTGTTGCGGGATGGCACCCGTGCAAGAACGATGGCCGCTTCTTCGTCTTGCGGCAGGAAGTTGAGCGTGGCGACGATATTCCAGCGGTCAATTTGCGCATGGTTGAGGAGTTGCGTGCCGTGGTAGAGCCCGGAGAGGTTGCCTTGTCCGATGGTGTTTGAGGTGGCAAAGAGCCGAAATTGCGGGTGCGGGGCGATGACGCGGTTCTGGTCGAGCAAAGTGAGCTTGCCCTCTCTTTCGAGAATGCGCTGAATGACAAACATCACGTCGGCACGCCCGGCGTCATATTCGTCAAACACCAGCGCCACCGGACGTTGCAGCGCCCATGGGACGATGCCTTCTTGAAACTCGGTAACCTGCTGTCCATCTTTGAGCACCACCGCATCGCGACCGATCAGGTCGAGGCGGCTGATATGGCCATCCAGGTTGACCCGAACGCAGGGCCAGTTCAATCGCGCAGCGATCTGTTCGATGTGTGTGGACTTTCCCGTGCCATGAAAGCCCTGAACCATCACCCGTCTGTTTTGGCTGAATCCCGCCAGCAATGCGAGGGTGACTTCGGCATTGAAGCGGTAAGCGGGGTCTATATCGGGCACATGGTCGTCGCGCTGCGAGAAAGCGGGAACGCGCATCTCGGCGTCAATTCCAAACACATCGCGCACGCTGATCATTCGGTCCGGTTGTTGTTCCTGAAGGTTCATGTCGATCTCTAAGAGCAAAATTTGGGGCCAGGCTTTGGCAGCCGCTCACCCGTGGGCAACGGCATTGCCGTCGGCGTTTATATGACTCAAGGCCATGGCAGCTTTTTGCAGCGATGGCAGCAGGGCCTGCGCGCGCTCCACGGACAGGCGCATGGTCGGTGCTTGCAGGGCGACGCACAGATGCGCGCGTCCCGCCTGGTTGGGCACCAGAACGGCTGCGCACAGCAGCCCAGGCAGAAATTCCTCGCGATCGAGCGCGTAGCCTTGGCGGCGAATGAGCTTGATCTCGTCCTCCAGGGCGTCCAGGCTGGTCAGCGTGTTGGCGGTGTAGGCCTGCAGCGGTGTGTGGGCAAGTAGGCGACGGCGCTGATGGGGCGTCATTTGAGCAAGCAGGAGTTTGCCGCTGGCCGAGCAGTGCACGGGGACTCTGGAGCCGGCGCGCAAATAAAACCGCAAGGGCGCTTGCGTCTCCACGCGGTCCAGATAGACCACTTCGCTGCCGGAGAGGCCAGTCAGATTGCAGGATTCGCCGATTTCTTCGACCAGCGCGCGCAACACGGCGTGTTGTGCGCCATGGCGAATACTGTTGAAGAGCAGGTTCTCGGCAAAGCTGCGCAGGCGGGCAGCGGTGCCGTAGCGCCGTCCGTCACCATCACGCTGGAGCAGGCGCTCGGCTTCGAGTTGCTGGAGCATCCGGTGCAGGGTGGGCTTGGGCAGTCCCGTCTCGTTGACCAGGTCTTGAAGCGAGAACAGCTGATCTCTCGATGCAATCACCTCAAGCAGGGCGAACAGGCGCATGGTCGGGGTATCCCGCCCAGCTTCCTTCTGATTGCTCTCTGTTGTGCTTGGTTTTGCCATCGTTAAAAAAGATATATATTTCGATTTTTAATAAGTATTGTCTCATTTTTTTATAAAAAAAGTGATTTTTTGAGCCTCTTCCGATATAGTCGGGCTTTTGAAGCTCGGCGTCGCACCCGCAGTCTGGCGTCGTTTTCTATTCGTTTTGGAGAAATTTCATGAGCCCATCGTCCGCCCCCGATCAGCGCACCGTCGTCACCGGTGTTCAAAAAATGACGCCCTCCGAGGCCTTTGTTGAGACCTTGGTTGCCCAGGGTGTCAGGGAGATTTTTGGCATCATGGGTTCAGCTTTCATGGATGCCATGGACATCTTTGCACCGGCTGGCATTAACCTGATCCCTGTGGTGCACGAGCAAGGTGCGGCGCATATGGCTGATGGCTACGCCCGGGTGAGCGGGCGCCACGGGGTGGTCATCGGTCAGAACGGCCCTGGCATCAGCAATTGCGTGACGGCGATCGCAGCGGCTTATTGGGCGCACAGCCCTGTGGTGATCGTGACGCCGGAGACCGGCACCACGGGCATTGGTCTGGGCGGCTTTCAGGAGGCGAACCAGCTTCCCATGTTTCAGGAATTTGTGAAGTACCAGGGCCACGTGGCTCACCCCAAGCGCATGGCTGAATTCACCGCTCGCTGCTTTGATCGCGCGCAGTCAGAGTGTGGGCCCACGCAGCTCAATATTCCGCGCGATTACTTCTATGGCGAGATCGAGTGCGAGATTCCAAAGCCCATGCGTGTCGAGCGTGGCCCAGGTGGCGAGGAAACGCTGGCAGCGGCTGCGGACCTGTTGGCCAGCGCCAAGTTTCCAGTGATTTTGTCAGGCGGTGGCGTTGTCATCGGCAATGCAGTCGAAGAATGCAAGGCGCTGGCCGAACGTTTGGGCGCGCCCGTCGTTAACGGATACCTGCGCAATGATTCGTTTCCGGCCAGCCACCCGCTGTGGTGTGGTCCGCTGGGCTATCAGGGCTCCAAGGCGGCGATGAAGCTGATTTCCCAGGCCGATGTGGTCGTTGCTCTAGGCTCACGGATGGGCCCTTTCGGCACGCTGCCGCAGCATGGCATGGACTATTGGCCCAAGAGTGCCAAGATCATTCAGGTTGAGGCTGATCACACCAACCTGGGCCTGGTCAAAAAGATCTCTGTGGGCATCTGTGGTGACGCCAAGGCCACAGCCGCGGATTTGTGCAAGCGTCTGGCCAACAAAACGCTGGCCTGTGACGCTACCAAGGCCGAACGTGCAGCCAACATCAACCCAGAGAAAGACGCCTGGGAGGCCGAACTCGATGGCTGGACGCACGAGCGTGACCCGTTCAGCCTGGACATGATTGAAGAAAACGCCAAAGAAAAGACGTTCAAAGGCGGCGACTACCTGCATCCACGTCAGGTGCTGCGGGAGCTTGAAAAAGCGATGCCGGCGCGCGTGATGGTGTCAACCGATATCGGCAACATCAATTCTGTGGCCAACAGCTACCTGCGCTTCGAAGAGCCGCGCAGCTTCTTTGCACCGATGAGCTTTGGTAATTGCGGCTACGCATTGCCGACCATCATCGGTGCCAAGCTTGCAGCACCGGATCGGCCGGCCGTGGCTTATGCCGGTGACGGCGCTTGGGCCATGAGCATGGTGGAAATCATGACGGCGGTTAGGCACAAAATTCCTGTCACCGCGGTGGTGTTCCACAACCGGCAGTGGGGTGCTGAAAAGAAGAACCAGGTTGACTTCTACAACCGACGCTTTGTCGCTGGTGAGCTCGAGAGCGAGAGCTTTGCCGGCATCGCGCAGGCCATGGGGGCAGAAGGTATCGTGGTTGATCGGCTGGAAGATGTTGGGCCAGCACTGAAAAAAGCTGTGGACATGCAGATGAATCAGGGTAAGACCTGTGTCATTGAGATCATGTGCACCCGTGAGTTGGGCGATCCATTCCGGCGCGATGCGCTGAGTAAGCCTGTGCGCTTTTTGGACAAGTACAAAGACTACGTCTGACGTCGGCGGTGCGCCATCATGACTGGCCAGGTGCTCACGCTCAACGCGGGATCGTCCTCGCTGAAGTTTGCGCTGTTCGACGCCGAGATGCTGGCGTCGGACGGGTTCTTGGAGGGGGTTCCCCAGTTTTGGGGGCAGGCGCAAAACCTGGGCCAGGTCACAGCGCAGGTCGATCTGAGAAGTTCGAGCGGGCTTTCGCAGTCGATGCCACTGGCTGGGCAGGGAGAGCGAGCGCCGGGGCATCAAGAGGCTCTGCAGGCTATTCTGATGGGGCTTCGCAGCCACAACCCCGGCTTGCGCGTGAGCGCTGTGGGGCACCGGGTGGTCCATGGCGGCGAACATCTCGATGCGCCACGCCTGGTCAACGGGGCTTTGCTGGCCGAACTGGATGCTCTGGCGCCGTTGGCGCCCCTCCATCAGCACCACAACCTGGCAGGTATTCGCGCCGCGCAAAAAGCCTTTCCCGATATCGCGCAAGTTGCGTGTTTTGACACCGCCTTTCACCGAACCCAGCCCAGCCTGAACCAACGCTATGCGCTGCCCACCGAGTGGTTCGAACGTGGTGTGCGTCGCTACGGTTTTCACGGACTGTCCTACGAATCTGTCGCGTCTCGCCTGAGGCTCACTGTGGCCGAGCTTGGCCAGGCCGATGCGCGCACCGTGGTGGCGCATCTGGGCAACGGCGCATCGCTGTGCGCCATGCGTGGGTTGCGAAGCGTTGCCACGACCATGGGCTTTTCTCCGCTGGAGGGAATGCCGATGGGCACCCGATGTGGGCGGGTCGACGCGGCGGCGGTCCTCCACTTGATCGAGAGCGGTCTTGGTGTTGACGCGGTGACTGACCTGTTGTATCGCCGATCCGGGCTGTTCGGGCTCTCCGGATTGTCTGGCGATGTGCGAACACTGTCTGAATCGGACTCGCCCAACGCGGCCATGGCGCTGGCCTATTTTGTCGAGCACGCGCGGCGGGAAATCGCGGGGATGGCTGCAGCCATCGGCGGTATTGATGCGTTGGTTTTTACTGGTGGCATTGGCGAGAACGCCGCCGGCCTGCGTGCCGATATTTTGGCGGGCCTGACTTGGATGGGCTGCCAAATCGACCCGGCTGCGAATAGCGCACGGCCTGCGGCGGGTGGCACGATTCGACGAATCAGCACGACGGGCAGTGTGCTGGCGGTCTATGTGGTGCCGACGAATGAGGAGGCCATGATCGCCCGCCACACCTTGGAGGTTATGCATCGCAGTTAGGACGGTTTACCTCTAAATTCATGCAAGTCATCTAGTTGAATTTTGAGTCAAAACTGGCTATAGTCCGCCTCGGCTGCCGTGGAGGCAGTCACCCGAATTTACCTAAACAGGAGTAGAGAAGCATGATCCATTTCGTAGTACACGAAGAGGGCGATTCAGTTGGAACCGTTGTGGTTGAAGGCGTCAAGGCAAACGACACCTTGACCGGCTGGGTGATGGAGCAGGACAAGACCATCACGCTCAAAACGCTGGAGGACATTCCGATTGGACACAAGATTGCAATCGCTGATCTGGCCAAGGACGCGACCGTGATCAAGTACGGCGTTGATATCGGACGCACGATTGCGAAGATCAATCGCGGCGGCTACTTGCATGTTCACAACTGCAAGACCAAGCGCTGGTAAGCACGGCTTGCAAGTTCCTTTTGAATCACGAATTTTTTTAAAAGAGTTTTTCCATGATCACCAAAGACACAACATTCCAGGGCTATCGCCGCGAGAACGGCCGCGTCGGTGTGCGCAACCACGTCATCATCCTGCCGGTGGATGATATTTCCAACGCGGCAGCGGAAGCTGTTGGCAACAACATCAAGGGTACGCTGGCGCTCCCACACCCGTATGGTCGCCTGCAGTTCGGTGCTGACCTGGACTTGCACTTTCGCACCCTAATCGGTACGGGCTCCAATCCCAACGTGGCTGCTGTTGTGGTGATCGGCATTGAAGAGGGCTGGACCAAGAAAGTGGTGGACGGAATCGCTGCAACGGGCAAGCCGGTGCTGGGCTACTCCATTGAATTGCACGGTGACCACGACACCATCATGCGTGCCTCACGCGGTGCGCGCGAACTGGTTCAGTGGGCATCCGAAAAGACCCGTGAGACCTGCGCGTTTTCTGAGCTGTGGGTGTCCACTAAATGTGGCGAGTCCGACACCACCTCAGGCTGCGGTGCCAACCCCACGGTCGGCAGCGCTTTCGACAAGATGTACGACATGGGCAACACTCTGTGCTTTGGTGAAACCACCGAACTCACTGGTGGTGAACAGCTGGTGGCTGCGCGCTGCCGTACGCCGAAGGTGCGTGATGACTTTATGGCCATGTTCAACCGATATCAGGATGTGGTCAATCGTCATAAAACCTCGGACCTCTCGGAGTCCCAGCCAACCAAAGGCAATATTGCTGGCGGCTTGACGACGATTGAAGAAAAGGCTTTGGGCAATATTCAGAAGATCGGCAAGCGCTGCATTGTTGATGGCGTGCTCGACAAGGCTGAAACGCCCACGGGGCCTGGCTTGTGGTTCATGGACTCATCCTCGGCTGCCGCTGAGATGGTGACCTTGTGCGCTGCGGGCGGATTTGCGGTTCATTGCTTCCCCACGGGTCAGGGCAATGTGATCGGCAACCCGATCCTGCCGGTCATCAAAATCTGCGCCAACCCACGAACTGTTCGCACCATGGGTGAGCACGTTGACGTGGACACATCGGGCCTGTTGCAGCGCGAGATCAACATGGATAAGGCTGGCGACATGCTGCTCGAGATGGTGCTGCGCACAGCCAACGGACGCCTGACGGCTGCAGAGGCATTGGGTCATCGTGAATTTGTGTTCACACGCTTGTACGAAAGCGCTTGAGGCCTGGCTGCACGAAAAGGAAAAAGATGTCTGTTAAATACCTGAAGAAAGCCAGCAAAACTGCTGAGACCGAGACGGCCACAGCCCAGAAAGTGGTTGGCGAAATGCTGGCCGAAATCGATAGGCGTGGCGAGTATGCTGTGCGTGAGTATGCGCTCAAGCTGGACAAATGGGACGGTGACATCGTGATGTCCGAGGCTGCGATCGCCCAGGCTATCAAGGATGTACCTGAGCATGTCAAGCGCGACATCGAATTTGCGTCCAAGCAGGTTTATGACTTCGCGCTGGCGCAGAAGAACAGTGCGCTGAGCTTTGATACAGAGTTGCACCCCGGCGTCACTGCCGGCCAGAAGGTGTTGCCTGTCAACGTGGTGGGCTGTTACGCGCCGTCGGGCCGCTATGCGCACATTGCCTCTGCGTATATGACCGTTGCCACTGCCAAGGCCGCAGGCGTCAAAACCATCATTGCTTGTTCGAGCCCATACCGCGGTGGCGGCATTCATCCCTATCTGTTGTACGCCTTCAAGACGGCGGGCGCTGATGTCATCATGACGCTCGGTGGCGTTCAGGCGATTGCTACGATGGCCAATGGCCTGTTCACAGGCAAACCTGCCGACGTCGTGGTGGGGCCCGGTAACAAGTTTGTGGCCGAGGCCAAGCGCACCCTGTATGGCAAGGTCGGCATCGATGTCTTTGCGGGTCCCTCAGAGGTGGCAGTGATCGCAGATGACAGCGCCGATGCCGCCATGGTGGCCAGCGATTTGGTGGGTCAGGCTGAGCATGGCCATGAATCACCTGCCTGGTTGTTCACCACCAGCGAGTCTTTGGCCCAGGCGGTCATGAAGTTGGTTCCGGAAATGATCGACAAGCTGCCTCCCATCGCCCGTGATGCTGCTGGTAGTGCTTGGCGTGACTATGGCGAAGTGATCGTTTGCGATACCCGCGAGGAGGTTGCAGCAATTTCGGACCAGTACGCCAGCGAGCACCTTGAGGTCCATGCCCGTGATCTGGACTGGTGGCTTGACACCTTGACCTGCTACGGTTCGCTCTTCCTGGGTGAGGAGACCACGGTGGCCTATGGCGACAAGGCCGCTGGCACCAACCACGTCTTGCCCACCAAGGGTGCAGCTCGCTACTCCGGCGGCTTGTCGGTGCACAAGTTCATGAAAGTTTTGACCTGGCAGCGCATGACGCGTGAAGCCAGTCGAGACATCGGCCTGGTCACTGCGCGTATCAGCCGCCTGGAGGGCATGGAGGCGCACGCCCGCACGGCTGATGACCGCTTGGCCAAGTACTTTCCGAAAGAAAGCTTTGACCTGGGCGAGCAGGTTACGGTCTGAGTCGGCTACTAACTGATCGAGCGCATGGAGGCCAGAGCATGACAGATCAATCGGTTCTTCAACTGTTCTCGCTGCAGGGTAAAACCGCAGTGGTGACGGGTGGGAATTCGGGTATTGGTCAGGCTATGGCGTTTGCGCTGGGTCAGGCGGGCGCCTCGCTCATTTTGGTGGCGCGCCGCCAGGCGGAGCTCGACGCTGCCGCAAAGGCCTTTCGCGCGCAAGGCATCGCTTGCCAGACCTTGGCTGCTGACCTGGGTCGTAGCGAGGCACTGCCTCGCGTCGGGCAAGCCATGAACGCGATGGGTGCGGTTGATATTTTGGTCAACGCTGCCGGGGTCAATTTGCGTCAGGCCTTTGCTGAGGTGACCCCCGCTGCATGGGATCAGCAACTGGCCCTGCATTTGGGTGCGCCATTCTTTTTGACCCAGGCTGTGGCGCCAGGCATGGCGCAGCGTGGATTCGGTCGTGTCATCAACATCGCGTCGCTGCAATCGACGCGTGCCTTTGCCAACAGCGCGCCCTACGGCGCCGGCAAAGGTGGGGTGCTACAGTTAACCAGAGCCATCGCACAAGAATGGTCGGGCAAAGGCATTACCTGCAACGCCATTGGTCCGGGCTTTTTTCCCACACCCTTGACTGAGCCCGTGTTCAAGGACTCGGCCCTGAGCGAGAGGCATGCGCAGAAGACCGCTATCGGCCGCAATGGCCGGCTAGAAGATCTGTACGGCGTGACCGTCTTTCTGGCCAGTGCAGCCAGCAGTTACATCACCGGTCAGACCTTGATGGTTGATGGTGGTTATACAGCTCTTTGAGACAAAAACATGAAATCTTTGGTTTACACCGAACCCAATGAAGTCCAGTTGCTGGACCGCCCCGAGCCCGCGCTCAAGGCGGGTGAGGTCGTCTTGCGCATTGACGCGGCCGGTATTTGCGGCTCGGATATGCACGCCTACCATGGCCATGACCCGCGGCGCAAGCCAGGCCTGGTGCTGGGTCACGAGTTCGCCGCCACCGTGCAGGCATCGGCAACACCTCTGTGGCAGGTAGGTCAGCGGGTGACGGGAAACCCCCTGATCACCTGCGGGCGCTGCAGTTACTGTCTGCAGGGGCGCGACAACTTGTGCGCTGATCGCACCATGGTCGGGATGAGTCGGCCCGGCGCGTTCGCAGAGCAAATGAGCATACCGGGGCGATGCCTGATTGCCTTGCCCGATGGTTTGAGCTCGGTGTCTGGTGCGCTCACAGAGCCTGCGGCAACCGCCTTGCATGCGATCAATTTATCCATGCGCTCGCTGGTACGGCCCTTGCCTGAATGCAGAGTGCTGGTACTCGGTGGCGGCGCCATTGGCATGCTCGCCGGTCTGATGCTTCGCCACTACGGCGTTGACCAGCTGACGATTGCCGAGGTCAATGAACTGCGTCGAGCGTCGATCCAGCAACACGTGCGCTGTGCGGCCCTGGATCCGCGCTCCCAAACACCTGCAGACAATGGCTATGACTACGTGATCGATGCGGTGGGTAGTGCCATCACCCGCAAGACGGCTCTGGCCGCAGTTGCCCCCGGCGGCGTGGTGATGCACATCGGCTTGCAGGACTGGGCTAGCGAAATTGATATGCGTAAGCTCACGCTGGCAGAGATCACGCTGCTTGGGACATACACCTACAGCATGGCTGACCTTCAGGCCACGGTGAAGGCCCTGGCAAAAGGTGTTTTTGGGGACTTAAGCTGGGTCGATCGTCGGCCCTTGTCACAAGGCGCCCAGGCGTTTGCGGACCTGCATCATGGTCGAACCGCTTCGGCCAAAGTTGTTTTGGAACCAGCGCTCTGAGAGCGCCATCAGACATTGGAAGGAGGGTGCTTGAACTGATTTGTGATAGTGTGATTTTTTCATGAGACCTGGAACGTCCTGTTCCGATTTGATAAACAAGGAGATAGACAAGATGAAACAACTCGTTCGTAAACTTGGCGTTGCGCTTGCATGCGCCAGCGTGTTCGGCCTGGCTGTGCCGACCGCCGCAGTGGCTGCTGATCCCAAGGTCAAGATCCGCATTCAGTCCGTGATTCCGACCACGGCTGACGAGATCACCATGCTGAAGGACTTTGCAGCAGACGTGGCCGCTCTTACCGACAACACCGTCACCATGGAAGTTTTGCCAGCAGGTGCGGTCGTCGCCGTGGCTGACACCCTCGATGCTGTAGACAAGGGCCTGATTGAAGGTGGCTTTGCCTGGACCCATTATTGGTCTGGCAAGCACCCGGCCGCTGCGCTGTTTGGTTCGCCCTCTGCTGGCGCTGGTGTTGGCCTGGACAACCTGGCTTGGCTGTCGTGGTACCAGTATGGCGGTGGTCAAGCGCTCTACGACCAACTCTGGAAAGAAATGAAGATGAACATCAAGGGTGTCATGCTTCAGCCAGTGGGCCCGGAAGCTCTGGGCTGGTTCAAGGAGCCGATCAAGAGCATGGCTGACTTCCGTAAATTGCGCTTCCGCACGCCGCCAGGCATTCCTGGTCAGTTGTACAAGGACATCGGTGTGGCATCGGTCGCGATGGGCGGTGGCGACATCCTTCCTGCGCTGCAAAAAGGCGTGATCGACGCCGCTGAGTGGTGCTGCCCGAAGCCGGATATGACCTTTGGCTTCCAGAAAGCGCTCAAGCACTACTACTTGCAGGGTCTGCACCAGAACGTGGTGAATGCCGACCTGTACATCAACGGCGACGTGTGGAAGAAGATGTCCGATCGTCAGCGTAAAGCCATTGAAGTGGCTGGCAATGCAGCGCTGATGAAGGCGCACAGCTACCGGATCCTGGAAAACGGCAAGGCCCTGCATGAGCTGACCACCAAGCATGGTGTGCAGTTGCATGACACCCCGGCTGATTACTTCAAGGAGTACGGCGCCGCTGCGATGAAGGCCTTCGAAAAGAACGCTGCTGAGAATCCTTTCTTCAAGAAGGTTTGGGAGAGCCAGCGTTCTTTTGCAGAGATGGCTATTCCCTACTGGGCTGGCTCCCAGAAGTCCAACGCCGGTATCACCGGTGCGTATGCGGACGTTCTGGCCAAGCAGAAAAAGTAAGACGGCACACTTGCCAATTCTTGTTGTTTAAGCACAAGGCAGGCCCGCCCCCAAAGGGGTGGGCCTGATCAACGATGACTGAAGAAATTGACAACCGGTCCGATGAGATGATTGCATCGCGTCGGGGCGACATCGATGCGTTACCGGCAGACATGCCGACTTGGATGCAGGGCTGGATCCGCTTGATTGACACGATCAGTGTTCGGTTTGGCGTGCTGTTGTCATGGTTGACGATTCCCCTGATGCTGTCAATGGTTTATGAGGTGGTGGCTCGTTATGCCTTCACCGCGCCCACGGTGTGGGCCTATGACATTTCCCGCATGCTCTACGGCGCTATGTTCATGCTTGGCGCAGGCTACGCGCTCCAAAAAGGCGTGCACATTCGCTCTGATTTTTTGTATCGCAAGTGGACTGTCAAAACGCAGGCCATGGTGGACATCACCATGTATTTGTTCCTGTTCATTCCGGCCATGCTTGTGTTTTTCTGGGTTTCTGCGGACTGGGCCTGGGTATCAGTTGTTCGTGCCGAACGCGGCATGGAGACTGCCTGGATGCCGTATCTGGGGCCGATCAAGTTGGCTGTGCCAGTGGGTATTGTGTTTTTGACCCTGCAGGGTGTCTCAGAGCTTCTTAAATCGATTTACGCGTATACCCGTGGGGAGTGGGCCTGATCATGACGCCTGAAATCATCGGACTCATCATGATTCTGGCCATGTTGGTCGGAATCTTTATTGGTTACCCCATTTCGTTTTTGCTCATCTTCCTGGGTATCGCGTTTGGTTACTGGGGTTTTGGTGAACTGGTGTTCTACCAGATGACCCTGCAGTTTTACTCGTCGATGATGGAGCAGACGCTCTCGGCGGTTCCGCTTTTCGTGTTCATGGGCATCATGATGGAGCAGGCCAACCTGATGGAGCGCCTGTTTGACTCGTGCCAGCAATTGCTGGCCAGAACCCGTGGTTCGCTGTACCTGGCCGTGATGTTTGTGGCCACCATTTTTGCTGCCGCGACCGGCATTGTGGGAGCCTCGGTGACCATCCTGGGCATCATGGCGGGCAAGTCCATGATCCGCTCCAAATATGACGTGCAACTGTCGGCAGGCCTGATCGCGGCGGGCGGTACGCTGGGCATCCTGATTCCGCCTTCGATCATGCTGGTGGTGATGGGGCCGATCCTCGAGGTGCCGGTGACAACCTTGTTCTCTGCAGCCGTTATGCCTGGCATCATGCTTGCCGCACTGTTTACTGCCTACGCCATGATCCGGTGCTGGATCAACCCCAAGCTCGGCCCCCCCCTGCCGGAGGACATGATCGTCGCTGACCGCAAAGCGGTTTGGATCGAATTTTTCCGTGGCTTGGTGCCACCAGCGGCATTGGTTCTGTCTGCGCTTGGAAGCATCATGTTCGGACTGGCCACACCAACGGAAGGCGCTGCCTGTGGCGCGTTCGGCTCGGTGGCCCTGGCCGCGGCCTACCGCAAGTTCAACATGACGGTGTTGAAAGACTCTCTGATCAAAACGCTACAGATTTCGGTGCTGATTCTGTTCCTGGTCGGTGCGTCCAACTTCTTTGGTGCCGTGTTTGCCCGACTGGGTACACCAACCATGATTACCGAGTGGCTGCTGAGTCTGCAAATGAATCCCTATCTGCTGCTGGCCATGGTGATGGTGGGCATCTTCCTGCTGGCTTGGCCGCTCGAGTGGGTCCCCATTGTTTTGATTGTTGTGCCCTTCCTGATTCCATTAGTGACCAAGCTCGGTTTTGATATGGCTTGGTTTGGCATCATGGTCGCCGTCTGCTTGCAGACAGCGTGGCTGTCGCCACCAGTGGCTATGTCGGCCTACTTTCTCAAAGGCGTGGTGCCTGAATGGGATTTGGGCGACATCTACAAGGGTATGTTGCAGTTCATGGGCTTGCAGTTGTTCGGTCTGTTTTTGATTGCTGTCTTCCCGGATATCGCGCTTTGGCTGCCCAGGGTTCTGGGGGATTGACTGTATGAGCGTCGAGACCCATGAGGTCGACTACGTGGTGGTCGGTGCGGGCAGCGCAGGCTGCGTGCTGGCCAACCGATTGAGTGAGCAGGCTGACTGCGAGGTGATGCTCCTCGAAGCGGGGCCGCCAGATCGTTACCTGTGGATCCACATTCCGATCGGCTATGCCAAGACGATGTTCAATCCCAGGTACAACTGGATGTTCAAGACGGATCCTGAGCCCCACATGAACCAGCGCCAGGTGTATTGGCCAAGAGGTAAAACACTGGGTGGTTCATCGTCGATCAATGGCCTGGTCTACGTGCGAGGTCAACCCCAGGATTACGACCAGTGGGCGGCACAGGGTTGTACTGGCTGGTCGTGGCGTGAAGTGCTGCCGTACTTCAAAAAGCTCGAATCCAATTCACGTGGTGCTTCGGCCACCCACGGCGGTGACGGTCCTGTGTCCTGTTCGGACATCACCACGCGTCACGAACTGATGGAGGCCATCATTGAGGGGGCCAATAGCCTGGGCGTTCCGCGCAATGAGGACTTCAACGATGGCGAACAAGAAGGCGTGGGTTACTACCAGTTGTTCACCAAAAGAGGCTGGCGTTCCAGCACGGCGGTGGCTTACCTCAAGCCGGCGCGCTCGCGCAAGAACCTCCAGGTTTTGACCGAAACGCAGGCCACGAAGATCCTGTTCGAAGGTACGCGGGCCGTAGGCGTGCAGGCGGTGCGGGGTGGAAAAACCATTATCGTCAAGGCGCGTCGCGAAGTGCTGCTCTCAGCGGGTGCGATCCAAAGCCCGCAATTGCTGGAGGGCTCTGGCGTGGGGCAGGCTGATCGCCTGCAGTCTCTGGGCATTCCCGTGGTTCACAACCTGCCAGGTGTTGGAGAGAACCTGCAAGACCATTTGCAGTTTCGTCTTCTATTCCGCTGCAAGAAACCTATCACCACCAACGATGACCTGCGCAGCATCTGGCGCTCAGCCAAGATCGGCGCGCAGTGGCTGTTCACCGGTGGTGGTCCCCTGGGCGTTGGCATCAACCAGGGGGGCTTATTCACCAAGGTCCTGCGCGAGCCTGGTGATTTGGACAGCCGTCCCGACATCCAGTTCCATTTTGCGACGCTGTCTGCCGACATGGCCGGCGCCAAGCCGCATGATTTTCCGGGCTTTACCTTCAGCGTCTGCCAGCTCAGGCCCGAGTCGCGAGGCTCGGTCCACGTGACCTCACCGGACACTTTGGTGGCACCAAGTATGAAGGCCAATTACCTCAGCTCGGCGCTTGACCGGCGCTGCGCCGTGGAATCGGTTCGCTTCGCTCGCAAGCTGTCGCAGACGCCTGCCATGGCGAACTACACAGAGACTGAACTCAAGCCTGGTTTGCAAAACGCTTCTGACGAAGATTTGCTCAGGTTTTGTCAGGACAGCGGGGCGACGATTTTTCACCCCAGCGGAACCTGCAAGATGGGCGTGGATTCGCAGGCCGTCGTCGACCCGCAACTCAGGGTGCATGGTCTGCAGGCGCTTCGTGTGGTTGATTGCTCGGTGATGCCAACGCTGGTCTCGGGCAACACCAACGCCCCGGTCATCATGATGGCCGAGAAGGCTGCTGACCTGATCAAGCGCAGCGTCAGGAACTAGGGCTTGCCAGGTTTTTCCACGCTTGTCTGGCGCGTCCGAGTGCCGGTGGCAATCTTCGGCGTCAGCGATTAGGCGTCAGCTCGGCGAAGTATTCGTAGTCAGCCGTGTTGATGAACGAATGCCGCAGTTCGACGGGCTGGTTGTTGAAGGTCTGCGCCACGCGGATGACTTGCAGCAAGGGATCTCCTGGCGCTACGCCCAGTTTTTCGGCCTTGAAAGCGTCTGCGCGCACCGATCGCAATCGCTCCTCGGCTCGGATCACGGTCAGGCCAAAACGCTCCTGGTAGAGCTGGTAGAGCGTGTTGGGTCGCTCGCGCACAATTTTTTCGCTCAGATCCGGAAATAATTTTTCGGGCAAGTAAATTTCGTCGATCACTACGCATCGCCCGTGCAGGTGCAGGCTGTTCACCAATTTGGTAACGCGGCTGCCTGTCCCGATCTGGAGTCGTTTGGCAATGTCCTTGTCCGCTTTGGTTTTGTCGAATGATTCGAGCTGCAGGGCGGGGTATGTCTTGACGCCATCTTGTCGCACCACATGAAAGTAGGCGAACAGGTACCTGTCCTCGCTGTGGCGGGCAACGAAGGTGCCCCGGCCTTGCTGGCGTAGCAACACGCCCCGGCCCACCAGACTGTCGACAGCTTTGCGAAGCGTTCCGATGCTGGCATCAAAGCGTTGAGCCAGAAATTTCTCAGCGGGCAGCGCGTCGCCCGGCTTGAATTCGCCTTGATGAATAGCCTGGGTCAGCTGTTGTTCAATGTGCTGGTACAGGTGCGTTCCAACGGGTATCGCTGTGCTGCTGACGCGTTGTTCCATGTGCGACCTCGGTCAGAAAGAAGTTGTCCGTGGATTGTAGGTTGGAACCGTTCAATTCATATAACTGATTTGATTGAATTATGTCTCATATTCAGACTGGCGAGCGGTTCGCCAGGTGGCATCGTGGCCACGGAGATTTGGCTTTGGCGCGTGGCGGTGTGCCTTCTGTCGCACAATGGCGCTGCCGGCGGCCCCCCTGGTTGTGCCGTTGAGCTCCAAGCCACATTTTTTTGCGTCAGCGTTGTGCCTTCATGACAGCATCTTCCCTGTCCATTCCGTGGACTCAAATGATGGGCGACACAGCCTTGTCAGGCTTGCCTTTGCAGGCGCGTCTACGCCGTGTCGTGGTCGATGCCATATTGGGTGGGTTGCTGCCCGCTGGCACTTTGCTGCCTTCGTCGCGTGACCTGTCCGCCGTTTTAGGCGTCAGTCGCAACACCGTGACATTGGCCTACCAGCATTTGGTGAGTGAGGGCTTTCTGGAGTCGCGCCCGCGCCAAGGTATCGTGGTGGCCGCCCAGGCGCGACCACGTTCAGTGAAGGCATCGGACCCGCCGGCTGGCAGCGGGCAATCTCCGCCGAACTGGCAGGCTCGGGTGCTGCGCTCGCAGACAGCGCTACGTACATTGCACAAGCCCGAGCGTTGGCGAGACTATGACTATCCCTTTGTCTACGGCACTTACGACCCAGAAATTTTCCCGACTGAAGACTTCAGGGAGTGCTGTGTTCGCACGCTGGCTCGATCGCAACTGGCCCGCTGGACACCTGACTTCGAGACGGATGACGTCGCCGAACTGATCGAGCAGATCCGCAAACGGGTCTTGCCTCAACGGGGCGTGTTCGCGCTGTCTGAGGAAATCATGATCACGGTTGGCGCGCAACAGGCCTACTATTTGATTGCTGAGGCATTGTTTGAAGCGGGCACCCGGGTGGGCTTGGAGGAGCCGGGACACGTCCATGCACGCAACAGCTTCAACATGCGACAGCCCTCATTTGTCGAGGTTGCAGTAGATGCAGACGGCGTGATACTTGAGGACCTCCCTCCGCTGGATTACCTCTTTGTCACTCCATCGCACCAAAGCCCGACAACAGCGACGCTCAGTCTTGAACGCCGTCGCGAACTTTTGCATTTGGCGCGGACGAAAGACTTTGTGTTGATTGAGGATGATTACGAGGCTGAGAACCTGTACGCGGGTGAGCCTGTCCCAGCGCTGAAGAGCATGGATCGTGGCGGGCGGGTCATTTACGTCGGCTCTGTCTCGAAGTCGCTGTCCCCAGCCTTGCGCCTGGGCTTCATCGTCGCGCCGCAGGCTTTGATCCATGAGCTTCGCGCGATCAGGCACGCCATGTTGCGACACCCCAGCGCTTTTCTGCAGCACGTGTACGCCTTGTTTCTCAGTTTGGGGCACCATGACGCTTTGACCAGACGGGTCAATGCTGCGATGGGCGAGCGTTTGCAGATCGCATCCGAGGCCTTGCGGTCCTGTGTGCCAGATTTTGAGTTCACCATGCCCGCTGGTGGCGCCTCGATCTGGGTGCGAACGCCCGGCTGGGTTGATTCGGCTGAACTGGCTGCAAAGTGTCGACAGCACGGCGTCTTGATTGAGTCAGGCGATGTGTTTTTCGGGAAGCAGCCTTACCCTTGTCCGTTCTTTCGCTTGCGTTTGTCTTCGATCCCGGCCAACAGGATCGAACCTGGCATCAAGGCTTTGGCGCAGGCGTACCAGGAACTGGCCGATGACCGGGGTCATTGAGCCTCGTGCGTCTGGGCTTGGTTCAGTCCACGCTGGCGTTCGCGCTAGGTGCGGTGTCAAGCGAGGTGCCGCCAGCTTCGTTCAACAAGCGCGCTTGTTGGGAACCGCGAATGATGCAGAAGGCCGAGCGCTTGTGTGCGACCCCAACCTGTGGGGCAGTCTGACGCGGGTTGGCCTGGTCCATGCGCGTCGCATGGTCTTTGCTGATGTCTGAGGCCAACGCCTGAAGGCCTGGCTCCACGGGAATTTGCCTCTGGCACCATGACAGTTTGAACCTTAGGCCTTAGCATGATGCACTTTTTTGACCGGTCCATTGCCGGCCTCGCTTTGCCCGATTGATTTGTTACTTGTTAGCCATGAAATACCTCAAAAAATCCAACCCGCCGCAGCAGGCTATTGACACCACAACCGCGAAAACCGTCAGGGCCATGCTCGATGCCATCGATGCCCGCGGTGAAGATGGGGTTCGCCAATTTGCCAAAGATCTAGATGGTTGGCTTGGTGACATCGTTGTAGGTCCAGAGGCCTTTGCAGCGGCGCAGAAGTCTCTGAGTGATGGGGTGAAAGCGGACATCCGCTTTGCCCGCGACCGTGTGCAGGAGTTCGCTCGTCGGCAGAAAGACTCGATGCAGGAGTTTCAAACCGAGCTGATCCCGGGCCTGCTGGTCGGGCAGCGCCTGATTCCCTGTCAGACCGCCGGTTGTTATGTGCCAGGTGGTCGCTATGCCCATGCAGCCAGCGCGATCATGAGTGTGGGAACTGCGTCCGTGGCGGGCGTGAAAAACATTGTGGCTGCGACGCCAGCGAGTCGCGAGGATGGCATTCATCCGGCGATTCTTTATGCACTGCAGCTTTGTGGCGCGAACACGGTTTTGGCGCTCGGTGGTGTGCAGGCTGTGGCGGCCCTGGCCAACGGCCTGTTTTCGGGTAAGCCGGCAGACATCATTGTTGGGCCGGGCAATCGCTTTGTAGCCGAGGCCAAACGAATGTTGTTCGGCAAGGTAGGCATCGATGTCATCGCGGGGCCCACAGAGTCAGCCGTGATCGCTGATGAAACGGCCGATGCGGCCATCGTCACCATGGACCTGATTGGTCAGGCAGAGCATGGCCCCGATTCACCAGTCTGGCTGATCACAACGTCTGAAGCATTGGGCCAGGAAGTCGCCAGGCTTGCGCCGCAGGCGATTGCGAGTCTGCCGCCCCTGGCGCGCGAGGCTGCTGCAGCGGCCTGGCGCGATTACGCTGAGATTGTGGTGGTCGACTCGCGCGAAGAAGCGGTCGAGGTGAGCGACCGCTACGCATGTGAGCATTTGCAGGTGATGGCCCAGGACTTGGACTGGTGGCTGCAAAACTTGAGCAACTACGGTTCACTTTTTCTAGGTGAGGAAACCACTGTGGCCTACGGTGACAAGTGCAGCGGCACCAACCACATCCTGCCCACGCGGGGTGCTGCGCGTTATTCGGGCGGCCTCTCGGTTGGCAAGTTCATCAAGACAGTCACCTGGCAGCGTTTGACCCGCGATGCATCTCGCGCAGTCGGTCAGGTGGCAGCGCGTATTTCGCGCCTGGAGGGGATGGAAGGCCACGCCATGACCGGCGACATTCGGCTCAAGAAGTACTACCCCAACGAGGTCTTTCAACTGGGCACCCTCGGAGGTCATGGACATCATGGCTGAGCCAGACCATGTTGCCCGACAGCTCTTCGACGAGGAGGGTGTCTTGCGATTTGAACTCGACCTGAGCCAGCCCGAGCCCATACCGCCGGCCGGTATTGCGCAGGTCACCCGCCTCATGCAGGACGGTCGCTTGCATCGCTACGGTGAAGTTAAAGGCACGCAGCCCGAGCCTTGCTTGCTCGAGCAGGAGTACGCGGCGTATGTTGGAGCCAAGTACTGCGTGGCCTTGAGTTCCTGCGGGGCCGCCATGTTTGTGGCACTCAAGGCTCTGGGTGTAGCCGCTGGCGACAAGGTTTTGACCAGCACGTTCACGCTTGCGCCTGTGCCTGGCGCGATCGCCCACGCGGGTGCTGATCCCGTCTTGGTGGAGACCACGTCGCGCTACACCGTTGACCTTGATGATCTGGCGCGTAAGACTGCCAGCAGCGGCGCCCGGGTGTTCCTGATTTCCCACATGCGTGGGCACATGGCAGACATGCAGCGCGTGCGCGAGATTTGTGACGCCCATGGAATTGACTTGGTGGAAGACTGTGCCCACACCATGGGGGCCCGCTGGGGTGGGCGGCATAGCGGCACCTGGGGACGTATGGGGTGTTACAGCACCCAGACCTACAAACACATCAATTCCGGTGAGGGTGGCTTGCTCGTGACTGACGACGATGATCTCTGTGCCAAAGCGATCTTGTACTCGGGCAGTTACATGCTCTATACGCAGCACCTTTCCCGGCCCCCGGCGCACGTGTTTGATCGATGGAAGCACCAGATCCCGAACTTCAGCATGCGTATGTCCAACCAGGCCGCTGCCATGCTCAGGCCACAGTTGGCCGAGTTGCCCCGCCGTGCCCGGATCTGGAATCAGCTCTACGGCGAGCTGGCTGACATTTTGTCCGGCATCGCAAAAGTGCAGGTTCCACCGCGCGATCCCCAGGAAGAGTACGTTGCCAGTTCGATTCAGTTCACACTGCTGCTGGAGGCCCGCAGCATTGAGAAGGTGCTGGCATTCTGTGATCGGTGTGGCTTGCACATCAAGTGGTTCGGGCGAGAGCAGGCGCAAGGATTTACCAGCAACTACACGCACTGGCACTATCTGCGGCAAGCCCCAGATGTACCTGCGTCGCTGAGTTTGATGCAGGGTTTGTGTGACATGCGTATTGCTTTGTCGATGACCTCGCAGGATTGCCGCATGATTGGTCGCATTCTGCGAGCCGCCCTGCAATCCATCTGAATCGCTGCGAGCAACCGACGCGCTCATGCCCAGCTCCATACTGCCTGGATCGGCTCACGCCGGCCGACCACCCCGGCCGCGCAGAAACAGTGTGGTTTGACGTTTAGGCGCCGACTTCCAACCTAGGGTTTTCCTTAGGCGCTGGCACCATCAACAGGGCGTGACTGGATCTATGAGTGGTGCCTGTATCTGTCAATAATTCAGTCACAGCGCGAGGGCGCGCGGCTGCTTTTCAATTTCATTCTTGGAGATTTTTATGCGTTTGAACAAAAGACAACTGCTGAGTGCCGTGGCACTGAGCGTGCTGAGCGCAACGGCATTTGCGCAGGCCAAAGAGGTGACGTTTGCGTACCAGGATATGCTGGTTCCATGGCGCACGGTCATGGAGTCAGGCGAGCTGGAAAAGCAGACCGGCTACAAAATCAAATGGCGTCAGTTCGGTGGCGGCGGCGATGTGATCAAAGCCATGGCATCGGGCGATGTGCAAGTCGGCGAGGCCGGCTCAAGTCCGGTCACTGCGGCGGCCACCCAGGGCCAAGACATTCAGCTGTTTTGGATTCTGGACGATATTTCCCAAGCAGAGGCGCTGATTGCCCGTAATGGTTCGGGTGTGAACAGTGTCAAAGATCTCAAGGGTAAGAAAGTTGCCACACCATTCGTGTCGACGGCCCACTACCAGCTGATGGCCGTTCTGAAAATGGAAGGCGTTGATGCGAAGTCGGTCAATATCTTGAATATGCGCCCGCCGGAAATTGGTGCGGCCTGGGAGCGCGGTGACATCGATGCCACGTTTATCTGGAACCCTGTCCTGTCCAAGATCAAAGGCAATGGCAAGGCGATTGCTGACTCCGGCACGATCGGTGCCAAGGGCTTCCCCACTTTTGATGGCCTGGTGGTCAATGCAAAGTGGGCCAAGGCGAATGAGGCTTTCATGGTGACGATGGTCAAATTGCTCATCAAGGCCGACGAGGAATACCGCAAGAACCCGGGTGCTTACAGCGCCACATCTGCGCAGGCTAAAGCCGTGGCCAAATGGAGCGGTGCGGATGCCAAAGACGTGCCAGAGTTGATGAAGCTCTATAAGTTTCCAACGGCAGCCGAGCAAGCGTCGGCAACCTGGCTCGGTGGTGGTGCGGTCAAGGCCCTGGCCTATACCGCAGACTTCCTCAAAGAGCAGGGTCGCGTGCCTGAAGTCAAGAAAGACTACAGCCCGTACGTGACGAACTACTACGTCAACAAGGCCATGGGTAAATAAGCGCCTGGGCTGATGTACGGACAGGGCGGCTTTGACGCCGCCCTTTTTTTTGGTATTCCTAATTGCGATGTGCTATGCCAACTCTTGATATTCGGGAACTGACGGTGAACTACGAGGTCAAGGGTGGCACCTTGCAGGCGCTAGCGCCGGTGAACCTGAGCATGAACGACGGTGACTTCGTCGTTGCCTTGGGTGCATCGGGCTGTGGCAAGACCACGCTCTTGAATTGCATAGCAGGATTCCTGCCGCCGTCCACTGGTGAGATTTTGCTGGACGGTCAACCAGTCACAGGCCCCGGTGCGGATCGCGGTGTGGTCTTTCAAAAGCATACGCTGATGCCCTGGTTGTCGGTACGCTCGAATGTTGCGCTGGGGCTTAAATTGCGTGGTGTTGGCAAAGCAGAACGTGAGCTAATCGCCAATGAGAAACTGGCCTTGGTCGGCCTTGAAAAATACGGCGACCGGGCCGTTTATGAGCTCTCTGGGGGCATGCAGCAGCGGGTGGGTATCGCACGCGCTTTGGCCAATGACCCGGAGTTGCTCTTGATGGATGAACCGATGGGCGCGCTGGATGCGTTCACCCGCGAGCAGGTTCAGGAGATTTTGCTCGAGGCCTGGCAGCGCACCAACAAGATGGTTTTTTTCATTACCCACTCGGTTGAAGAAGCCCTGTTCCTGGCCACGCGCTTGATCGTGATGAGCCCCAGCCCTGGTCGCATCACGAAGTCGTACGACAAGCTTCCTTTTTCCAGGGAATTTTTGACGCACCATAACGCACGGGAGGTGAAGTCATCGCCGGAATTTATTCGCATGCGTGAGGAGGTTCTGGCCCTGATCCATAACCGGGAGACAGAGCATGTCTGATGCTTCGAACGCCAAAATCGTGAAAGCCGGTCAGTCAGCGCCGCTCAAGACCAGTCGCTTCAAAGTGCCTGGCGAGGGGCCTAGTCTGGCCATCAGCGTCGTGACGGTGATCGTGATGTTTGCCGCCTGGTTCACCATCAGTCATATGGGCTGGGTGAAACCCTTGTTTTTGCCAAGTCCCTTGGCGGTCGCGGACCAGTTCTACCAGTACGCCAGCGGGCAAGCGAATGACCAGCCTCTCTGGGAACACTTTGCAGCGAGCATGTCGCGGGTGTTTCTAGCCTTTTTGCTGGCGACAGTGACGGCTGTACCGATAGGTATTGCCATGGGCATGAGCCGTTGGGCGCGCGGTATTTTCGATCCGCCCATCGAGTTTTACCGACCGCTGCCGCCGCTGGCTTATCTTCCTCTGATCATTATTTGGCTGGGCATTGGCGAGGTGCCCAAGGTCTTTCTGATTTACCTGTCCTGTTTCGCCCCTTTGGCGTTGGCAGCGCGCTCGGGTATGAAGAGCGCCTCGCAAGAACAGATCAACGCCGCATATTCGATGGGGGCAAGCTATTGGCAGGTGATCTGGCATGTGGTGGTCCCGTCTGCCTTGCCTGAAATCCTTGTTGGCATGCGTATCGCCGTGGGCTTTGGTTGGACAACGCTGGTGGCTGCTGAAATGGTCGCAGCCAACCTTGGCCTCGGGCAAATGGTTCTCAATGCTTCGAATTTCTTGCGCACCGATATTGTGGTGATGGGCATTGTCGTGATCGGCGTCGTGGCGTATCTGTTTGACTTACTGATGCGCTGGATTGAGAAAAAAGTGGTGCCCTGGAAGGGCAAGGTTTGATAGCCCAACGAGAGTCTTTATGAAAACAGAACAGGATATGCAGCGCTTGCTGAAGGCATTCGGCGAGGCCTTTAACCGCCACGATGCGCAGGCATTAATTGACATGATGACGCCCGATTGCATGTTCAAGACGGCTTTGGGGCCGAACCGCGAGGGTACGGTCATCTCGGGCCGGCAGGCTGTTAAGCAGGCTTTCGAGGCCACATTTGCAGCCTTTCCCGATGCACAGTGGATTTCGCGTGGACCCGATGTGGTTTCTGGCCTCCGAGGGTTTTCGGAATGGATTTTCAAGGCCACCCGGGCCTCGGATGGTGCGCACTTTGACGTGGATGGGGTGGATATCTTTACGTTTAAAGATGGCTTGATTCATGTGAAGGATGCCTATCGCAAAGACCGCCCCCCCGTGATGCCAACGTAATTTGTGAGCTTTAGCCTGCCATGAACATGCGTGAGTCAGTTGTCATGTCGAAATCCGTCTTGAACGCCTATGACCCAGCCTACGACCCTCTGGTTGATGCCAACCCCGGCATCGGCAGAGACTATTCGCCGAGCTACTGGGTGGCATCGGCCGGCACGCCACCGGCGGATGATGGGCCTTTGCAAGGTGATTTGGACGCTGATGTTGTTGTGATTGGATCCGGGTCGACCGGTATTTCCACAGCGATGTACCTGGCTAAGGATCACCAGATTAAGGTCGTGGTGCTGGAAGCGAATCAAACGGCCTGGGGGTGCTCAAGCCGCTCGGGCGGACAGGGGCAGAACGCCAGTGGCCGTTTGTCCCGATCGCAATGGATCGAGCGCTATGGCCTGGACACTGCGGTCCGTTTGGATGCGGAAATTCGCACCGGCTTTGAAAATTTCAAGGATCTAACCCGTCAGATTGATTGCGAGGCCTTTGATGGTGGCCATCTGTACCTGGCGCATCGGCCGCAGAAGATGGCATACCTGAGGAACTTGGCTGACGTGAGAGACCGCCTCTTTGGTTATGACACGCCGATCCTGTCGCCAGAGCAGGTGCGCGAGCAGTACTGCGACGAGCGGGAGCACTGTGGCGCCATGCTTGAGCGCGAGGGCGTTGGTGTGCACCCCTTGAAGTTCACCTTTGGCATGCTGCGCAAAGCGCTCGAACTTGGCGTGAAAGTGCATCCGGCGACGCCGGTTTTGGGTTGGCAAACCGTGGGCGGCGTGCACCATTTGCAGACCCCGCGCGGTGTAGTCAAGGCGCGCCGCGTGGCTGTTTGTACGGGCGGCTACACCGGACAAAGACTGCACGGGACTGTTCGCAACAAGATACTTCCGATTTTGTCGAATTCGGTGGTCACGCGTCCGCTCACACCCGAAGAGCTCAGGGCCTGCAACTTTGTCTCGAAGACATTTTTGACGGATACGCGTACCCTTCGCTTCTATTACCGCTTGCTCGAAGGCAACCGACTGCAATTGGGTAGCCGCAGTTCGATCACCGGCGCCGATGCACACCGGTCAGTTCATCTCAAGCTTCTGACTGACGCGATTGCCAGAAAATTTCCACCGCTGGCTGGTATTCAGATCGATTATTCCTGGTGGGGTTGGGTGGATGTCAGTCACGACATGATGCCGCGGATTACCCGGCCAGATCCTCAGCAGTCGATATGGTATGCACTGGGCTATGGGGGTAACGGGGTATCCTTTTCGACTTGGGCCGGTAAGCGTTTGGCTCAGCGCGTCGCGGGCCAGGATGTCGATCAGGCGGTCTTTGATCTGCCGATTTACAACTCAGCCCTCGAATATCCCAATGTGGCGAATGTGGTGCGCTCCCCGTTATTGGCCCCTTTCAGACGCCTGGGGCAACGCATGCTTTATCACTGGTACTACCTGCGAGACGAGAAGTAAGTCGCGGCCTGGCTCATGTCGTCAAGGTCCAGATGGCTTTGAGAAATCCGACCAGGCCAAGCCCGATCAACACCATGAACACCCGATCCCGGAATTTTTCCGGGTCCGAGCTGTCGAAAGCGCGCGAGCCGGCAAGAATACCCATCGCCAGGGGCAAAGACCAGAGCAGTGCGGTAGACCAGATGTGCGGCTGGATCAGTCCGTTCCAGTAGGCCAGGGTCAGCGCGTAAAAGTCGGTGAACAAAAACAGCAGGGTGAGCGTCGCACGCCAGACCTTTGGCTCCACTTTGGCTGAATAAAGCATAACCGCGCAGACGATGCCCCCCAGCGCCGAGAGACCGTTGAGGACACCGCTGACGAGGCCCGTGAACCAGCGAAATCCAGGCCCGTTGGCCCGCTGGGGGTGCCAGCCTAATCGCACCAGCGCGGAGGTCACGCAAATAGTGGCGCTGACGATGAGTTGCAACCAGGCTGTGGCCACACTGGCCAGCAGGGCAACACCAACAGGGATGCCGATCAGACTGCCACCCATGAGAGGCTTTACCCAGACCCAACTGAAGTCGCGCAGTGCACTGCGTAACATCAAGAGGCTGGCTGGGATTTCCAGCAGGAAAATAATCGGTACCAGTTCCGCTGGGGATCGCCACAGGCTGATCAACCCGATGCTGATGGCCGAAAAACCAAAGCCCGAGTAGCCTCGCACGAGGCCAGCCACAAAGATGGCAAGAAAGCTCAATACGTCGATCATTGCAGGCATGGTTAATCCATTGTCGGCCCTGGACTGCAGTTTTTCGGCAGGGCCGCATCAGCGGCCGGCTAAAAATTTGCTCGCAGTCCTGGCTGGCCGGGGTTGTCGATCGGTTCACAATCAGCAACCGAGTTTGAAGATGGTCTGTTCGCCAGCCGTGACCCGCCGGCTCATTCTGTGAGCCTTCGCTGAGGCACACTGGAGTCTCCTCTGTCGCTACACACATGGCTTCCGATCGAAACGCCCCTGTCGCACCTGGTTTTGTCGTTGTTCACGGCAACCGGCTGGAAGACTTGCGCGCGCTTTTGTTTGACTACTTGGCTGCCCACCCGAGCGGCGTGCTCGAGCCTGAGATCATGCTGGTTCAAAGCAATGGCATGAAGCAATGGCTGGAGCAGGGCATGGCGGCCCATGCGTCAATCGGCATTTGTGCAGCCACCCGCATGGAGTTGCCCGCGGCTTATCTCTGGCAGGTGTATCGCCAGGTGCTTGGTGGCGAGCAGGTTCCCTTGCATATGGCTTTCGACAAGACGCAACTGGTCTGGCGCTTGTACCGTTTGTTGCCCGAACTCACGCGTCGTGATCCCGCCTTTGAGGCCCTGCGGCGTTATCTGGGTGAGCCGGTCGAAGCGCGCAAGCGCTACCAGCTTGCTTTTGCACTGGCCGATGTGTTCGACGGCTATCAAAGCTACCGTGCCGACTGGCTGGCCGACTGGCAGCGCGGCCGCGATCGGGTGCGCGCGCAGGCTGCCCTGTCCTGCGAGGACGCACGCAAACTCGATGATTTGCACCGCTGGCAAGCGCAACTGTGGCGCGACTTGCTCGCCGATGTGGGGCCGGCTCATGCCAGCGCGTCGCGCGCCAGTGTGCACCAGGCTTTTTTGGACGCGCTGGACCCCGAGGCGCAGGCCTTGAAGCGGGCCGCTTCAGATCGTCTGGATTTGCCCAAACGCATCATTGTGTTTGGTATCTCGTCCTTGTCGACCCAGACCATCGAGGCGCTGGCGGCGCTTGGTCGGTATGGCCAGGTGATGATGTTTGTGCTCAACCCCTGCCGCTTTTTCTGGGGCGATATCGAGCAGGCGCGCGTCTGGCAGCAGCGTTGTGCGGCTCGGGGCCAGGCTGCCGATGTGCTCCCTGGCCCGGCGTCAGCGGCTTCGGCCCAGGAGCTGCTGGCGTCCTGGGGCAAACAGGGGCGCGACTATCTGCATTTGCTCAGCGATTTCGACCAGACCGGATTGCGTAACCATCAACTGGCTCGCGTCGACGTCTTCTCGGACCCACTTGAATCTGCGGCCAGGCCTAGCCAGCTCGCGCAGCTTCAGTCGGGCATCTTGAATCTGGAGCCTGCCGGTACGCAGCCCTTGGCGCTGGCGCCTGATGATGATTCCATTTGTTTGATCAGCACCTACAGCGCTCAGCGTGAGCTTGAAGTTTTGCACGACCAGTTGCTGGCCTGGCTGAACGCTGACTCCACGTTGCAGCCCAGAGACGTGATGGTGATGGTTCCCGACATGGCGGATTTCGCGGCGCAGGTGCGCGCTGTCTTCGACCGCTTCAAGCCTGGAGATGCACGCTATATTCCGTACACGCTGGCTGATGCTGGCCAGGTGCAGTCGCCTGTTTTGCAGGCGCTGCGACAGCTGCTGGGCCTGCCAGGGGCGCGTCTGAGCTTGCTGGAATGGCGCACGCTTTTTGAGGTCGACGCGGTGCGCAAACGCTTTGGTCTGTCGCAGGCCGACGTGCAGCGCCTGAGCGCCTGGCTGTCCCAGGCCGGCGTGCGCTGGGGTCTGGATGGCCCACACCGGATTGGCCTGGGTGTGATGGCGCAGACGCCCGGGCTTGCGCAAAACAGCTGGGCTTTTGGCCTGCGGCGCCTCTTGCTGGGTTATGCCTATGGCCAGGACGGCGAGCAGGCCTGGCAAGGTGTTTTGCCTGAGCCGGCTGTGGGCAGTCTGGATGCGCCGCTGGTCAGCAAGCTGCTTGACTGGCTCGGGGCCGTGGAGCACAGCATTCAGGCCTTGTCGGTGCCGCACAGCCCTGATCGCTGGGTCGGCGTGCTGTTCGACCTGGCTGAGCGTTTTCTGGCACCTGTTGATGCCGCGCAGGAACGCCAGCTGCAGGTGATGCTCGAGGCGCTGGAAGACTGGCAACAGGCTTGCGCAGATGCCAGCCTGACCGAAGCTGTGCCACTCGAGGTCGTGTCCGAGCACTGGCTGGCTCAGATCGAGCCAGCAGGCCTGCGCCAACCCTTTCTCGGCGCTGGTGTGCAGTTCGCCACGCTGATGCCCATGCGCGCCATTCCTTTCAAGGTGGTCTGCCTGTTGGGCATGACAGATGGCGCATATCCGCGTCCGACGTCGGCACGTGATTTTGACTTGATGGCCCTGAGCTGGCGCGCAGGCGACCGATCGCGCCGTGAGGACGACCGCTACTTGTTTTTGGAGGCCATTCTGTCGGCGCGCCAGAAGTTGCTGATCAGTTGGCAGGGCCATCGACCGCATGACAACGCGCACCAGCCTCCCTCGGTGCTGGTCGCGCAGCTGATTGACCATCTGCACCAGGGCTGGATGCCCCCGCGCGCCGTGCTTGAGCATCCGCTGCAGCCTTTTTCTGGCGCGTATTTCAGACAGAACAGCGCGCTGCAGACCTACGACAGTGATTGGGAAGCACTGCATACGCCTGCTGAGCCTGTGCCCGAGCGGCCGGTGTCAGCGCACGAGATGCAGGCTGCTTGCCCGGCCCTGGAATCGCTCAGCTTGCACGACTTGCGCCGTTTGCTGCGACAGCCAGTGGAAGTTTTTTTTCGCCAGCAACTCGGTGTGACATTTGATGCGCTTGAATCATCGGACGACGAGGACGAGCTGTTTGCACTGGACGCATTGGCGCGCCATCGAGCCAGCCAACGCCTGGTCCAGGCTGGCGATGCCGATCAAGCGCTACAGGCTTTGGCTTTGTCGGGTCAATGGCCGATGGCGGCCTTTGGTGAAGATGCCGCTGTGGCGCTGCGTGCGGATGATGATGCTTTGCAAGCGCTCAAGTCCGACTGGGGTTTTGATGCGCTCGAACGCATCGAGCCCGTGGCGATAGACCTGATGATCGATGGCTGCCGGCTCACCGGCTCGGTAGCTGAACTCTGGGCGAAGCCAGCTGCCAACGGCTCTACTGAGCGTTTGCAATTGCAAAGCGAACTGGACATTTTGTACCTGGACCAGAGCGCGCGCAGACCCAGCAAGAACCACCGCTTTGTGGGCCTGTGGGTGCAGCATGTGGCGCTGTGCGCCAGCGGGCATGCGCTTCGCAGTGTGGTGCTCGGACTCGATGGGGCGCTGGTGTTTGCTGCTTTGTCGGCGCAGGACGCCTTGGCGATTCTGCGGCGCTGGCTGGGCGCTTATGCCCAGGCCTTGCGCCGTCCTTTGCCGGTGGCGTGTATGACGGCGTGGGCTTATTTGCACAGTCTGTCGCCAGCGGGCGAAGCGCGGGATTTGCACGAATCGGCAAGCGCCGCGCAACAGCCTGTCGGTGCGGATGGGCATGAGATGGCGCGCACTGTTTTTTCAGGTACTTTCGCAATCGTGCCCGAGCAAAAGCGCTCGGCCTACCTGGCCCGCGCCTTCGCAGACTATGAGGAAATGGCCCCGGAGTTGCCCCACTGGGCGCAGTTGATTTATGGCGACATGCATCGCCATGCAAAGCTCCTCGAGGCTGGGTTAAATCATGACTGAGCCCCAAAGCCCCTCGTCTGTGCCAAGCGTCTTGCTCGATGCGCTGACCATGCCGCTGCAGGGCCTGCGCCTGATCGAGGCCTCTGCGGGTACAGGCAAGACCTACACCCTGGCCTCGCTCTATGTGCGGCTGGTGATTGGCGAGCCTGATTCAATGGCGCGGGGCGCTGACCTGAATCCGCCCCAGATCCTGGTCATGACCTATACCGAGGCGGCCACTGCTGAGCTGCGCAGCCGCATTCGCAGCCGGCTGGTCCAGGCCCTGACTTGCTTCGTGCAAACCGAGCAAGAGCCGGGCGACGACTTTCTCGCGCAGCTGCGTCAACGCTACGACCGCGCGCAATGGCCGCTGTGCGCCCAGCGCCTGTCGCTAGCCTTGCAGTGGATGGACGATGCAGCCATCTTCACCATCCACGGCTGGAGCAGCCGCATGCTGCGAACGCATGCCTTTGACAGCGAGAGCCTGTTCGAGCAGGGCCGCGTGGAAGACAGCAACACCTTGCAGATGCAGGCGGTGCGCGATTACTGGCGCCGCTGGTATTACCCTCTGCCTTTGGCGCAACTCGAGCCGATCAAGCGTGTGGCCAAATCGCCTGAGGACCTGTGGTGCGAGATCGACGCGTGCTGGAAGACAGCGCGCCGCGCACCCAGTGACGCCAGCCCGATGCCTGCATTTCCTGCTGAGCTGCTGGCAAGTTGGGCGCAATGGCGCGATCAGCGCGATGTTTTGAATGCGCAGGCCCGTCAGGCCACCAGCGAGACGGCGCTGGCGGCATTACAGGCAGCTGCGGATGCCAAGGTGTTGAAGCGCTATGCCAAAAACCATTTGCCTGGGCGGCTTGCCAAGCTGGCGCGCTGGCGCAGTGGGGGCGCGCCAGAGGCCTCACAGCTTCGGTGGTTTGCAAGGACCACCCTGCAGGAACACGGCTGGCAGGCTGCAGATCAACATGATTTCTTTGACGCGATGCAAGTGTTGTGTGATCACCTGGGTGGCGAGCCTGTAGTGGGCTCGGCCTTGCTAGACCATGCGCAGCGTGCGGTGGCGCAGTCTTATCAGGACGCCAAAACACGCTTGGCGCAATTTGACTTTGATGACCTGCTGCAGCGCCTGTATGTTGGCGTGCAGCAGTCTGAGCGCCTGGTGCAGGCGATTCGTGCGCAGTACCCGGTTGCACTGGTTGATGAATTTCAGGACACCGATCCCTGGCAGTTTGGCACGCTCTGGAAGCTCTATGGCGAGAACCCCGACGCTCGGGCCGGCCTGATCCTGATTGGCGACCCGAAGCAGGCGATCTACAGTTTCAGGGGCGCTGATTTGGACACTTACCTGAAGGCGCGCGACTTGGTTCAGGGCATCTACACCTTGCGCGACAACCACCGATCGACAGCCGAGCTGGTGGCCGCTGTGAACCATGTTTTCTCCGAAGCGGACCAGCCATTTGGGGCGCTTGCATTCGAGCCGGCCAGTGCGCGTGGCAGGCATGTCACTGCGCTTGAGGTTGCGGGCCTGCCGCAGCGGGCGATGACTGTGTGGCAGCATGCCTTGAGCGCAGGGCAGGGCAAGCCACGTTATCTGCAAGCGCTTGCAGACATCTGCGCCAGCGAAATGGTTCGGCTGCTCCAAGCAGGTAAACAAGGCGATGGCTCGTCGCCTGCTGTTGAGCCTGGCGATATGGCGGTTTTGGTGCGTAACCGCGGCGAGGCCGAGGCCATGCGTTTTGCGCTGTCTCTGCGCGGTGTGCGCAGTGTGTACCTGTCGGAACGTGAAAGTGTTTATGCCAGCGACCAGGCGAAAGACCTCTGGCGCCTCATGCGCGCGCTGGCGAACCCCGGTTCGATGCGCCTGATGCGCGCAGCGCTTTCGACTCGGTTCTGGGCTCTGAGCTGGGATGATTTACAGCGCTTGTTTGCCGATGAGGCGGCCTGGGATCTGCAGGTCGAGCAGTTTCAACACTGGCGTGAGGTCTGGCAAAGTCAGGGTTTTTTACCGATGCTGCATCAGCTGATTCACAGCCAGGCCCTGCCCAGGCGTTGGCTGCAGGGCGGCGACCGCCTGGGACAGGACGGTCAGCGCCTGCTGACCAATGTGCTGCACCTGGGTGAGCTGTTGCAGTCGGCCAGCCTGAAGCTGCAAGGCCCGACCGCCCTGATTCGCTACCTGCAAAAGCAGATTGAACGCCCGGGCCGAGAGGGCGATGCTGAGCAGCTTCGGCTCGAAGGCGACGAGCGACTGGTGCAACTTGTCAC
Source organism: Comamonadaceae bacterium (assembly GCA_038145425.1). GTDB lineage: Bacteria > Pseudomonadota > Gammaproteobacteria > Burkholderiales > Burkholderiaceae_C > Rhodoferax. Next base: position 45,928 of record JAYQPP010000003.1, on the reverse strand, counting down.
GCAGCACAAGGCCAAAGGCCTGCAGTATCCGCTGGTGTTTCTGCCTTTTGTCTCAGCGCACGGTCGTGACAACGCCGACGAGCGGGAAGAGCGCCTCGATGAAGACATGCGCCTGCTGTATGTGGCCATGACGCGGGCCCAGCGTGCCCTGTGGATGATGGTTGCGCCTTTCAAAGGCGACATGGACGGCAAACAGCCCGAGCCCAAGACGGCCTTGTCGCGCTTGCTGGGGCGTCAACGTTCGGATGACTTGATGGCCTGCCTGTCGAAGTGGGCGGCTTGCGAACACATTCAGGTTTTACCCGCGCCAGCGCCTGACTGGTCGCGCTACACAGCGGCTGACGCGGCGCTGCAGCACAGGGCGGCCCTGACCGCAGAGCGCGTACTGCATAGCAACTGGTGGCGTGCCAGTTTCAGCAGCTTGCTCAGAGATGCTGATGGGCACGGTCATGGGGAGGCCGTCTCTGAGCGTGAAAGCCGCCTGGCGGACGCGCAGATCGACAACCGCTTGCCAGACGCGGCCCTGGCGCAAGACGGCGGCGAAGAGGCTTGTGCCTACAACGTTTTTCCAGCAGGCAGCCGCTATGGCACCGTGTTGCACGACCTGTTGGAGTGGCAGGCCAAGCAGGGCTGGCCGCTGGCTGATGATGCGGCCCGTGGCGAGCCAGCGACCCAATGGCGTGCCCTGATCCAGCGTAAAACCCAGAGCCTGCAGCTGTCAGAGGACCAAGTCGCTTTACTGACGCAATGGCTCAAGCGTTGTGTCATGCAAACGCTGCCCTTGGCGGCGTCGCAAGCGCAGGGCAGCGGCTTGACTTTGTCAGCGCTTGGGCCGAGCACGGCCTGGCCTGAAATGGGCTTTACCCTTTCCTTGGGCGCTAGCCAGGCTTCAGAAGTGGACCTGCTGATCACCCAGCACATCTGGCCAGGTCAGCCCAGAGAGCCCTTGGCTGAGCGGCGCCTGCAAGGCATGCTGGTGGGTTTTATGGATTTGGTGTTTGAGAACGAGGGGCGCTTTTATGTGCTGGACTACAAAAGCAACCGGCTGGCATCCTATGGACAGAATGATTTGCAAACGGCCATGCTGGCGCATCGATACGACTTGCAAATGACTTTGTACGTGCTGGCCCTGCATCGCTTGCTGCGCTCGCGCTTGAAAGCTTACGACTACGACCAGCATATAGGTGGTGCGCTCTACTGGTTTTTGCGCGGTGTGGATCAAAGTGGTCATGGGGTTTTGAACCATCGGCCCGCGCGCGCCTTGATCGAGGCGATGGATTGCTTGTTTGGTGCGCCGCATGTTGTGGGTGAGGTGGCTTCATGAGCGACCGACATGTCGATGCCTCAGCAGACAGCGATGAGCCCGGCACAGGCCAGATGGATGAAGCCTTTGCCGCGCTGCTGCAAGCCCTGCAGCCCAGCGCCAACCCACTCCATCAGCGCTTGGTTGCCTTGCTGAGTCAGCGCTTTTCACAGGGCCATGCCTGCCTCGATCTGCGCCAGCAGGATGCGCACTGGCTTGAGGCGGCCAAGGCCCTGCCCTGGGCGCAGGGCGAGAACAGCCCCCTGGTCTTACAGGACGATCGGCTCTATTTGCGGCGTAGTTGGCGTGCTGAACAAATCATCCTGAGGTCGCTGCGTGAGCGACTGGCTGTCGACTTTGATGCGCCCGATGACCTGCGTTCACTGTTAAATCGTTTGTTTGGAGACTTGCCCCAGCTGCCAGTCGGCCAGCCTCAGGCGCCCGACTGGCAGCAAGTGGCCTGTGCGCTGGCCTGTCGCACTGGCGTGACCTTGATCACCGGCGGGCCAGGTACTGGCAAGACGACGACAGTGGTGCGGCTGCTGGCTTTGCTGCAGTCACAAGCGCTCGTGCAGGACCGGCCTTTGCGCATGGCCCTGGCCGCGCCCACAGGCAAGGCGGCAGCGCGTCTGGGTGATTCGGTCTCTGCCGCCCTGGCGTCATTGCCACTGGCGCTGCAAGCGCAGTTGCCAGTACAGGCGCAAACGCTGCACAAGCTGCTTGGGCTGCGTGGCGCCGCAACGGCGCCAAGCCATTCACCCCTGGCGCTGGATGTGCTGGTGGTTGACGAGGCATCAATGATCGACCTGGAGTTGATGGCTTGCCTGATGCAGGCCCTGCCAACCAGCGCGCGACTGATTTTGCTGGGCGACAAAGACCAGCTGGCCTCGGTAGAGTCCGGCGCAGTGATGGCGCAACTGTGCCAGGGTGCGGCCGCCGCACCCTACACCGCTGCGACGCAGCAGTGGTTGCTGCAGACGGCTGGTATAGATCTTTCAAGCTGGCATACGACCGCGCCGAGCGATGCGCTGGCCAGGCCCTCAGCGCTGGCGCAACAAACCGTGATGCTGCGTCAAAGCCGACGCTTCGGACAGGAAAGCGAGATCGGCCAATGGGCGCAGGCGGTGAACGACGGTGACCTGGCCCGGCTTCGTGCGCTGTGGCAAGGCATGCCGCTGGCATCGCAGAGGGGACAGGCCTCGGTTGCACGAATCGATCTGGCGCAGGCGCGTAGCCAGGCTTTCGATGAGCTGTTGCGGCAAGCCTGGCAGCCGCTCATGTCAGCGATCGCCTCGTGTAAGGCGACAGGCTGCAGCGACACGCAGGCCCGTGCGCTGCTCGATGGACTGGCGCGCTTTCAGGTCTTGTGCGCCACGCGCACCGGCCCCTGGGGCGTGCAGCGGATCAACCAACGCATGGCCAGAGCACTGGGTTTCGGATCGCAGGCATGGTACCCGGGCCGTGTGGTGATGATGAACCACAACGACTATCCATTGCAGTTGATGAATGGCGACACCGGCTTATGCCTGCCGCACGCGCAGGGTTTGCGCCTGGCTTTTGCAGATGGGCCCGATGGCGTGCGCTGGCTCAGCCCTGGCCGACTTGAGCAGGTGGATGATGCATTCGCCATCACGGTGCACAAATCCCAGGGCTCGCAGTTTGAGCATGTGATGTTGGTGCTGCCCGAGCAGTCACTGCCTGTCCTCACCCGGGAGTTGATGTACACCGCCATCACGCGCGCCAGTCATGGCCTGACATGGGTTGGCGGTGATTTTTCGGTCTTGGCTGCAGCTGTTGCGCGGCCGGTTCAGCGAAGCGGCGGTCTGCAGGCGATTCACGCCGACTTCGCAGCTGGGGCCTGAAGTCGAAGGCCTAACGCGAATCGTCTTTGGGGAAGAAAACCACGTGGTCGACTTCGGCGCGAATGCCGACCAACTCACCCGGTTCATGTTTGTGGTGGCTGGGTACATGCGCGAGCACCGTGTGTCCGCTGCTCAGGCGCAGGGTGTATAAAAATTCTGCACCGCGAAAGGCTTTGCGGATCAGGGTTGCCTTGACTGGCGCTTGTTCGTCGATCACGATGTCATCCGAGCGCAAGAGCACATCGCAAACACCGCCGGCAAACGCACTGGGTAGTGGGCATTCGGCAATGTCCGTTAGGTCGCCGAGCGGGGTGTTGACCACCACCTGCTCGCCCCGGGTGCGCAGGGTGGCTGGCGTAAAGACACCGTGCCCGATGAATTCGGCCACGAAGCGGGTCGCCGGGCGGTGATACAAGGTGTAGGCGTCATCCCACTGATGCAGATGGCCGCCGGCCATCACACCAATCCAGTCGCCAACGGCAAAGGCTTCCATCTGGTCGTGTGTCACAAACAAGGCGGTGGCTTGCGCCTCTTTCAGGATGGTGCGCACTTCAACGGCCAGTCGCTGACGCAGTTCGATGTCCAGGTTGGAGAAGGGCTCATCGAGCAGCAGCAACTGCGGCTTGGGCGCAAGTGCTCTGGCCAGGGCGACCCGCTGTTGCTGACCGCCAGAGAGCTCATGGGGAAAGCGCCGGGCGCTGGCTGTCAGGCCGACCAGTGACAAGACTTCGGCGACACGGGCATCGCGCTCGTTGACGGCCACCTGATGCAGGCCGAAGCGAATATTGTCTTCAACGCTGAGGTGCGGAAACAGTGCGTAGTCCTGGAACACCATGCCGATGCGTCGCGCTTCAGGAGCGACATGGCGCTCGGCGCTGCTCAGAACCTCGCCATCCAGGCTGATTTGGCCAGCGCTGACCGGCTCTAGCCCGGCAATGGCACGAAGCAGTGTGGTCTTGCCGCAGCCTGATGGGCCGATCAGCACACCCATCTCGCCCATTTGCAGACCCATACTCAGGGCGTCGACCGAAGGATCGGCCCGCTGCGGGTAACGAATCTGCAGTCCGGACAGGCTCAAAAACATGAAACGATTGTAGAGAAGCGCCAGGAGCTGCTTCCTACAATCCGGCCATGACGTCGCGGCCTTCCTACCTTCTGTCTGCCGGCCTCACACTGCTGGCGCTGGTGCTTGCGCTGCCCGTGCTGGCCTTGCTGAGCGCCTGGCTGTATATCGACCATGCGGCGCTCAATATCCTGCGGGAGATGTGGGCCACGGTCCTGCCGGATTACCTGGCAACCAGCCTGTTGCTCTGTATGCTGGTCGGTCTCGGTGTGATTGCACTGGGCACAGCCTGTGCAGCCGCGGTTGCCTTGTTTGACTTTCCGCTGCGGCGCAGTTTTGAGTGGGCCTTGCTGCTGCCCATGGCCATGCCAGCTTATGTGGTGGCCTACGCCTACACCGACTACCTGCAGTTCAGTGGTCCCTTGCAAAGTGCGGTTCGCTCAGCCTGGGGCTTGGAGGGCAGGGTGTTTCCCGAGATCCGTAATGTCTGGGGCGCCGCTTTTGTTTTCACGATCGCCTTGTACCCCTATGTTTACCTGTTGGTGCGGACCGCTTTGACCGAGCGGGCCACGCAATTGATGGAAGCGGCGCGCTTGCTTGGTGCGCCGCTGTCCCGGCGGGTGCTGCGCGTGGCCCTGCCTCTGGCGCGGCCAGCCTTGGCAGCCGGGGCGGCGCTGGCCTTGATGGAGACCCTGGCCGATTACGGCGTGTCGAGTTATTTCGGCATCCAGACCTTTACCGCTGGCGTTTACAAGGCCTGGCTGGTTTTGGATAACCCGACGGCTGCCTCGCAACTGGCGACCATGCTTTTGTTGGTGGTGCTGGTCTTGCTCGGCCTGGAGCAAAAAGCGCAGGCCCGCATGCGATTTGGCTCAAACAGGGTAGATCGGCAAGGCGCCGAAGCACAGGCCACGCGCTTGCGGGGGCGCGCAGCGGTGTTGGCCATGGGCTTGTGCGCGCTGCCAGTTTTCCTCGGCTTTGTGCTGCCAGTGGCCTTTATGCTGCGCGCACTGTTTCAAGACGATACCTGGAACGCCTTGCCTTGGGCTCGATTCCTGCAGTGGTCTGGCACTAGTGTTTCGCTTGGCCTGCTGACAGCGTTGTTGGCCGTCGGCATCGCTTTTTTGTTGAGCGCGCAGGCCAGGCTCATGCCCAGTGCGCTGAGCCGTGGCGTGAAATCATTGGTCGGCCTGGGTTATGCCGTGCCTGGTGCTGTGGTGGTGGTCGGTCTGCTGCTGCCGGTGGCCTGGTTGCAAAGTCGCTGGCCTGAGGCTGGAGTGTCCTACTGGGTGACGGCCACGGTGCTGGGCTTGGTCTGGGCTTATCTGGTTCGCTTTGTCTCTGTGGCCATGCAGTCGGTGCAAAGTGGTTATGCACGCATGCCTGCGTCTATGGACGACAGCTCGCGCATGTTGGGCGTAGCGGGCTGGACCCTGGTCTGGCGCCTGCACTGGCCGCTGCTGCGTCGACCTCTGGCGGCGGCTGGCTTGCTGGTGCTTGTCGATGTGATGAAGGAGTTGCCTGCCACGCTGGTGCTCAGACCCTTCAATACCGACACTCTGGCTGTTGTGGCGTATCAGCTTGCACGCGACGAACGCCTGGGTGAGGCAGCCTTACCGTCGCTGGCGCTGGTGCTTGCGGGCCTCATACCGGTCATGCTGCTGAGTCGGACCCTGCGCCGGGCCTAAGGGCAGGGCAAGCCGGCGCCAGCGCCTCAGCGCGCGCCGCCGCGGGCCATCCATCAAAGCCCAAATTTTCTAAGGCTTAATTGATAATGATTCTCATTTGGTTTATGATGACCACCTTTGACGGCTTATCCAAAAAGGTTTCCCATGCGTTTTGGCGTGTACGTTCTCTCCGCTCTGATGTCGTTTGCCGTGCTCTCGCCTGCCGCGGCAGACGAGACCAGTCTCAATGTGTATTCAGCGCGTCATTACCCCAGCGATGAGGCCTTGTACGGCGAGTTCACCAAAGCCACCGGCATCAAGATTAGACGGGTCGACTCCGACGATGCCGGCATCATTGCCCGGCTCAAAGCCGAAGGCAGCGCCTCGCCGGCGGATGTGATCCTGCTGGTGGACGCCTCGCGCCTGTACAAGGGGGAGGCTGATGGCTTGTTTTTGCCGGTGAGGTCCGCACTGCTGGAGTCCAAGGTTCCTGCGCAACTCAGGGCCAAGCCCGGGGCTGACGGCGCGAGTGCCTGGTTTGGCCTGTCGACACGTGCGCGGGTGATCGTGTACGACAAGCAAAAGGTCAAGCCCGCCGAGGTGGACGCTTATGAAAAACTCGCGGACGCGGTGCACAAAGGCGGCTTGTGCGTCCGATCAGGCTCGCACCCTTACAACCTGAGCCTGTTCGGCGCCATGCTGGAGCACCTGGGGACAGACAAAACCCAGGCCTGGCTCAAGGGCCTGGTGCAAAACATGGCGCGCTCACCCAAGGGGGGCGACACCGACCAGATTCGCGCCGTGGCCAGTGGCGAATGCCGCGTCGCGCTCAGCAACAGCTACTACCTAGGCCGGCTGATGCGCTCTGGCAGCGCAGCAGACAAGGCCGTGATGGATCGCATCGGCATTTCATTTCCGAACCAGGCCAGTTGGGGCACGCATATCAACATCGCCGGTGGCGCGCTGGCGTGGCACACCAAGAACAAGGCCAACGCGATTCGCTTTCTCGAGTATCTGGTGAGCCCGCCTGCGCAACGTCATTTCGCCGATGGCAACAACGAGTGGCCGGTGGTAGCCGGGCTTGCCTATGACAACCCGGCGCTCAAGGCCATGAGCGGCGGAAACTTTAAGAGCGAGTCGGTTGCTGTGAGCACGATCGGGCAGAACCAGGCTCAGGTTCAGCAGATGCTGGACCGGGTTGGCTTTCGCTAGGTTTTCAGTCAAAGGCCCAGGCTGCAGCCACACTGGGGCCAACCGGCCCTTGCCAGAGACGGCGACCTGCCAGATCCGAGCCGGCACCACTGGCAACCATCAGCGGCAGCAAATGCTCTTCACGCGGATGCGACATGCGCCCGCCCGGCGCCTCGTCCCATCGGGCCAGGTGGCGGGTTCGCTGTTGCCAGTTGCCAGCGAGTGCGTCGTCGAGCCACTGGTGAAACGCAAAGGAAGCTGGCGCGGCAGCAACAAACTGGCGCAGATTGTGGTAGCTCATGCCGCTGCCGATGATCAAGACGCCTTCGTCGCGCAACGGGCTCAAGGCGCGACCTGCGCGGCAGTGCAGTTCGGGGTCGAGGCCACCCTGCAGAGACATCGCAACCACGGGAACGTCGGCATCGGGATAAATGACTTTCAGCGGAATAAAAACGCCGTGGTCCCAGCCGTAGCTTGGATCAACCTGCGCATCAAAGCCCTGGTTGGATAACAGGCCGGCAGCCTGACGGGCCAGGTCCGGCGCTCCTGGGGCGTCGTAGCGCAGCTGGTAGGTCTCTGGCGGGAATCCGTAGTAGTCGTAAATCAGCTCGGGCCGGGCAGAACCAGTCACGCGCAGGTTCTCGGTTTCCCAGTGCGCGGTGATGATCAGGATCGCTTTGGGCGGGGCGGGCAAAAGCGCTGGCACCTGGCGCAGAAAATCCTCCATGTCCTGAAACATGGCTTTTCGCTCTCCGGTCATGAAAAAAGAGGGCCCGCCGCCGTGCGGCAGGTAGAGCGCGGGCATGCGTGTGGAAGTCATGTCATCAAGGTCTGGCAGAGAAAACATGATGATACCGAACTGTCGTTTCGAGTTGCTTGCCAGCATGGCTTTGCCGTGGTCAGGGGCCGGGTCCATTGCATCAGCGCTCGGGTTTTTGGTCTGTTGAGACGCCTGATATGCCCCTGGGGGTTAACATGGGGCTGAGAGCCGCTGATTGCGCAAATGGCCCTAAAAGCAGGTCAGCAGATTTATCCAAGTGACTAACCATGCAAGATCCTGATCCCAAAAAAGAAGATCCGGCTGACGAGGACCTGGGCTTACCCAGCCTGGAGTGGCCGACGCCGGAGGAGCCTGCCGATCCGACGCCGCCTGTGCAGGCCACGCGTCGGGAACCGGACGATCTGGCCACCTGCCTTCAGACGATTCGACAGAACCATCCGCATGTTGGGCGTGCGCTCGATGCGCTATGGGGGTTTGCCGAGTGCGAGGCCTATTTGCAGCGCCTGATTCAGGACGGCGGCGATGGGCACGACCAAACTCGGCGCGGCTTTTCGGACGCGTCCATGCAAGCCTTGATGACGATCGCCGAAAAGCATCGTGTCACCAAGCCCTGAGCCCCCACGTTTGCTCGATGCGCGGGCGACGACGGTCCTTACTGCTGCTGTGCTTACTGGGCTGGACCTCGCTAATCGGGGCCGCTGAGCCTGGCCATCAGCAGGTGCTGGTGATCAGCATTCAAGATGGCGCTCGCCTGACGGTTGCCGACCCCCAAGGCAAGCAGGCAAGGGTAGCCCTGGCGGGCGTGTGCGCGCCAGCGATCGGACAGCCTTTTGGGCGCAAGTCGAAATTCAGCCTGAACGACCTGGCGTTGCTGAAGTCTGTGCGACTGATCTGGCAGGCCCATGAGATCAAGAACGATCGCAGCGCAGTCGTGATGTCTGCAGGCCAAGACCTGGCGTATCTGCAACTGCAACGCGGCATGGTCGCGCTGGACACGTCGACCATGCCGCAGCTAGAGCCCGCTCAGCAAGCTAGGTACAACGATGCGCAGGTCCTGGCACAAAAGCAGCGACTTGGCTTTTGGGGCCTGGGGGTCTTGGCGCCCTGCGCGCAGCCCTGATTCTGTTCAGAGGGGTGCGCATTCAGTACTTGGCATGCGCGGACTTTCACGCTGTGCCGCTTTGTGCTGGGTGTTCAGCGGCTTTTGATCAGCATCGCCTCACGTTGCAAGGCGATATCAAAGCGGGACAGAAAGTTCTGGCCCAACAGGGCACGACCGCTGCCTCCGATTTGCAGGCCTACGCCGACGTCCAGGCCCGACACCGACAGCGGCCCCAGCGCGATGGTGGCATCCGGGACCACACGGCCAGGCATGCTGCCATTGGCGGTGGCAAATCGGGTAGCGATGCCGCCGCTGAGGCCGGCGCGGCGCGCGAATTGCTCGTCGACCACAACCATGGAGGCGCCGGTGTCGATCAGAAAAGTCACGGAAAGGCCGTTGATGCTTCCCGGGGCATAAAAATGTCCGTCACGGGCGCGCTCGATCCTCAGCTCGCCTGCAGCCGTGACCACCGGCCCCGCGGGGGTGATCACCTGCTTCATGATCAGATACAGCACCAACATGATCGCCAGCCAGAACAGCACGATGGCACCCGCACCACGAACCAGGCCTTTGGGGCGGCTCGTCTGGGGGTCTAGGTGGCCGATCGGTTGTTTGGGGGGCTGCATCGGGTTGTTGTTGGTTGCTGTGGCAGTTGGCGATGTCGCCGCCAAAGCCAGATGCGCAAACATGGTTTAAGCTGGGGATGATTGTCTGACACCATGCTTTTCCTTACCCAGGCTCCGAATTTGGCCATCGCCACCTTGTGGGCGGATGCCCTGCGTTTTGAAGGCATTGAAGCCTTCGTGCAGCGCCAATACCTAGGCGGTGGCGCGGGGGAACTGCCGCCTGACCAGTGCGGTCCCGAGATCTGGATCGAGCACCCGCAGCAGGCGCAGCGCGCCCGTCAACTGCTCTACGACTTGACGCATGTGGCGCAGCGTCGCTGGACCTGTGCCTGTGGCGAGCTGGTCGAAGGCGGCTTTGAGCAATGCTGGTCGTGCGGCCGCTTGTGGCCAGCTGACACCGCGCAAGACCGATAATTCCCTGTTTTTTGTTGACGGGCAGACCTTCATGAGCCGTACGACGCCGGCTTCACGCGTTTGGCATCCTTTAAGCCTGGTGACCTTGCTGGCCATCTGGCTGGCCACCCTGGGCAATTGGCCGCTATGGCAGGCTTTGTGGCGCTTGCCTGAGTTGCAGGCGTCGCCCTGGCGCACCATGCTGGCGAACGCCGCCTTGCTCCTGGGTTTCAACTTGGTGTTTCTGGGGCTCACGCTGTGGGGTCCGTGGCGGCGCGTTTTGGGCCTTGTCTTCTTGGCGGCATCGGCAACAGCCACGTATTTCATGCTTGCCTATGGCGTCGTGATCGACCCGAGCATGGTTGCCAATGCCTTGCATACCGATGCGCGCGAGGTGCGTGATTTGCTAAGTCTGGAGATGTTCTGGCCCGCTCTGTGGGGCTTTGCGCTGCCTGGCATTTGGTGGTGGCGGCAGTCGGCCCGCCAGCAGCCCTGGCGCCGGGCTGCCTGGCAGCGCCTGGCCTTTCTGGCCTTTGCTTTGGTGCTCACGGCTCTGATTGGTCGCTTTGCCTTTCAGGACCTGGCCTCAACCATGCGCAACAACAAGTCTCTGCGCTACATGATCAACCCTTACAACGGGGTCTATGCGCTGGTGCATCTGGGTGTGGGGCGCGCGGCTGATGTGCAACGTCCGCTTCAAGCCATTGGGCTGGACGCCCGCTTCACCGGTCGTGTCGCTGCATCGCCCCAGCAGGGGCCGCTGATTCTGTTGGTGGTGGGCGAGACGCTGCGCGCAGACCATGTGGGACTCGGGGGCTACGCGCGGGATACCAGCCCGGAACTGATGGCGCTCAAGCGGCGAGGCGAGTTGGTCTATTTCGATCAGGTGAGTTCTTGTGGGACGAATACCCAGGTGTCCTTGCCGTGCATGTTTTCCTCATTAGGTCACGAGGGCCTGGATGTCAGTAGAAATTTAGAGAATTTACTTGACGTTTTAAAGCATGCAGGGCTTGCGGTGACCTGGCTCGATGACCAGTCCGGCTGCAAGGGTGTGTGTGAGCGGGTGCCCAATATCAACACCAGTGCGTTGAATGATGCAAGCTTGTGCCCCGATGGCGAATGCTTCGATGAAATTCTGGTCAAGCAGTTGCCGCAGCAACTTGCCAAGCTCGATGCGCAAGCGCAAGCCCGCGCGACGCTGGCCGTGCTGCACATGATGGGCAGCCACGGGCCAGCCTATTTCAAGCGTGTACCGCAGGCGCAGAAGAAATTCCTGCCTGAGTGCACCGACCAGGCTTTGCAAAACTGCGACCTCGCTGCCGTGGTGAACGCCTATGACAACACAGCCCGCTACACCGACCATGTGCTGGCTGAAATGATTGGCTGGCTGAAGACGCAGTCACCGTCTCGCCCGACCGCCTTACTGTTTGTGTCTGATCACGGCGAATCTTTGGGTGAGAACGGCTTGTTTTTGCACGGCATGCCCTATGCGATTGCGCCGCGGGAGCAGACCCATGTGCCGATGCTGGCCTGGTTGTCGCCCAGCTGGCAATCACAGCTGGGCTTGCCACTCGACTGTTTGCAAAAGAAAGCAAGCCTGCCGTATTCGCACGACAACCTGTTTCACACCGTCTTGGGTCTGGCGCAGGTGAACACTGAGTTGTACCGACCAGAACTCGATATCACCAGCGCTTGTCGGGCACCGGGCTGAGGTCAGCCCGCGAGCCAGCGCCAAATTGCGCTGAGCCACACACCGGCGCAAAGTAACAGCGCCAACAGCACAGCCGCGCTGCCCAGGTCTTTGGCGCGTTTGGACAGGTCGTTCCATTCCAGGCCTGTGCGGTCAACCACGGCTTCAACCGCGGTGTTGAGCAACTCAACGACCAGCACAAAAATCACGCTGCCAATCAGAATGACGCGCTGCGTCCATTCCTGCGCAATGAAAAATGCGGCCGGGATGAGCACGATGGCTGCTAGCAGCTCCTGGCGGAAGGCCGGCTCACGCCAGCCCACCCTGAACCCGTCCCAGGAATAAGTGCATGCATGAACCAGGCGGCTGAATCCTGTGCGCTTGGGCGGCAATGTGGAAGGCTTGTCCATGGCTTGCAAGTGTAGAGGCCTCAATCAGGTTTTACGGTGCGCCAGCCTGAAGGCTACGTACATCCTGCGCATACTGAAGAATCTTGGCTGCGGCTTGTTCGCGTTGCGCGGTGCTGGCCTGGTTGTGCCAGTGCGCCAGCAAGCTGCACTGCGAACGCTTGAGGCCCTCGCGGTAGGCGCGATAGCCCTCCCGCGGCGACTGCATCGCCATGACGGCGAACGCGCGCAGGGCAGCTTCAAACGCAGACGTCTCTGCCTGGTTCTGATGCAGGCGTCGCAGCCCAGCGACGATGTCGGCATGCCGCAGACGGCGCTCTTGCAGCCACAAACCTGGGTCGAAGGGCAGGGCGGCGATCTGCGTGCTTAGATCAGCGCGTTGTGCCTCGCTCAAGCGACCGTAAAAGCTCTCGAAGTTGTCGAGCCATCGGGACACCGACTTGGCACGCCAGGTGGCTTGGCTTTGATCGAGATAGTCTTCTTCAATGGTTTTGTCCGCCTTGGCGTAGCGTGCTGCCAGATGATCAAACTGGCTGGCTTCAAACGATTGAATGATGCGCGCCATCGCGGGCACCGCCTGGTCGAAACTTTGCAGGATCTGGCCTTCAATCTGATCGAGGACCTCACACAGCTGCGTCGCGTTGACCGGGTGTTTGGCCTGGTCGGCCAGCGTCGCGAGAAATTGACCATAAGCGGGAAGCTGGGTCGCGCGGTGCCACTTGAACCAGTTCTCCAACTCAGCTTTGGCTCTCTGGGATTGCGCATCGCTAAAGTCCACATAGCTGTCAAGCCACCAGTAGCTCAGCATCGGGCCCTGCCGGTAAGTGAACTGCACGGTGCTGCAGGCCACCAACCAGGGCAGCAGGAGCGAGAGCAGCAAAGCGCTTAGCCAGCGCATGCGTCTTTCTTCAGATGTCGCCTTGGTTGATGTCGCCCTAGCGCGCAGGATAGATGGCCGCTCGGGCTTGGGGTCCGGCATGGTCAATGAGGCAGTGCCAGTCAGTCTGCTTTGGGTGCCCAACGCACCTCGGCCAGGTCGTTCCAGACATCCTGGCGACGGATCAGTCCCGACTGAAGCTCGAAGCGATCGATGAATCGGATGCCAGCAAAGTCGCTGCCATCGGGCCAGGTCCCACTGAGTGTGCCAGCGGTGTAGACAACTGTGATGTCGCCTTGCCAGCTCTGCTCCCAGCGTTCATGACTCTTTTCGATACGCTGGTAGCGGGTGCGTGCCCAATCGAGCAGTTCCTGCGTTTGACGCATGACGCGCCCGCCGGGAAAGGTCATTTCGAAGTCGGGCGCCAAATGTCTTGACGCGGCGGCGAGGTCGCGCGCCTGCATCGCGTGGAGGTAAGCGCGAACAATGTCTTGGGCATCTGCCAGTGCCGGGTTGCCATTGCCGGGTAGCATCACGCGTGCGTCGCGGCGGTAGGCGCTGACCTCCTGGATGAAGGTGGTGGTGCCGGCTTCCTGTGCCGGTATGACCGAGCGAACCGCGTTCGAGACCCGGCCAATCAGGCGCGATTGAACCGCTGGCTCATAGCCTTGCAGCAAGGTGATCTGGGTGACTGGCATGGTTTACTCCTCGCGCTCCTCGGCGGCGTAGCGCTCGGCCTGCATCAGCAAGTCGGGCGTACCGATCAGTTGATTGAGTTGGTCGAAATCGAGCATGGATTCACGCCAGGACGCGGTGCTTTGGCTCTGGTGCAGCGCCCTGAAATAGGACTGCAGGCTATGAGCCAGGGCGCGCACGGTTCCACCCGGGAAAATCACGATCCGAAACCCGATCTCGCCTAGCTGCGTGGCCGACATCATTGGCGTCTTGCCACCTTCGACCATATTGGCCAGCAAGGGCACGCGGCTGGCGTATCGGTCGGCGGCTTTTCTCAGCTGCTCTTCACTGCGCAGGGCTTCGATGAACAAGGCGTCGGCGCCAGCTTGCAAATAGGCCTCGGCGCGGGCCATGGCAGCGTCCCAGCCCTCGACCGCAATCGCGTCGGTGCGTGCCAGGATCAGCGTGTCCTCACTGCGGCGCGCGTCGGTGGCGGCTTTGATCTTGCCGACCATTTCGCCCGCGCTCACCAGGGTTTTGCCGTCGAGATGGCCGCAGCGCTTGGGGAAGGCTTGGTCCTCAAGCTGAATCATGGCAGCGCCCGCCTGCTCAAGTCCGCGCACAGTGCGATGCACATTGAGCGCATTGCCAAAGCCGGTATCGGCATCAACCAGCACAGGAAGCTGAATGCGCTCAGTGATGCGTCGCAGCGCATCGACCACTTCGGAATAAGTGGTCAGGCCGACGTCGGACTTTCCCAGCTGCGTGTAGGCTAGCGCCGCACCCGACAGATACACCGCCTCAAAGCCAGCTTGTTGCGCCAGCAGCGCACTCAGCCCGTCATAGACCCCGGGGCACAGCAAGGCGCCAGGCCCCTGCAAACGTTGCTTCAAGTTCATATTGATCCTCCTGAGCGTGCCGCCATGTCGTGCGCGGCGATCCAGGCGCCTGCCATCGCACTGAGCAGGCCGTTGCCCGACAAATAGCCGCTTAATTCTGGTCCTGAGACACCCCTGGCAGCGCCGCCGGCCGCCCACAGATTGGGCAGTGGCGTGCCATCGGTTTTGCGGACCCGGCAGTTGGCGTCGATATCGAGCCCGCCCTGGGTATGAAACAGGGCGCCGGTCACCCGTACCGCGTAAACCGGGAACTCCAGGTGCCTGGCAAAGCGTCGCCCGAATCCGTCGTTTTGGCCGATCTCCCAGGCCAGCGTCGCCTCGACGTTTTCGGGTGGGCAGCCGATGCGCCCTGCCAGTTCGCTGTTGTTGTGTGCCTGAAAGACACCGCCGCTTTGCTCAAGTTCAAGAAAGTCTGGAAAGCTTCGGGCCAGCTGCATGATGGGCGCATCAAACACGCACCAGGCCACAGCGCCTGTCTGCGCCAGCACAGCAGGCGCGGCCTCGGAGTAGCCGCAAGTCTCGTCATGAAAACGCTGTCCTTGCGTGTTCAACTGAATACCGCCTTCGATCATCAGCGCCCAGGTCAGCAAGATGCCATGCGGGATCGCCCACGAACCATGTCCCTGGCAGGCACCCATATCAGCCAGCCCGGCCCCCATGGCCAGCCCCCATTTGACCGCGCTGCCGTCGTTGCCCTGATGGCCGGCAAACAAGGCTTCACCCATGCTGCCGAGGTGTTCGCGGGCCAGCGCACGGTCGCCCCCGTAGCCGTTGCAGGCCAGCAGCAAGGCGTCGCAGGCGATGGTCTCGTAGCTCTGGTCTGGCCGCAGCACGCCCACGCCAGCCACACGCTGGGTCTTGTCGAGGTACAGGTCGACCACCGTGGCGTTGGTGACGACTGAAATGCCCAGCACGCTGGCGCGGGTCAGAAGGCGGTCGATCAGGGCCTGGCCCTGGCGCTCAGGCAGGGTGTGCATGCGATGGCGGTGATGGCCGGGGTAGAGAAAGCCGTCCAGAATCTGCCAGTCAAAGCCGTGCTGTGCCTGCAGGCGGTTCATGGCATCGGTGATGGCGCTGGTGTAAGCCTGCACCAAATGCGTTGCCGCCTGCCCATGGGCCTTGGCCTGAATGTCCTCAGAAAAGGCCTGGCCGCTGTCTTCAATGCCGGCTACACGCTGCGCTTCGGTACCCGCTGCCGGGATGAAACCTGAGGACAGCGCGGTTGAGCCGCTGGCCGCTTTGTCGCGCTCGAGCACCCATGGCTCAAGCCCGAGGTCTTTCAGGTGGATCGCGGCGCTGAGTCCGCAGGCGCCGGCACCGACGATCAAGGCCGGCACATGAAGCTCGGCACGCAACGCATCAGCTGATCGCACGCTGGTCACGAAGCAGCCCCCGCCGCGTGCAGCAGGTCGGCGATGCCAGAAACCCGAGCAACGCTGGCCATGTCGGCTAGCGCGGCCTCGTGAGCCTGCAGCTTGAATGCTGCGCAACCATCGGCCACCACCACCGTCTCGTAGTCGCGCATGTGCGCGTCGCGCACCGTGCTGGCCACGCCGCCGTTGGTCACGATGCCAGCCACCAGCACCCGCTTGACGCCAGCCCTGCGCAGCACCCAGTCCAGTTGGGTATTGAAAAAGGCAGAGTAGGCCACTTTTTGCACGGCGACATCGATTTGGTCTTTGATCGGGTCCACGCAGGCCTGCCCCCAACTGCCAGGCGCAAAGTCGCCGCGCTTCAGGAAAGGGCGCAATGCTTTCAGGTGGGGCGAGATCATGGGCTCGCCTTGCGCATCCGGCCAGAGCGTGAACTGGCTGGCCACCAGCAGGCCGCCGCCACCCTTGATGGCCCGCATCAGCGGCAAGAGCCGCGCTGGCAGCGCTTGCGCCTGCTCACTTGCGCAGCCGCCGCGGGCGTAAGCGCCTTGTGGGTCCAGAAAATCGTTTTGCAGGTCGATCAGGATCAAGGCGGTGCGCATGCGGCCTCCTGGCTGGGGTACAGAAGCAGATTGCCCAGGGGATCGACTCGGGCGCTGAAGCCGGGCTCGAGCCAGACCGTGGTGTCGGCCTGTTCAAAGATGGCAGGCCCCTGCACTTGGAAACCAGCGGCCAGGCGCAAGCGATCCAGTCGTTGCGCCTGCAGCCACTGGCCCTCATGGTAGACAGCCTGGCTTCCCAGTGGCGCTGCCGATGGCTCGCCACTGGGTGACAGAAGGGCGAGGTCGAATTTGGGGCGCACGCCAATCAGGCTGAAGCGCAGATTCATGACGCGAATGATCAAGCCCTCGAGCGTGCGGCCGAAAGCCTGTTTATAGGTACGCTCGAAGGCCTGGCGTACTGCAGCGGCAGAAAGATCGGTCCACTGCAGGGGCACTTGCACCGTGTGGGTCTGCCCCAGATAGAGCATGTCCAGGCTGATCTCGTCACGCACAGAGGACAGGGCCACGCCCGCTGAGTCAAGCCGGGCCTGGCACGCGGTTTTTAATTGTCTGAGCCGCAAACCGAGTTGCTCAAAATCGACCTGTGAGAGCGTCTGGTTGATCGTTTGCACGGTGTCGTGCCGCAGATCGGCGATCACGCAGCCCAGCGCCGAGGTCACGCCCGGATAGCGCGGCACCAGGCCGGTGGCCACACCGACTTCTCGCATCATGGCGCACACATGCAGGCCACCACCACCACCAAAGGGCATGTAGGCAAAGTGGCGCGGGTCATGACCTCGCTCGATCGAGACCAGCCGCATCGCGCCGGCCATCTTCGCGTTGGCCACGGTCAGGATGGCTTCAGCAGCGGCAAGCACGCTGAGCTTAAGCGGCTCAGCCACATGGCGCTTGATCGCCGCTGTGGCCAATTCAAGATTTAAAAGACCCAGCGCCGAGCCGCCCAGCGGCCTGTCGGCGCTGATGCGGCCCAGCACCAGATTGGCGTCGGTAACGGTCGGCTGCTCATTGCCGCGCCCGTAACAAGCCGGGCCTGGATGGCTGCCGGCGGACTGCGGCCCGACTTGCAGCATGCCGCTGGCGTCCACCTGAGCGATCGAGCCGCCGCCGGCGCCAATGGTTTCAATCTGGATCATGGGCGAGCGCACCACCAGCCCGAACTCGATACTGGTTTGTGCCGCTAGGCTGGCCTGGCCCTGCGTGATCAGCGAAACATCAAACGATGTGCCCCCGATATCGCCGGTGATCAGATTGTCACAGCCTGCCGCGCTGGCAATCGCCGCGCATGCCATCACGCCGGCCGCAGGCCCAGAGAGCGTGGTGCGAACCGGGCGCTGTGCTGCGGTTTCGCGCGACATCACGCCGCCATTGCTTTGCACGATGAGCAAGTCACCCTTGAATCCTTGCGCCAGAAGATGGCCGTGCAATTGGCTCAGGTATCTTCCTACAACGGGCTGCAAGGCTGCGTTGAGTGCCGCGGTGGAGGCGCGCTCGAACTCGCGGATTTCTGGCAACACTTCGGTCGCCGCCGTTACAAAGTCATTGGGCCACAGGGCACGCACGCGCTCGAGCGCCTTCTGCTCGTTGTGCGGATTTGCAAAGCCGTTGATAAAAAAAATGCAAATCGCCTCGCAGCCGTGCGCCAGCAAGGTCTTGACAGCCTGCTCGACTTGGGATTCGTCCACAGGGGTGTGCACGGTTCCGTCGGCCAGCACGCGCTCGTCGACCTCAAGGCGCAACTTTCGCTCGATGATGGGCGTGAAGTCGCCTCGCAGGCCCCAAGTGTGCGGGCGATCACGTCGGCGCATTTCGAGCACATCGCGGAAGCCTCGCGTGGTGATCAAACCGGTGCGCCCGACCTTGCGCTCGAGCAGCGCATTGGTGCCGACCGTGGTGCCATGCACGATGCTGGCCACATCGGCCATCGTCGCGCCGGGTTGTTGCACACCCAGCTGCGCCATGCCTTGCATAAAGCCGAGTGCTTCCTGCCCACGGGTTGAGGGCACTTTGATGATTGTTGCCCTTCCCGTGCCTTCGTCGAGCACAAACAGGTCGGTGAAAGTACCGCCAACATCAACGCCCACAGTAAGCCGGCTCATGGCGCAGCCCCGCTCTCAGGTACATAGCCCTGTTCACGGTCTTTTTGCAAAGCCCGGCCATCGCGCCGGCGCTCATCGCCCCAGCCGCCACCGCCCGGCGTTTCGAGGCGCACGCGGTCGCCTTGTTGCAAGGCAATCCCGACCATTTTGGACGCCATGGGCGGGCGTGACCATTGCCCGTTCTGACAAAAACTGAACACATTGCGCGCGCCCTCGCCGCCACCAGCGATGCCTTTGGGCGCAAAGCGGGCACGCTCGCCAAACACAAATGCCTGCGCCGATTGCTCGAGCAACTCGATTTCGTAGACAGCGCCCAGCCCGCCGCGATGTTGGCCTGCGCCGCCCGAGCCTTCGCGCAAAGCCCATTGGGTAAAGCGTACCGGGTAAGCGGCTTCCAGGATCTCCAGCGGTGGAATGGTGGCGGTCGATATCGGCGCATTGCCATGGTTAAGGCCGTCGCCCTGTGCGTGAGCACCATGGCCGCCACCAAAAAAGCTGAACATCACCCAGCGCTGACCGGCGCGGGCTGGGTCGCTGCGGTGGCCGGCGATGGACAGCGCGTTGATCGTGCCATAGGCTTGCGCCACGGCACGTGCAGGATCGGCCAGCGCCACTGCGCAAAAGACCACGTCGATCATGCGCAAGATCGTCTCGGTGTAGCCGCCAACTGGCCGCGGGCGCTTTGCGGTGATCAACAGATCTTCAGGCATGACAAACTCAACCGCGTCAAGTACGCCGGCGTTAGCCGGCACTTGCGGAAACACATGCTTGAGCGCCACATAGCAAGCGGCGATGGCTGTTGCACGTGAGATGTTGACAGGCCCGGCGCAGTGCGGCGACGAGCGCGAAAAGTCCAGCGTGAGGCGGTCGCCCTCGATCGTCATGTCCAGCGCAATGCGCAGCGGCTGGTCGACAACACCATCGTTGTCGAGCATGTCTTCGAAGCTGTAGTGGCCGTCTTTCAAGGCGCTGATGTGCTGGCGCATCAGGGTCTGCGCGCGAAGGCGCAGCGCCTGCATGGCCTGGCGGACCTGTGTTAGCCCGTATCCGGCCAGGAGCTCAGTCAGGCGGCGCTGGCCAAGCTCGAGCGCTGCAAGCTGGCCATTGAGGTCGCCCCACATGCTGTCGGGCAGACGGGTGTTGGCACGAAGGATCGACAGCACATCCTGATTGAGCTCACCTTGTACGACGATGCGCACAGGCGGGATCTGAACTGCCTCCTGCCAGCACTCTGTGGCCGCTGGGTTGTAGTTGCCGGGGACTGCACCACCGATGTCGTGCCAATGCGCGGCAGAGGCCAGAAAGCACACGCGCTGGCCGTCCTGATACACCGGCATCACCAGCTTAAAGTCGTTGGCATGGGTGCCCCCTTCGTAGGGGTCATTGAAGAGCCAGATGTCACCCGACTGCATGCCCACGCTTTGCTCGGCGGCGTGCATCGCCGCGCGTACCGCAAACGCCATGGCGCCCACAAACACCGGCAGTCCCGATTTGCCCTGAACCATGGTGTCGCCGCTGATCGGGTCGTACAGGCCGTGGCAGGCGTCGTGCGCCTCGGCAATGATGGGGTTGAACGCGCTGCGGTACAGCGTGGCGTCCATTTCGTCGGCGATCTGTTCCAGGCGGCCTTTGAGGACCGCGAGCGTGACCGGATCGAGTTGGTCTTCAAACATGATGGTGCGAGAGTTTTTGTTTGAGTTCGGGCAGCAGGCCGCCAAGCCGGACCCTTTGCATTAAAAAGTCAGGAATAGGCTGGCAGTGGTGAACACCGCCCTGGGCATCGGTCACGAAGGGCTCTGCGGCATGATCGGTGTCGATGCCGATCAGGTCACCGTCGGCCACTGCGGCCTGCAAATCAGCGTTGAGCAGGAGCAGGCCCACGTTGAATGCGTTTCTGAAATACAGGCCACCGAAGTTCGGCGCGATCACCGCAGCCACGCCAAGCGCGACCAGTACCGAGGCAGCTTGTTCACGCGACGAGCCGATGCCGAAGCCAGCGCCGGCCACGATCACGTCGCCGCTTTGAACCTTGGCCGCAAAGTCCGGTCGTTCGCGCGACAGGCAATGCGCTTTCATGCCGTCCATGCCGAGCTTCATGGCGTGACCGGGCATCAGCACATCCGTATCAATGTTCTCGCCAAGCTTCCACACGCGATGCAGCGTCGGTATCTCTCCAGGTTTTTTGCTGGCAAGGCTGTTCACATCATCTCCCGCGGGTCGGCAATGCGACCTGCCACGGCGCTGGCTGCAACCGTGTAGGGTGAGGCCAGGAAGACCCCCGTGTCAGGCGACCCCATACGGCCTTTGAAGTTGCGCGCTGTGGTCGAAATCACCTGGCGTGCACCTTCGATCGCGGCGCCATAGCCGGCGCAGGCGCCACAGGAACTGGCTAGAAACTGTGCGCCAGCCTGCTCCAAAATGTCCACAACGCCTTCTGCGCGAGCCAGTTGCAAGTCGCGCACGCTGGCCGGGGCCACCAGCAGCCGTACGCCCGAAGCGACCCTGCGCCCTTTGAGCAGTTCGGCCGCGGCACGCAGGTCTTCGAGCTTGGCACCGGTGCACGCGCCGATGTAGGCAGCCTGGATCGGCTCCACGCCGTACGCGCTCACGGCTTGAGAGTTGGCTGGGCTGTGCGGCGCGGCGACCATCGGCGCCAGGGCGCTGGCATCAAATACATATTCCTCGCAAGCCGCGTGTTCGTCGCTGAACCAGCCCAGCGCAGAGGGCTGCGGCGAGACCCCTGCGACCCGGTGCAGCCAATCCTGGGTGAGTGCATCAGGCGCAATCAGGCCCACTTGAGCACCGAGTTCGGCGCTCATATTGGACAGCGTCATGCGCTCTGCCATG
This sequence comes from Comamonadaceae bacterium, assembly GCA_038145425.1. Taxonomy (GTDB): domain Bacteria; phylum Pseudomonadota; class Gammaproteobacteria; order Burkholderiales; family Burkholderiaceae_C; genus Rhodoferax. The sequence continues at coordinate 24,513 of JAYQPP010000003.1, read as the reverse complement.
CCCAGGCTTCTGACCGCCTCGCCGGCGAACTCGAGCGCTTCGTAGCGTCCGCCATTCATTCCAAAGCGCGCGATCATGTGCAGCATCATGTCTTTGGCGAGCACGCCTTTGCATAGCTGGCCGTCCCAGCGCATGCGAAGTGTCTGAGGCACGCGCAGCCAGATCTCGCCGGTGACGACGACACCCAGCATTTCGGTGCTGCCAATGCCGAACATGTAAGCGCCGAAAGCGCCCCCGGTGCAGGAATGCGAGTCTCCGCCGACGCACAGCATGCCCGGTCGCACATGGCCGCTTTGGGGCAGCACCACATGGCAGATGCCCACGCTGTCGTATTGGTGGGGCAGTGCCTGCTCGCGCGCCCAGTCGCGCGCGATACGAACAATCTTGCGCGCGTCGTCGTCGGCTTCGGGTACATAGTGGTCAATGATTTGAACCACCTTGTTGCGGTCCCAGATCGAGGCGCCGAGCTCCTCGAGCATGGGCTTGAGGCGCCGCGCGCCCGAGGAGTCGTGAAACATCGCCAGGTCGACTTGGCACATCACGAGCTCGCCGACAGATACCTGTTGCTTGCCACAGGCATGCGCAATGATTTTCTGCGCCAGGGTTTGGGGGCGTTGTGTGGCCGGGCTCATGTGTTTACAGCCCCAGATAAGCTTTGCGAATGGCGTCGCTGCGCAGGAGCTCTGTCGCAGAGCCGGTGTGCTCGATCGCACCGTTTTCCAGCACATAGGCGCGCTCGGCGATTTCAAGGGCCTGCCCCACGTTCTGTTCAACCAGCATGATGGAGAGCCCGTCTTTTTTGAGCTGCCTGATCAGCGCGAACATTTCTTCAACGAGCAGGGGCGAGAGCCCCAGAGACGGCTCGTCGAGCACCATCAGCCTTGGCTCAGCCATCAAGCCACGGCCGATAGCGAGCATCTGCTGTTCGCCGCCGCTCATGGTGCCCGCCGCTTGCGAGCGACGCTCGGCTAAGCGCGGGAAGATGCCAAACACCTTGTCCAAATTGGACTTAATGCGCGAACCCGCTCTGGCATAAGCACCAAGCTCCAGGTTTTCCAGCACATTCAAATTGGGAAAAATTTTTCGCCCCTCGGGTACCTGGATCAGGCCGCAGCGCACCACCTGCTGATGGTGCCATGCGCTGATGTCTTCGCCGGCAAATCGGATGCGGCCGCTCCAGGCTCTGATCAAAGCGCTCAGCGTGTTGTTTAGCGTGGTCTTGCCGGCCCCATTGCTGCCCAGCAGGGCCACGGTTTCGCCGGCATGCACCACCATGTCTACGCCACGCAGAACCTGCACGCGGCCGTAGCCACTGACCAGCGCAGAGACTTCGAGCAGGACTTCAGCCATGGCTTGCCGCCTGCGCTTGCAGCCGTTGAGCGGTTCCCGCACCGAGGTAGGCTTCGATCACGGCCGGATCTGAGGTCACCGCTGCAGGCGTTCCCTGGGCGATCAAGCGCCCCTGCGAGAGCACCCAGACATGTTCGGCCAGGTTCATCACGGCCTGCATGACGTGCTCGATCATCAGTACCGTGACGCCGCTTTGTGCGATGTCCGAGACCACTGGAATCACGTCGGCGATTTCCTGCGGGTTGAGGCCGGCCAGCACCTCGTCGAGCAGCAAGAGTTTGGGGTCGGTTGCCAAGGCCCGGGCCAGTTCCAGGCGCTTGCGACCGGCAACCGTTAGGTCGGCGGCAGGCTTGTCGATCTGATTACTCAGGCCTACCCGTTGCGCCACGCGTTCGGCGTGCGCCAGTGCCTGCGCGCGAGACCGGCGCCGCAGGTGCGCGCCCACCGCGATGTTCTCGCGCACGGTTTGGCCAGCAAAAGGTTGCACGATCTGAAATGTTCGGGTCAGTCCAGCCTCAGCACGCGCAGCAGGCGTCCAGCGGGTGATGTCTTTGCCTCTGAATTCGACCCGTCCTTGATCTGGCAGGATGAAGCCTGAGAGCAGGGCAAACAGGGTGGTTTTGCCAGCGCCGTTAGGGCCGATCAGCGCGCTCAGCGTGCCCGGCGCCACATCAATCGAACAGGTGTCAACCGCTTGCAGCCCGCCGAAGGCGCGCGAGACGGCGTGGGCGCGCAGCAATGGCTCAGTCATGCTTGCGCACCCCCAGCCACACGCGGCGTACCGAGACCCCCAGGCCTGCAATGCCGCGCGGCGCAAACATCACGATCAGCACCAGCACAGCACCGTAAATCACCATGTTCAGCCCTGGTAGCGCACCGAAGAGGTTGCGCGTCAGGTCCGAGAGCACGTGTAGCACCAAAGCCCCCAGCAGCGGGCCCCACAAAGAGCCCATGCCGCCAACAATGGCTGTCACCAGGGCCTCCACCGAGACGTGCGGACCAAAAGCGATGCCGGGGTCGATGTATTGAAACATCTGAAGGTAGATCGCACCGGCGGCGCCCATCAGAGCACCTGAGAGGGTGATGGCCCATATCTTGACCTGGGTCGGCCTAACGCCAACGGCGCGAGCGGCTTCCTCATTGTCGCGAACCGCCTGCATGTAGGCACCCAGGCGAGAGTGCTTGAGCCACCAGGTCAGAAGCAGAGCGATCACAACGAGTGAGAGAAGTACATAAATAAAGCCCAGCTTGCTTGGAAACTGGAGATTAGCGAGCGACGTTTTCAGCGGCAGCATCAGGCCAACCCCGCCACCTGTGAACTGGACTGATACGGCCAGGATTCGGCACACCTCGGCAAATGCCAGCGTGACCAGCGCGAAGTAAGAGCCCTTGAGTCCGTATCGAAAACTGATCGCGCCAACCGCCGCGCCGACGGCAGCGGCCACGACGATGGATGCCAGCAGTGCGGCCCAGGGGTTCCAGCCGCCTTGCATCTGGCACAGGGCTTGGGTGTAGGCGCCAAAGCCAAAAAACAATGCATGGCCAAAAGAAAACTGGCCAGTCAGGCCGCCCAGAATATTCCAGGCCTGCCCGAGCAGCGCCGCGTACAGCGTCATCAAGATGAAGTTGAGCCAGACGCCAGAGTCCACAAAGGCTGGCAAGACCAGGCCGGCCAGAGCAAAGATCAAGATGGCCCGCAGGTCGCTCATGTCCGGGCGCCAAACAGTCCTTGCGGCCGAAACAGCAGGACGCCGATGAAGATGACAAAAATGCCGATCTGTCCGAGCGATTCACCCAGATAAAGCCCGCCAAGCGACTCGACCACCCCAATGAGCAAGCCGCCGAGCAGGGCGCCGAAAAAGCTCCCCATGCCGCCGAGCACCACAATCGTGAAGGCCACCAGCACGAACCCGGTGCCGACCTGAGGGTTCACGTAATAAGCTGGCAGTAAAAAGCAGGCTGCGGCCCCCACGGCGGCCAATCCGATGCCAAAACTGACCGCATAGATGTGATCAACATCGATACCCATCAGTCTTGCGCCGTCTTTCTCCTTGGATACGGCGCGTATGGCGCGCCCAAGCCGGCTTCGTGCAACCACCAGGTAGAGCAGCGCACAGCTCAACAAAGAGCCGGCGAAAGCGACCAGCTTGGGGTGCGAGATCAGCGCCGGGCCAATGGCTACCGTGGCTAGGGTGTAAGGCGTTTCGATGGTGCGGGTATCCGAGGTAAAGATCAGCAAGGCCAGGTTTTCCAGCACGATCGACAGGCCCAGCGTGACCAGCAGGATGTTCTCGTCGCGCCCATGGCTCGACTTGTTGATGATGACGCGCTGCAGTGCGTAGCCAAAGGCAAACATTGCTGCCACCACCACCGGCAGCGCCCAGTAGGGGTCGACCCCATTGCGGGCGAGCCAATAGACAGCGTAGAGCGCAACCATCAGGGCTGCGCCGTGCGCAAAATTGATGATATGCAAAACACCGTAAATTAGCGTCAGCCCCAGCGCCACCAGGGCGTAAATCGCCCCGGTGGTCAGACCGTTCAACACCGACGGAAACAATATGTTGAAGTCAAACACGCCGGGGCCGCCCTGATCAGCTCTTCATCGGGAACACAGCCGCAGTCTCACGGAAGTCGGTCGGGAAAATCACCTTGATATCACCGCCAATCACCTGGGTCATCATGGGCTGAGCGCCTTCGTTTTGGCCATTGACGAACTTGGTGGGACCGTAGGGCATGATGTGATTGGCAAACGTGCTGCTCGCCAGCGCAGCCGTGATGGCGTCACGCTTTGCCGAACCCGCGCGCTCAATAGCATCGATGAGTACCTGAGTGGCAGCGTAGGTCAGAAAGACTTCGTAGGTGAAGAATTTGCCCTGTGCTTCGACGCGTTTACGCAATTCCGCGACCTTCGGGTTCTTCGGATTAAACCAATGGTTGCAGTCGATGATGCCGTTGGACGCTTCCGGGAACTCCTTGACAAACTGGTAGCTTGATGCGCCGCCGCCCAGCACTGAATAGATAGCCTTGGGCACGATGCGTTGCTGTTGCATGGTGCGTACCAGCAAAACATACTCGTTGTAATAGTTGGCGGGGATGACGATGTCCGGGTTGACCGCCTTGATGCGAAGCGCAATGTTGTTGAAGTCGCGCGTTGGGTTGGCATGCTTGATCACTTCTTTGACCTCGATGCCAATTTCCGGCAGCTTCTTGCTCAAAAGGCCGGCCGTTCCGGTGCCGAACAAGGATTCTTCGTGAATGATCATGGCGGTCTTGGCTACCTTGCCGGACGCTTGGTTTAGTGCAGCGAGGTTGCTGACCGCTAGGTCTGCCACCTTGGTGTAGCCTGGCCCGAAACGGAAAGTGTTGCTCAGGCCGCGCGAGACGATCTGGTCGGACACGCCGATGTCGACCATGTGTGGAATGCCGTGCTTGGCAGCAGCCTGGGTTGTCGCCAGGCAAATGGCTGATGCATAGGCGCCGACGATCGCTGCAACGCCGGCCTCGTTCATTTTTTCGACCTCAGCTGCCCCAATATCTGGTTTGGACTGAGCGTCGCCCAGCACGGCTTCCAGCTTGGCGCCACCCAAGGACTTGATGCCGCCGGCTTTGTTGGCGTCGTCGATCGCCATGGTTGCGCCCAGGCGGCACAGGCCGCCAGACTGCGCCACAAAACCGGTAACCGGGTGCAGCACACCAATTTTGATCGGAGCTGCCTGAGCCCGGGCGACCAGCGGCCCACCGAGGGTGCCCACCGCAACCGCAGCAGCACCCGCTACAAAATCTCGACGTGTCGTCATGAGAAACTCCTTAAGATTGCAAGACGCTCAAAGTCTTGGCGAAAACTGCCTTATCGGCAAAATGCTGGCGCCTCGCGGTGCGCAGCGGCTGCATTACCAGCCTGCCGGGGCAGGCCTGGGTAATTCGGTGTGGGGTCGGCATCATTGAAACGCCGCGTCCAGTGAGGTGCTGACCCAGACTCGGGCGTCGAGTTCGCCGCCTCGGGACAAGTTCATTTCATATTTGTAGCGGTCGGGCCGGTAAACCCCGTGCAGGAGTTGTACAGGACGGTTGCCTTGATCGTGCACCACCCGATCGACGCACAAGAGCGCGCTGCCCATGGGCACGTCGAGCAGGCTGGCCTGTGTGGCATCGGCCAGCCTGGCTGAGACGCTTTGCCGGGCTTGGCCCAGCTGAAGCCCCTGTTCCTCTAGCAATATGAGTAAAGGCTTTTTGTTTAGTTGCGTTACGTTAAATGGCACAGAAACCGAAAGCGGCACGTGGGTGACGATGACCGAAAGTGGTCCAAGGTCGGTACTGCGTACGCGCACCGCTTTTTGTACCGATTCACCCTCGGGAATTTGCAGAGCCTGTGCCACCGACCAGGGCGCTGCAATCACCTCCAACGAGACCACTGCTGCGGGGGTCCGCAGGCTTGCGTTCACCAAATTGACAAGTAAGCCGGATCGGCGCTTGACAGCAGGTGTCTTTGGCGGTTGGGCCACTGGCTTGCGTACGACAGTGCCGAGCCCAGGCTTTCGCGTGATCAATTTGTCGCGCACCAAATTAGCGAGGGCGTGGCGCACAGTGACGCGCGCTGCGTCAAACTCTTCCATCAAGGCGAGTTCTCCGGGCATACGGTGCTCGTACTGGTTTTCCAGCACGCGCTCCTTCAGCACCAGATAGATGTGGTGATATTTGGGCAGCGGCAGGCTGGCAGTCATGCCCTGATGGTCGGCTCGCTTTGATTGACCTGTCAATAGGACAAACCCTAGTAAGCCTCGGCGCATCCAGGGTCTTGGCGCTAGGGTCGGGGCGGTACTGCCCGGATCGTTGCTCACATGGAGGGGCCTGTTCAGCGCCTTTGTGCGGGGCTGGCTCGGGTTGGTGATACACAGCGTGTGGCAACTAGGAGCGGGGTGCTAACATCTGGCCCGGTTTGTGAAGTCCAGACGCTGGCTGTTTGGGTTTGTCAGCGCTGGTGGCAAATGCATTGGCAGATGTGGGTCGTGTGCAATCGGCGTGGCGACGCCGGCGACCGGAGGGTACACAAGATGGTCAACACAGCGAGCGACTTGTCACCGCCAACGCCGCAGGGCCCCTACTTTTCATCCGCCGACCTGGGCTGGATGCTGGTTGTGACAGCCCTGGTGCTGCTCAACTTGTTTATTTCATTAAACGACTACACGCAGGCGCGCCAAACCGAATCCACTCGCATGCATGCGCAGTCGGTGCTAGGCCTGATGCTTCGTATGCATGAAGCACGCGCCTCGGCCAAGCCCGGTTCTGAGGCCTGCCAGCCAGATTCAAAGTGGGCCGATTGCCAGGAAGCGTTGCTACGCACGGACGCAGCAGCGGCGATGATCAAAAATGTGATCAGGCCGCAGAACCCTGTTTTTGCCAATTCCTGCGATCGTCAGCGCCCGGCTACCCTGGGCTCGATTGTGATCGAAGTAGGCATTGCTAGAGCCAATGATCCCGAATCGTTGACCTACGCGCCGATTCGCGATGACCAGCGCATTGGCCAACGGCTGCCATTGCGTGTTGGCGTGTGCGGACGGCTGTACAGCAAGATGCTGACCGGTGAGGTGGTGTTATGAACCCTCAACAAGACTTTTAAAAGGAGTCTGTCCTGATGGCTGCTGCCAACTTTCGCACCTGGTTGTACCACTGGGCTTTTGATCGTGATCACGAGGCAGGCTATGCCGTCCGAATTGAAAACGCGATCGCCCTGCTGATAGTGTTCAATCTGCTGGCGTTGCTGCTGGAGGATGTGAGTGCGATTTACGCCGGCAACGAACACCTGTTCCATGGTTTTGATGTCATTTCAGTAGCCCTGTTCACGATCGAGTACCTGGGCCGCTGGTTTGTTGCCCCAGAGGATCCTGAGTTCAGCAGCAAGAAGTCGCCGCGCCTGGCTTACATGAAAAGCCCTTTTGCCCTGATTGATCTGGCGGCGATTCTGCCGTTCTATCTGGCAGCTCTGATCAATGTCGATCTGCGCGCCCTCAGGGCCTTGCGATTGCTGCGGATCTTAAAGCTGTTTCGGGTGCTGGTCCCCGCAGTTCGTGAATTTGGGACTCTTAACAAGGGCAGGAGCTTTCGGCAGCAGGTCTACGCATTACTGAATGCAACCCCGACCAGTGGCAAGTTGCATCAGTACCTAGACCTGTTTATCGTTTTCTGGGTGGCGGTGTCTGTCATCTCTGTGATCATGGAGTCTGTGGCCTCATTTGAGGCCCTGTTCCATATTGAACTGGTCGTGCTCGACGCTGTGGCGGTGATGATTTTTTCGATTGAGTACATGTTTCGGCTTTACTCATGTGTTGAAGACCCCCGACTTCAAGGCCGGGTGATCGGACGCCTGCGTTACATGAAGTCGCCGATTGCCTTGGTTGACCTGATCGCCATCCTGCCTTTTTACCTCGAGATCTTGCTCGGCGAAATGCTCGACCTGCGGTTCCTGCGGATTTTCAGGTTGACGCGTTTGCTCAAGCTGACCCGTTATACCGGGGCCACTGGGATGCTTTTCAAGGCGCTAAGGCGGGAGTGGCCCACAATTGCTGCGGCGACTTTCATCATGTTGCTGTTCGTCGCGCTCACGGCCAGCCTGGGCTATTTGTTCGAACATGACGCACAGCCGGATAAGTTCGAGAACATTCCACAGTCGATCTATTGGGCTGTCGTGACGCTCGCCTCCGTGGGCTACGGCGATATCTCGCCCGTGACGCCGGTAGGCCGTGCCATGACGATCGTGATGTCGCTGGTGGGCATTGGCCTGTTTGCCGTGCCAGCAGCGATTCTGACATCGGCCTTTAACGACCAGATGCGCAAGGATAGGGAACGCTTGCACAATGAAATGTACAGACACCTGGCCGACGGCGTGCTCGATGCCTCAGAGCGCGACCAGATTTATGCAGAGGCCAAGCGGCTGAACGTTCCGCTGGAAGATGTTGATGTGCTCATTGAACGGGTACAACAGGAAAAAGATAGCCAAAAGGGATCACAGCTGCCTCTCGAGCTGATTGAAAAAAATCCAGAGGTCGCTTTTGAAAAATTTCGTGAAAGCGTGGGTCATCTGCGCCTGATCATGGCGGCCGCAGACCGGGAACAGCTCAGGCAGCGCTTTGACAAAGCGCAGGCGCATCAGACGGACGACAAAGCCATCTGGGACCTGCTGGACAAAAAATAGTCGCTTCCGCTGGACTCGTGTGGCATCAAGGTGTCCTGCCTGGGATGAGCACCTCGCTTGCGCGGCGGCAGATGGGCCGCTCAGGGAATATCGTCGATCTTCAGGTACACCCGAATCGGTTTAGGCTCAGCCACCCGGCGGGTGCCGGTGACTGAGCGGTTGGGTGCACGCCAGGGACCCCGACCGGTGACTTCAGTCCACCGGGCGCTGGGCAGGTCCAGGCTGGAAGCGGACGTTGAGACCGAGCTGCTGCTGCCGATGACATTGACATTGGATGTTGGTGTGAATTCAAGTCGTACGTTGTTGCCCTGAAAACGTACCATGACACGCATGCTGGCGTACTGCTGCACGCCTGGCCCGGGCGGGTTGCCATAAGGACCGGACATGGCCCGGCTCAGGTCCCACAGCGCAGGCACGCCTTCTTCCAGCCGCACGCGCTTGTCGGGGCTGTCGTTCGAGGTGCTGGGGTCGTTTGATCCCAATTCACCCAGCCACATGGTCAGCTGAACTGCTCTGGGACCGGCCGATACCGGCGGTGCGGGCGTTGGTGTGCTTGTGGACCCGGCTGGCGTGCTGGTCAGCGCGGTCGTGTCGGGCGGCAGATTCAGAAACGGCGGTATGGGCGCCAGCCCGGAGGGTGATGCACCCGGTTGAACCCCGATAAATCCGGCTTCGCCGGCGTTCAGCGTCAGGCTGGCGCTGGCCCCACTGAGCGTGGTCGTACCTTCATAGACCCGGTTGTAGGTGCCTTGCTGAATGTTGAGCTGGGCAGCGTATTGTGGTGTGGCGTGCACCGCGTCGAATTCGGTGCCGCGAATGCCCATGGTCGCCACCGGCGTGCTCAGTGCATAACTGCCGGATCGGGTGGGCGAAATCCCGCCGGTGATGGTGCGCATGCTGCCGGCGAGTAAGTGTAGTCGGGCTTCATTGCTGGCCTCACCACGCTGCGTCGAGCGGTAAGTGTCGATCCTGAATTCAGTGCTCGGCCGCAACCAGATGCTTGCCCCGTCAACCATGCGGATTTGGACGTTGGACACCGGTGCGGTGATCACCGTGTCGCCTTCGTACAAGTTGTCCCCTTTGATCGCAGGGGCTTGCTGGCCGGTGCGCTTGACGATGCGCGCCTGGCCCAGCACAGTATGAATGGTTCCACTTAAGGCCAGAACCTCGTCTGGAATCAAAGCGAGAAAGGCCGAAAGAACCATTAAGCCAAGCAGAGCCTTACGGCGCACACCATGAGCTTGGGATTCGTTGCTGTGCATAACGGACTCCATGATGGGATGATCAAAAAATGGCTTTTCACTCAGTGTAATGACCTTGGCTTCATTTACGCGTGAAGGTCAATGCATCCAAGCGCGGCTGGTTCAATGACAAACCCCAAGTCAACCCAGATTTGACAGACGCCATCACCCTGGATGACACACTGCTTTGGCGTATCAGGCCGTCAAGGCCTGGCACACCGCGGCCGTCACCTGATCCGTCGTGGCCTTGCCGCCCAGGTCGCCGGTGTGCAGGGCGGGGTTTGCTGTGACCGATTCAATCGCATGCATCAATCGGCTGGCGGCATCGGCCTGCCCCAGATGCTCGAGCATCATCACGCAGCTCCAAAAGGTGCCTATCGGGTTGGCCAGGCCTTTGCCCATGATGTCAAAGGCCGAGCCGTGGATGGGTTCGAACATGCTGGGATAACGGCGCTCGGGGTCGATGTTGCCGGTGGGCGCAATGCCCAGGCTGCCAGCCAGCGCAGCAGCCAGGTCCGACAGGATGTCCGCATGCAGATTGGTCGCGACCACCGTGTCGATGCTTGATGGGCGATTGACCATGCGCGCGGTCATCGCGTCGACCAGTTCCTTGTCCCAGCGCACGTCGGGGAAATCTTTGGCCACCTGGTGGGCAATCTCGTCCCACATCACCATGGCGTGGCGCTGTGCATTGCTTTTGGTCACCACGGTGAGCAGTTTGCGCGGGCGTGATTGCGCCAGGCGAAAGGCAAAGCGGATGATGCGCTCAACGCCGCTACGCGTCATGATGCTGACATCGGTGGCAGCCTCGATCGGGTGGCCCTGATGCACGCGCCCGCCCATGCCGGCGTACTCACCTTCAGAGTTCTCGCGCACGATCACCCAGTCCAGGTCTTTCGGTGTGCAACGCTTCAGCGGCGCGTCAATGCCAGGCAGGATGCGGGTGGGGCGCACGTTGGCGTATTGGTCAAAGCCCTGGCAAATCTTCAGGCGCAAGCCCCACAGCGTGATGTGGTCGGCAATGTCAGGGTCGCCCGCCGAGCCAAACAGGATGGCGTCCTTGTCGCGAAGGGCATCCAGGCCGTCTTCAGGCATCATGATGCCGTGCTGGCGGTAGTAGTCACCACCCCAGCCAAAGTGCTCGAATTCAAAGTTAAAACGGCCGAGGGTTGAGGCCATGAGTTGCAGCACATGCTGGCCGGCCGGGATCACCTCCTTGCCGATACCGTCTCCAGGAATGACTGCAATCTTGTAGGTTTTCATTTCCAACTCCGAAAAAATGGTCTGGGTGACTGATGGGCCGAGATTGTTTCATGGATGGTGAGTACGTTCGCGCGGTGCAGTGTTGTCGCAGTCTGATGCTGGCTTGGCCCCTGGCAGACGAGCGGCCACCCGTCTTGTGATGCAATATCGCCCGGCGGAAGTGCTTGTACTTTTGCCTGGAGGGCTTTATTGCCAACTGACTTCATGGCAAAAGATTTGATGATGGACGCGAAGGTGCTGCGTGACAGCCCAGTGCTCAGTCATTTGCGACCTGAGGACCTTGCGCCATTGCTGCATACCGCACAGCTTGTGTCTCTGTCTGCCGGGGATCTCCTGTTTGCACCAGGCGATCTGGGCGACGGGGTTTACCTCTTATTGCAAGGGCACGTTGCGATTTTTCTGGCGCGCCCCGATGGCTCAGAACAGGTGGTCAATTCGCTTGAGCGCGGCGACCTGCTCGGCGAAGACTACCTGTTTTCAGCGACTGTGCCGGGGCGAAGAAGTGCAGGTGTTCGCGCACTCGACGATGTGCAATTGCTGCGATTCGAGGCGGCCGTATTTCTTCAATGGCTGCAGGATCATGAAGCCCTGGGCAGGCAGTTGCGCGCGCGCGCGGGCGAGCGCCTGACTCAAAACCTGCGTCGGCGCTCCGAGATGTTCGAGGTTTTGTACCGCCTCAACCCGCCCGATCCTTCCCAGACTCTGACCTTCAGCGCTGGCCAACTGATTTTTCGCCAAGGTGACACGGCTGATGCAGCTTACTTTGTGACCTCGGGTCGTCTGACGGTGTACCACGAGGACGCGCCACAAACACCGATCAGCGAACTCGGCCCTGGCGATGTTTTTGGCGAGTTTGGTCTGATCCACAGGCGGCCGCGCGCGGCCAGCGTGAAGGCTCAGACTGAATCGACAGCGATACGGGTATCAAGTGAAGATTTTGCGTCTCTCTATGCGCAGTCTGGCGAACTGCGGGAAATGCTCGCAGGCCTGGAGTTTGTCTATCGTCTACCCAACCGTGGCGTTTCCTTTAATTTTGTGGGCCGCCAGGGCGATCACAACAGCGTGCAGCGCCTGTATCAGCTGGCTAATGGCAGGCGATGGTTGTCGAGCTGGCTGCCGCAACTGCGAGTCTTCAGCCTCAAGGCGCTCAATGCCCCGGCCATTCACACCAGCTGGCGTTGGGCTGAAGCAGCCCAGGCAGACGCCAGCGCGCGCGAGCGCATGGTGCAGCTTGACGCCGATGGCCAGATCATCGCCCTGGTTGGTGCCGGTACCTGGACGGACTTGCCTTGGTTGCTTGAGCATGCCCTGGACTGCCTGGCCGTTCCCGCAGAAGTGTTTGCGGATTTTGAGCGCACCGGGCGACTCAGGCTGCCGCGGACGCCCGCAAGTCAGCTGCGCGACGAGACGGTGTGCTACTGCATGCAGGTGAGTGCCGCGTCTCTTCGCACCCTGATCGCTCAGGGTGTTGACTCGCTGGAAGGCCTGCGAGAGTCCACCGGCTGTGGCGCAGTTTGTGGGGGTTGCCAGACCACCGTGTTGACCCTGTTGGGGCAATCGGTCTGGATCCCGGTCCTCGCCAGCCAAAAAGCGCAGACCGCCGAGGTTCGAAGTTTTTGCCTGCGCCCGGACATGAATGCCAGTATTGCCTGGAAGACAGGGCAACATATTGCGATCACCGGACAGGTCGACCAGCAGTGGATCACGCGCAACTACACCATCATTTCCGCACCAGGGGCAGGCGCTGAACTCGAGATCGCCGTCAAGCGCGAACCGCAGGGCCAGTTCTCCCATTGGCTTTTCGACGGCGAGCTCGCCGCCAAAGAACTGCGTATTGCGGCGCCAAGGGGAGAGGTGGTTTGGGTGGACTGCGAGCGTCCGACGGTTTGCCTGGTCGCTGGCATCGGTGTCACGCCGGCACTCGCGATTGTGCGTACGGCTGCTGGTACCGAGCGAGCAGCCCCGGTGCACGTGGACTACAGCGGCCGGCGGATCGAAGACATGGCTTTTGCGTCTGAGCTGTTGGATCATGCGGCGCGCAGCGACGCCCTCACGGTGCACATTCGCCAGACCACCAAGGATGATCGACTGGGGCAGTCCGAGATCGCGGCGCTGGTCAAGCGTTTTTCGGGTGCGCTGTTTTTCATCTGCGGGCCACATGCCTATATCGATGATGTGGTGGCTGCGCTCAGCTTGCAAGGCGTGTTGCCTGAATCAATCAAGACAGAACGCTTTGTCCACGCTGGCTTGCCACCGGCGAGTCGGTCCGGGCCGACTCGCGCTGGTTTTGTGCGTGGCGCGTACGCCGCGGCCTTGGCTCTGGTGTTAGCTGTTTTGATGTTGTTTTCCAGCCAGGTGCTCGATACCTTCACGCCGCCCGGTCATCCCAACACGGGCCACGAGGGTCTGGCGTGTGCAGAGTGCCATCAGACTGCGCCGGGCACGGTGCGACAACGCGCGCAGGCCCAAGTGGCTTACTGGATGGGTTGGCGGGAAAGTGACGTGGTTTTGGCTCACCAAAGCGTCGGCAATGTCCAGTGCAACGCATGCCATGCCCGTACCCAGGACCATCATGCTGCCCACCTGTTCTTGCAGGCGCGCTATGCGCAGATTCGGCAGACGCTGGCACCGCAGCGCTGCGTGTCCTGCCATGCCGAGCATCGCGATACACGGGTGACGCTAAGCGACGGCCGCTACTGCCAGTCCTGCCATGAGGACATGAAACTGGCCCAGGACAAGCTGAAGCCGCCAGCCTCGCCAAGCCACGCCACTCTCACAGCACAGGCGCGCTGGGATACCTGCATGGGCTGCCATGACTATCATGGCAATCACATTCGGCCTGTACCGGTCGCCTTGTCTCAGGCGGTGTCTGAGGCGGACGTGATTCGGTATTTTCAAGGTGGAAAATCTCCCTATGGCAATGCGCTTCGAAGCCCTGCGCGCCAGCCGACTAAACAGCAGCCTTTGTTCAAATGAAGTTTTACAAACAGTTATTTGCGATACTGGCGCTGCTGGTGGTGGCGACCTACCTGTTTGTGACGGCGCCACCACCATTGCCCGAGCCGGGCATTGCCAGAGGCGAGCGTCTGCCGGTGAAGGTTTTGTTTGACGCGCTGGCTGCCGAGCAGGATGCAGCGCGCAGCATTTTTACCGCGGAAATCGTTGGCCCCGGTTTACGTGCAGGCCTGCGCTTCACCGAAGATTGGAAGGATGCTGCCGTTCAAGCCGGTCCCTTGCCGGCACTTCTTCTACGTGAGGTCAGTGTTCGGCTGCAGCAGCAAAACAGTGAGGTCGGTCTATTCCTGGGTTCCGACTTTCCGATTGCGCCGCCCAACCGCTTGAATGCCACGCAGGCTGCGCGCTTTGCCAGCATGAAAGCCGATGGTAAGCCCGCGTATTTTTTTGATACCAGTAACAGCATGCAGACGGCTATGTACGTTGATCGGGCTAGTGCCCAGCCTTGCGTGACCTGCCACAACGAACATGCGGACTCCACAAAAAAAGACTGGAAGCTCAATGACCCGATGGGTGCGACCACCTGGTTGTATCCCCACGCCACCGTGACTGCGCAGGAAGTCCTGGCTAAAGTGGCGGTGCTGCGCCGCTCGGTCAGACAGGCCTATCAGGCGTACCTGAATAAGGCCTCAGGCTTTTCCAAGCCAGCGCTTGGTATTGGCAGTAAGTGGCCCCGGGAAGGCCTGTTTCTTCCCGATGCCGACACGTTCATGGCCGCGGTGAGCCGACGCGCCTCTGAGCAGACCCTCTCAGGCTTGATCCAGGCCAGCCAGGTAGCCACTGATGCGGTTTCGGCCCGATAAACGCGCCAGCGCCACGCTGCTGCTTGCGGCGGCAACTGCCCTCTGGCTTGGGCTCAACACCGGGTTGGACGCCTGGATGCCGCCTCGGCTCTTCCGACAGGTCACTGGCTATGTGCTGCTTGCGATTTTTGTGGCGCTGTGGGTGTTGCCTGTGATGCGCTGGCGCAGCGGTCTGAGCTCGGCGCGGCAGCGCACCTGGCATGAGGCCCTGGGGCTGGCGCTGGTGGCGGCGGTGCTTTTGCATGCGGTCTATGTTCCCACTATCTTTCTCGCTGTTTTGGCGGCTTTGATGCTGGCGATGGCCATGCTGGGTGCGGCGCACCCTGGTTTTGTGCTGCCGCGCACGCAGGCGCACCTGAGGCTGTGGTGGGTCGTGCATATCGTGTTGGCTGGTGTGGGCAGCGCGCTGGCCCTGGTCCACGTCTGGGTCATGTGGACCTACTGATGCGCTTCTCCAGCACGCCAAAACGGTACGCCAATCCTTGCCGGGTCAAGGTCGGATCAGATGAACTGCACGTCCAGAGCAGGCAAAACGCCGCCATAGTCCGCACGCCAATGCTCGCCGGCCTTGACGCCATGGGCATCGGTCACAGTGCCCGTGGTCACCACGTCGCCGGCCATCAGGTCCGGGGCGTTCGGGCACTGACGAAGCTCCAGCAAAAAATGCATCAAGGCCTGCAAAGGGCTATCCAGCACATTCGCGCCAAGGCCCTGGTCGACCTTCTGATCACCCTGGAACAGCGTGACGGGCATCGTGGCTAGCCGTTCAATCAAGTCTTGTGCACTTCGAGCCAGGCTGCTGATTGATTCTTTGGGTCCTAGCAACAGGCGTGCGTGCAGGCCGCTGTCGGCTACCGTTTCAGCGGCGCGAAATTTCCAGTCAGGCAGGTGGCACTGCACCACCTCAAAGCCGGGTGCGATCCAGTCGATGGATTCAAACAAGTCGTCCAGCGATGCCTGTTTCGGTGGTTGATGCTTCAGGCCAAATACAACTTCGGGCTCCAGCCGTGGCTGGCAGCTTGGCGTGAGGCTCAGTTGCTTGGACTTCGCTGCATCTTGTAGCGTGGTATCCCAGACCGTTCCCCAGATCGGCGCAAAGACCTGATAGACAGGCCAGATAGTTCGGTTGGTAAAGCCAATCTTGAAGCCTACCGGCCGCTCGCCGCGTTGAAGGCGCAGCGTGCGAACTTGAAGCGCCTTCTGGTAGGCACTATCGAGATCGAGCGCGGGGTCGAGCCGGCCCGGCCAAAGTTGCCCGGCGTCGATATGCGCCAGAAGTTGCTGTGGAGTCATGTATTGTCTGCGGTGGTAGGGGCAAGCAAGTGTATGCGGGAGCGCGACGTTTGCTCAGTCGCGTAGACCACCACACCAGCGATGATGAACGCAGACACCAGCGCCTAACCCTGGTGAGCCTGGGTCCGCGAGGCAGGGCCGTGGGGCGTGCCTCGCTCAGGCCGCAACGGCCAGCAGCGCGCCTACCGGCAGGGGAACTGGAAGTTTTTAAGTGTTGACGGCTATGCCTATCTGTTCAACATCAGCAGCGATGCGCTTGAACGTGCCAACCTGGCCAAGCGCCACCCAGAACGGCTGACCCAAATCCGCCAAAGCTGGGAGGCCTGGAACACGGCCATGATGCCGATCCCCACCGATGCCGCCGTGAACCTGGCTTATGGCGTCAAAGACATGCCGCAGCGCTGAGCGTGCCAACCACTTCAAGAGCGCGCGGGCAGAGTGCTAGAACACGCTACCATGATCAGCCTTGTCGGCGCGGCGCAGTGCCGGGCCCGGCAAGCTTGTTTTTGGAGCCTGAATGAGCGATTGCCATTTTTGCCATGTTGTGGCCAACGACCGCGCGCAAATCGTTGCCGAGAATGACCACGCCTACGTGGTGCGCGACAACTTTCCGGTGACGCCGGGGCATACCTTGCTCTTGCCCAAACGCCATGTGGCTGACTATTTTGGGCTCAATGCGCAGGAGGCGGCAGCCATCCATGCCTTGTTGTGCGAGCAAAAACTGGTTCTTGAAGGCGAAGACGCCACGATTGAGGGCTTCAACATCGGCGTGAATTGCGGCGAGATGGCTGGTCAGTCATTTTTCCACTGCCATGTGCACCTGATTCCCAGGCGCAGAGGCGATGTGGACAAACCCAAAGGCGGCGTTCGCCATGTGATTCCGAAAAAAGGTTTTTATTAGAGGTGTTGATGGAAGTCGAACCGAGCTTGCTTGTGTTGCGCGACCAGTTGCGCGCGTTTGCCCAGGAGCGCGACTGGAATCAGTTTCATTCGCCCAAGAACCTGGCCATGGCGCTGATTGCCGAGGCCGGTGAGCTGGTGGAGCATTTTCAGTGGCTGAGTGAGGCGCAAAGCAAGGCGCTCAGCGGCGAGCAGCGCGAGCAAGTCGCGCACGAGCTGGCCGATGTACTGCTGTACCTGATTCGGCTCTCGGACCAGCTGGGCATCGACCTGGCCCAGGCGGCGGCTGCCAAGATGAAGATCAACGCCAAAAAATATCCTGTGGACCAGGCGCGAGGTAGTGCAAAAAAATACACGGCCTATCAGGCGCGCAAGGGGAGCGACTGATCACGCCGGCTGGCTTGACTGCCACCAAAGAATCCGTCGCCCCTTGACGGTCTTCGCGCTATTTCATCCTTGGTCGCAAGCCGGGGCCAATCGCCGAGCGCGGGCTTGGCGTGAGGCCCATCGCCTCTGCCAGATCGTCCAGGCCATCAGACTGGTGCCTGTGCAGATGACGCCCGTCCACAGACTGTGGCTGGGATAGTGGGCGCCGCGCAGCGTTTGGGTGATCGCTGTCAGCACAACGCCGATCGCGAATGCGCTGCTGATCCATGGCAGCGCCGCGCTTCGGACCCGGCCGCCCAAGGGCCACCAGGCCGCCAGCACCAGCGGCACAAAGGCCCAAGCGCTTGATGCATGGCCTGACGGAAAGCAATGATCGCCGCCGCCGCTGGCGATACCCCATTGCCAATGCGAGACGTAGCCAACTGTGCCGCCCCAGTTCTGGACCGACCAAGGGCAGCTGGTTTGACTCAGATGTTTGAGTCCCACAATCATCAGCAGGTTGACAGTGACCATGGCCATCAGGAACACACGATCGGCACGACGAAAGATTGGGGACGGTTTCCGGATAAAAGCCCAGGCCCACCCGCTCAGGTAGATGAACCAGCCCACGATGCGTAACCTGTCATGCAACCAGATTTCAAGCAGCGTTTGGTGTTGCAAAGGAAAGCCATTGACCGTGCCGATCAGGTCCATGGTCGCCAGGTCCAGAGGACTTGCATCCCAAAGAAGTGTCAGGATCAGCAGGGTCAGCCAGCCGCGCCAGAGATACCCGGCAATAGGATGCTGGTCTTTGAGGGATCGCCAAAATTTCATCGCGCTGAATTATTCCATCCCAAAGCAGGCGAAAGCCCGCATCCTCAATTGATTGCTTAAACTGTGCCTTCGTGGTCTGCGCCAACATGGCAGCGTGCCAGTTTGGCGGCCACGATTTTTTTGTGAGGAAGCCCCATGAAGCAGTACGGACATTTCATCAACGGCCAGTATGTTGATCCGATCGAAGGTCAGTGGATGGACACCATGGACCCCTACCAGGGCAAGGCCTGGGCGCAAATAGCCCGTGGCAGCGCCAAAGACGTTGACCGCGCGGTGCAGGCAGCATCGCGCGCGCTGCGCGAGGGTCCGTGGGCGGCCATGACCGCCTCGCAGCGCGGCAAGCTGATGTACAAGCTGGCCGACCTGGTCGGCGCCAATGCCGAGCGACTGGCTGAAGTGGAGGTCAGGGACAACGGCAAGCTCATGGCCGAGATGCGCAGCCAGGTCAATTACCACCCCGAATGGTGGCGCTACTTCGGCGGCCTGGCCGACAAGATTGAGGGCGCGGTCATGCCGATCGACAAGCCCGATATGTTTGCTTTTACCCGCCATGAGCCCGTCGGCGTGGTCGGTGCGCTGACGGCCTGGAATTCGCCGCTGCTATTTGTGGCCTGGAAGTGCGCCCCAGCGCTGGCAGCTGGTTGCACCGTGGTGATCAAACCCTCTGAATTTGCATCGGCGTCTACGCTGGAGTTCATGGCGCTCACCCGTGAGGCAGGCTTTCCGGACGGGGTTTTCAACGTGGTGACGGGCTTTGGTCATGAGGCGGGCTCAGCCTTGGTTGACCACCCCCAGGTGGCCAAGATCACCTTCACGGGTTCAGATGTGACAGGCGCCAAAATCTATGCGCAAGCCGCCAGGACCATGAAGCGCGTCTCGCTGGAACTCGGTGGCAAGTCGCCCAATATCGTGTTTGATGACTGTGACCTGGACAAAGCAGCCGCCGGCGTCATCTCGGGTATTTTTGCCGCCACCGGCCAGACCTGCATTGCGGGCTCGCGTTTGCTGGTGCAAAACTCGATCAAGGAGAAGTTCACGCAGAAGGTGGCTGAGCTAGGCGCCACGGCGCGCAAAGGCAACCCGATGCTGCCCGACACCAATATTGGCCCAGTGACGACGCCGGCGCAGTACCAAAAAATTCTGAGCTACATCGACATCGCTAAGTCAGAGGGCGCACGTTGCATCTTGGGTGGCGGGCCGGCCACGTCGCCAGATTTGCCAGGGGGTCAGTTTGTCGAGCCGACCATCTTTGTGGATGTCACGCCGCAGATGCGCATCGCCCGCGAGGAGGTGTTTGGCCCGGTTCTTTCCATCATCGGCTTTGACGACGAGGCCGAGGCCGTGCGCCTGGGTAACGACACTATTTACGGGCTGGCTGCCGGCGTCTGGACTGAAAACATTGGCCGCGCTGTGCGCATGTCCAAAGCGCTCAAGGCCGGCACGGTCTGGGTCAATACCTATCGCGCCGTGAGCTACATGATGCCTTTTGGCGGCATGAAGCATTCCGGCATTGGACGCGAAAGTGGCATAGAGGCAATTCGCGAGTATCTGGAGACCAAGAGCACCTGGATCTCGTATGCCCAGGGTGCGCCGGCCAACCCGTTCATCATGCGATAGGGTGTTCCCTGGGCATCCATTGGGCTAGGGGCGCACTCGCAAAAAGGCGTGTTGCGCCTGCAGGCTGGTTCGTCGGCTTTGTCGCGTGCTACCGCCGCTTTTTCGGCAGCAGGCGATCTAGAACGCCCAGAAGCTTTTCTACATTCAGCGGCTTGGTCAGATAGTCGTCCATGCCCGCGCCGTTGTCTATCACCTCAAATCGAACGATGTGGGGCGTCCTGGTTTCTATGGTGACTTTGATCTGGCCCTGGTCCTGCGTGTATTTGATGGCGTTGGAAAGCAAATTCAACAAAACCTGCTTCGCAACGGTGGGATCGGCACTGACGCAGGCGCCATCGGAGGTCCTGTTTTCAATGTCAATCGTCTGGCCCTTGCTCAAAGCCTGGTTGGAGACCAGGTCGACCGTCGATTCAACCATGGACATCACTTCAACGGCCTGGACAGTGATCTGAAGATCATTCGACTCAGATCGGGCCATTTCAAGAACTTGGTTGATGACCGCCAGCAGATGATTCCCGCTGTTGATGATGTGGTGAGCGTATTCCTTTTGAGTTGGCTCGGCACCGGGGCGCGATTCCAGCAACTGGCCGAAACCGAGGATGGCGTTGAGCGGCGTACGCAACTCGTGGCTCATTGAGGACAGAAACCTGGTCTTGGCGTCGCTGGAGGCTTGGGCTTGGTCTTTAGCCGTGTTGATGCTGTTGACCGTCTCGCGATGCGCGGTGATGTCCTGACTGACACCATAGATTTTTTTCTTCGTCAGGCCAGGCTCGGCGACCAGATAAAAACAGACCTTAAGCCAGCAAATTTCGTTGTTTGGCCCCCGGAAGCGATGTTCTAACTCGCTGGCATTTTTTGACGCACTGCTTTGGGCCGAATTCTTGAAGGCGTCTATCAAGATATGCTGATCCACCTCATGGCAAAAATGCTGCAGGTATTTTTTCAGGGGTATTTGGTAGCCACCCATCTCCTGAGCCGACCGGTTCATCATGCGGTAAAAATCGTCCGTGAACGTAAACAAGTCTGCACCGATGTCGTATTCCCAATAGCTGGCCGCCAAGGCCAACTGCATGTAATTGGCCAATTTGGCCTGCGACAGAGCCAGGGCCCTCTCATTCAGGTCGTGTGCGGTGACATTGGCGATCGTGATCACGGCTCCGCCAGGTACATCCCCTTCAGTAGCTCGATAGGCTTGCGCATGAACATCAAAAATCCGGTCTTGCACGGTAAATTTGCCGAGGTAGGTGTTCTCGCGAGATGGCGTGGCCTCCGGGGCCGTGGGCTCCAGCTGGCATACTTTTTTTACCTGTTCAATGAATTCCCCAAGCTGAAATTTCCTGGGTATCGCTGCCAGATTAAGGGGCGTAGTCTGCTTATCAAGCGCAAAAAAATCCTGCGCGGCCTCATTGAATCGCCGGATTACCAAAGCTCTGTCCACCACCAGAATAGCCAACCCAGAGCTGTTGAGGATGTTGGTCAGATCGTCCGTTGCCAGCCCAAGTTGGTAGGTGCGGGTGGTGAGTTCGTCATTGACCGTGGTCAACTCTTCGTTGGTTGCTTGCAATTCTTCATTGGCAGCTTGAGATTCCTCGTTTAAGGACTGCAGTTCTTCATTGCCGGTTTCCAGTTCTTCAATGACTGTTTGCAGGCTCTCGCGTGTTATTGCCAGCTCGTGCTCTAGCTCTTGCACGCGAGACTCGTCTTCAAGATCGACCTGTCTGACCGTTACGCCTTCGTCATCAAGGGACGAAAGGTCCTCAAATGTAATCAGCAGCAGCCGCAGACCATCTTTCCTCTGAACGACTGGTCTTACCAACGCTTGGAAGCGCTTAATTTCGCCAGATATCTCGATTTTTGCGGGGCGTGTGACTCTGGTTTCGAAGGGGTTCGCGCTATGAGCGAGTCCCCGCAACTCGGTGCGAAAAGCAGGATGCAGTATTGAAAACAGATTGAAGTCTGTTTTTGCGTCTTTCAGGGTAATGAAATTCGTCAAATCGCCGAACAGCTCAAGAATACGCCCGTCGACGCTGATGAGTACGCTCGGCGGGATGTACGCTTGCATGAGCGCGTCCATTCCTTCTTCCCGCGTGGAGAGGCTTTTCTTTTTCCCTATCCCATGAACGCTTTCGCTTCGTCAATGGCGGCAGGGCCGCGGAGGGGAAAGTCGCTGGCGACGGGGCCTGAACATCGCGCCTGCGATAAATTTTCAGACGGCGATCCATCTCGTGAAAATAAAGCGTACTTTGACCTATTGTTTCAGAGGTGCCAAGCACAAGCACACCGCCAGGATTTAGTGCGTAATGAAACAAGTTCATCACTCTTTCCTGCAAACCTGGCTTGAAATAGATCAGCAAATTACGACAGGAGATCAGGTCCATCCGCAGAAAAGGGGGATCCTTGATGATGTCGTGCACCGCGAATACCACCAGGTCGCGAATGCGGCGTTCTACCAGAAACTTGTCATCTTTGCGGAGAAAGTATTTGTTAATCAAGTCCTGGTTTATGCCATCAAGCACTGCCTCAGGGTAAAGCCCCTTGCGGCCAATCTGGGTGGCTTCTGCGTTGATGTCGGTGGCAAAAATTTGTATGTTGTAGGTCCCGATATCGTCGCCAAGATGCTCGCTCAACAAAATCGCCAGGCTGTATGCTTCTTCGCCAGTGGCACAAGCCGGTACCCAAAGCCGAATGCTTTCCCCCTGTTTTTTGCTGGTTAGCAGTTCAGGGATATATTTTTTAAAACCATCAAAGGCTCGCGGATCTCGAAAAAATGCGGTGACGCAGATCAAAAAGCTTTTTGCCAGGGCATCCAACTCGCTCGGGTTCTTATCCACAAGGTTCAGATACTCGTCCAAGGTTTGGACCTGCAACACCCCCATGCGCCTTTCAATCTGCCGGCTCAGGGTTGATGTTTTGTAATTGGAAAAATCCATCCCGGTCTTGGCAAAAACCCGCTGAATCACCAGTTCGACCGGGCTTATGTCGTGCGAGCCCGCGTTAGCGTCCGAGTAGATGCGTGGTCGCTTGACGATGGATTTGAGATGCCTGGCGATCTCATCAGGCGCGAGGACCAGGTCTGCGCCTGCGTTGATGGCTGACTGCGGCATGCCGTCGTATTTGGCTGTTTCCGGTTTTTGGGCAATGCAAATACCGCCGGCGGCATTGATGGCCCGCATGCCATGAGAGCCGTCGGATCCCGTACCCGACAGAATGATGCCAACGGAATTGCGGCCAACTTCTGTAGCCAGGCTGGTGAGCAAAAGGTCGACCGACGGCCTTGGGCCAATATCGTTTGTCGACGGCCGAATCCGAAGTTGGCCCTGGTCCAGCAAAACGTTGCCGTTCGGGGGTGCAACGTGCACGCAGTCGACGATGGGCGTCATGCCGTCCGTGATTTCGAGCACCTTCAGACTGGTCTCTCTGCCCAGCAGGTCGGCCATCATGGATCGATATTGCGGCGACAAGTGTTGGGCCACCACATAAACCATGCCATTGTCGGGCGTCAGTGCGCCCACAAACAAGCGCAAGGCTTCCAGGCCCCCCGCAGAGGCGCCGATGCCAACGAAGACGACGGTCGACTCGTCTTTCGGCTCTGCGCTCTTCACGGTTACCGGCTAAGAGTGGCCACCGTTATCTGCTTCAGCCGATTGATGTTTTTCAGGTTCAGTGGACATGCTGCCGCCCATGGGGGTGGTCGAATCAACGGTTTCCGCCTGCCAAGCGCTTTCAATCCCTGGCGAAAAATATAACGCCGAACTATAGCCCGATGCTGGCGCAATTGGTGAAACGCTTGTAACAGACCAATTGGCCTGGCCGTACCAAGCCAGTCGGTAGGTGGATCGGCTCGTGTCCCCTAGGCCTGCTTTTGCCGGGGTGAAAGCACCAGCGCCATCGCTGTCAGGATGAACCCAAGGGCTAACAGGTCTTCTTTGGTGATCACTTCACCCAGTACCAGTGCGCCACCAGTGACGCCAACCATCGGCACCAGCATGATCGATAGACCGCTGGCCACGGGCGAGAGCTTGCGCGCGACTTGAAACCAGGCTACATAGCTCAGGGCAAAGGTGATGATGCCGCCATACGCAATGGCCAGCCACTCAAGGGGCATGGGCCAGCGCCAGCGGTCCATTTCCAGCGCGATGGCGAAACCAGAAAAAACGATCGTTCCGGTCAGCAAAGACCAGAAGGTCAGGCTGATGCTGGAAATCGACAACCTGGTGTGTTTCATCATGGCGTTGCCGATGCCCCAGCCGATGGCAGCGCCAAAGGTATACAACAGACCCAGAGGCTGGCCGGCAAAGTGAGACAGCTCGTGCCAGGCCAGCAGCAGCGTCGCCGTCAAAGAGCAGGTGACGGCCAGCAAGACCCGCGGCGTGAGCTTTTCAGCGTAAAAGATCACGCTGGCCAGCAGGGCCCACACCGGCATGGTGTAGCCCACGATGGCGGTGCGCCCCGAATTCAACAGCGTCAGGCCGTAGATCAGGCCCAGATGCCAGATCACCATGTTGGGCACGCTGAGCTTGAAGGTGGTCCAGCGCTCCCCGCGTGGAACCGAGAGACTGGCACCTTTGTGCCAGGCATACAGTCCGATTGCCGCAGTTCCGAGCACAAAGGTGAGGGTGCGAAAGCTGACCGGCGGAAACTG
>JAYQPP010000002.1:73257-156535 GCA_038145425.1 Comamonadaceae bacterium | reverse complement strand
CCCCTAGAGGTCTCAACGGAACCCGATGACATCGCGACACCGGTGATCGACCGCCCGTACGGGCCCATGGATCACATTAGCCATTTCACAGGCGTGGCGTCCTCATTGTTGTTTCTGGTGGCTGCGGTAGCAACCTTGTGGGAGGTGTTTTCGCGCTATGTCTTGAATGCCCCCACCCAATGGGCCTTTGAGATGACCATGGTGCTCATCGCGGGTTGCTGGATGCTTTCGTCGGGCTATATCACCCTGCGCCAAAAGCACATCTCCATCACGGTGATTTCTCATTCCGTGTCTGAACACAACCAATGGCGTTTATCGGTGTTCAGCCATCTGATTGGCATCGCCGCGCTTTTTCTTTTGCTCACCAATGCGCTGGACGAGGCCGCTGAGGCTATTCATCGGGTTGAGCGCGCCGGCAGCGCTTTCAACTCCCCCATGCCGACGCTCCTGAAGAGCTTTTTGGTCATCGGCTGCACACTTTATCTGGCACAACTCACGGTCAATTTTCATTACCTGCTGCGCGCCAAAGCAGCGCGCATGGCCGTCAAGTGCTTGGGCGCCCTGATGGCGTTTTACCTGGCCAACGCTGTCTTGAAAAACATCCTGAGCGATGTCGCTGTCTTCGAGACCATCAGTTCGGCGTTTACCAACATGGCCTCCGTGTTCGACATCCAAGATGCATTGGACCTGCGCTCCTATGGCCTAGGTGTGATCTCGCTGGGCATGGTTGTGATTCTGGTTGCCTTGATGATGACGGGCATGCCACTGGGCATCGTCACCCTGATCGTCTCGGTGATCATGGCCATCGGCTTTTTTGGACCCAAAGGCTTGTACCTGGTCTCCACCAATGCCGCAGGCCTGTTGGACCATTACACCCTGGTGGCCATACCCTTCTTCGTGCTGATGGCGTCTATCCTCGAAAAAGCAGGCATTGCCGAAGACCTGTTTGATGCCATGGCGATCTTCGCCGGCAATCTTCGCGGCGGTGTGGCCGTCCAGACCGTCGTGGTGGCCGTGATCTTGGCGGCCATGTCGGGCGTCATGGGCGGAGAAATCGTGATGCTGGGTTTGGTGGCCCTGCCCCAGATGTTTCGCCTCGGATATGACCGCAAGCTTTCTATCGGCTTGATTTGTGCATCGGGTGCGCTGGCCACCCTGATTCCGCCATCGATCGTCATGATTGTTTACGGCTTGTCAGCGGAGGTGGGCATTGGCGACCTGTTCATGGCCGGCTTCGTGCCGGGCTTCATGCTCGCGGCTTTTTATGCGATCTATGTGCTCGTGCGCGTGCATCTCAACCCTAAGCTTGCTCCTACGGCTGCCGAGGCGGCCGCCATCACGGGGGAGGAAAAGAAGCTCTCCAAACAACGGGTGCAGGCGGTTTTTTTGAGCATTGCCTTGATCGGCGGCGTGATGGGTTCAATTTACGGCGGCATTGCCTCCGTTACCGAGGCGGCGGCGGTGGGCACGATGGGCTCCATCGTGGTGGCGTTTGTCCGTTCGGGCTGGCGCTGGGACATTGTGCGCGTGTCCTTGGTTGGCGCCATGTCCACGGTTGGCACCATCATCTGGCTGATCATGGGTGCGGTGTCGTTTGTGGGCATTTACAACCTGATTGGCGGCGCCGAGTTCATGCGATCGCTGTTTACGGGTCTGGGCATTCCCGCCTTGGGCGTCATCTTGCTGATGATGGCGATTTTGGTGGTGCTGGGCACCTTTATGGAGTGGATTGCCATCATCTTCATCACGGTGCCGGTGTTTGCGCCCGTTGTGGTGACCTTGGCCCCCGAGCTGGGTTTGACAGCTGATCAGGCCAAGATCTGGTTTGGCATTTTGTTTGTCATGAACATTCAGATCTACTTCTTGTCACCGCCGTTTGGCCCGGCGTGCTTCTGGTTGAAGTCGGTCGCGCCTAAAGACGTGACCTTGCAAGAAATTTTCATCGCTGTGATGCCTTTTATCGGCTTACAGGTGATCGGTCTGGTGCTTGTGGTGGCCTTTCCGCAAATTGCGTTGTGGCTGCCAGAGGCTCTTGGAAATTAGACGGAGGTCTTCATGGTTGGACACGAGGGTTTGGCAGAAGCTGACAAATATGGCCTGACAGCCTGGATCGTTGGCGGCCTGCTGGCAGCGGGCCTGGTGGGCTTGATGTTTGGTTTGGCGCAGGCGTTTTCCTGATGGAAACAGGCCCTGCACCCGCGTGGTTTTCCAGTATGACCAACAATTCAAGGCAGTGGGACCGATGACGCATATGAGGCGCGGCGGTTGAAGCGGCGCATTGCCTGAAGCGCAAGATCGACAAGGATACAAATGGTTTCGCCCGTGATTCGCCTGGACGCTGCTGACAATGTGGTGGTGGCACGCACCGAGATTAAGCAGGGCACCGCCATTGCTGCTGAAAACATCGTCGCCTTGGCGGACGTGCCACAGGGCCACAAGCTGGCCACCCGGCCGATTGTGCAGGGCGAGCCGGTCTTGAAATACAACACGGTCATTGGTTATGCGGCCTGCGATTTGGTCCCGGGTGACTACCTGCACAGCCATAACATCCGCTTTGATAACGTCGAGAAAGACTACGCGTTCTCTAGGGACTACAAACCCACCGAACTATTGCCCGAGGATCAGCGCGCCCGCTTCATGGGCTACCGCCGCGAGAACGGCCGCGTCGGAACCCGCAACATGGTGGGCATTTTCATCACTGTCAATTGCTCGGCCACAGTGGCCAAAAAAGTGTCGGCGTATTTCGATGAAGAGCGCCTGGCGGACTATCCCAACGTCGACGGCGTGGTGGCGTTTGTGCACGAGCAGGGCTGCGGCATGGAGATGACTGGTGAGCCTATGGACTTGCTGCGGCGCACATTAAGCGGTTACATCCGCCACCCCAACATCGCAGGTGCTTTGGTGTTGTCGCTGGGTTGTGAGCGCAACAACTTGATGCGCTTTTTCCAACAAGAGGGCCTGAGCGAAGGCAAAACCCTTAAGACCATCACCATGCAGGACGTGGGCGGCACCCAAAATGCCGTCAAGCTGGGCATTCAGGCGGTCAAGGAATTGTTGGTCGAAGTGAATGAGCACCGGCGAACACCGTGCTCAGCCGAGCACTTGCTCATCGGTTTGCAATGTGGTGGCTCGGATGGTTTTTCGGGGCTCTCTGCCAACCCCGGCCTGGGCAAGGCGATGGACATTCTGGTGCGCCACGGTGGTGGCGCCATCCTGTCGGAGACGCCGGATATTTATGGTGTGCAGCAATCCCTGACCAGCCGCGCCCGCACGCCAGAAGTCGGGCAAAAGCTGGTCGACCGCATGCAGTGGTGGCTGGCGTACAACAAGGGCCGCGACACACAAATTAACGGGCAGGTCTCGCCAGGTAATAACGCAGGGGGCCTGGCCAACATTCTGGAAAAAAGCTTGGGTGGCGCCAAAAAAGCGGGCTCGACAGGTTTGATGGAAGTCTATAAATATGGCGAGCAGGTCCTGCAAAAAGGGTTCGTCTTTATGGACACGCCGGGCTACGACCCGGTCTCCGCGACCGGGCAAATTGCGGGCGGAGCCAACCTCATTTGCTTCACCACGGGGCGGGGCTCATGCTTTGGCTCGTATCCGGCGCCAACCATCAAGCTGGCATCTAACACGCCGATGTACACCAAGATGGTGGGTGACATGGACATCAACTGCGGACCGGTTATCGACGGCGAGAAAACGCTCGATCAAATGGGACAGGATATTTTTGAGCTGATTTTGCGCATCGCCTCGGGCGACAAGACCAAGAGCGAAGCGCTGGGCGTGGGCGAAGAAGAATTCTGCCCCTGGCCAATTGGCGTTGTGGGATGAACGCGGCATGAATGTCTTGCCCACTGCTCATCAGCTTCGGCGCATGAACAGCGCCGAGCGCATCTTCGAGATTTTGCGGGACCGGATCATCAAACTCGATCTCAAGCCCCATCAGGTCCTGTCGCGCGCCGAGCTGGCCGACGAGCTGGGCGTGAGCCAGACCCCGGTGCGCGAAGCTTTGCTCAGCCTCGAAGTGATTGGCCTCGTGGATGTGTACCCGCAATCTCGTACCCAGGTATCGCCCATTAATGCAGCCAAGATTCGCGAAGTGCAATTTCTGCGACGCGCCCTGGAAACCGAAGTGTGTATCACAGTGCTGGAGCTTCTTAACGATGGCAACATTGCAGAGCTGAAGGCGATTTTGGATGCGCAGCAAGCGCTGGTTGAAGATGACAGCAAGATGGCCCGTTTCATGCAGCTAGACAAAGACTTCCACAGCAAGCTCTTTGAGCTAGCGGGCCAAACGCACCTCAATGATCTGGTTCAGACGCACAGTGCACACCTGGACCGCATGCGCATGCTGCAGTTGCCCTTGCAGGGCAAGCGGCAAAGCATCATGGCCGAGCACCAAACGTTGTTTGAGGCGTTGATCAGCCGAGACAAGTTGCGCGTCGTCGACGCGGTACGCGGCCATCTCACCAGCCGGCCCGATGCCATCAGTCTTTTACAGACGAATTTCCCGGAATATTTTTAAGCTTGGTAAGCTTCTGAGGCCTAGCCCAGCCAGGTCATGATTCGACTGCACCCCAGGCGCAGAGTTTGCGTCGATGTCAGGGTCCACGCCCGGCCAAAAATGTTGCGAAGCAGGCCGTCGAGCGAGGCCTTGGGGCTCAGTCGGCGTAGCCAGGCATTTCGCGGTCGAGCACGCGCATCATGGCTTCGAAAAACAGGCGCTCGCGCTCCTCGCGCGAATGACGGTCATCTGGATGCGGCGTCTGCACGCGCCGCACCACCTCGTCAGACAAAAGTTTGAGCGGCTTTCCTGTGGCCATGGCCAGCAGTTGCGCCCGGCAGACGCGCTCGAGTTTGTATAAGCGCCGATAGGCCTGCGCCACGGTGTCGCCGGTGACGAGCACGCCGTGGTTTTTCATGAACAAGGTGTGTTTGCTACGCGTGTCGGAGCCGCTCATGGCGTTCAGCACCGCGGCCAGGCGCTCTCCCTCTTCGAGTGTGTCGGCCACGCCGGTGTAGTCGTCGTCGTAGGCAATATGCCCCTGGTAGAAAGCGGCGGTCTGACTAGCCGGCAGCAGGCGGTTGTCGTCCAGCAGATTCAAGGCAACAGCCCAGTTCTGATGGGTATGCAAAACAACCCGAGCGCCCACCAAACGGTGAATCGGCGCATGGATGCATTGGGCAGACTGCTCGACCACACCATGGCCTTGCAGGGTGTTGCCGGCCTCGTCAAACACAATCATGTCGCTGGCCCGCGCCTCCGACCAGTGCAGGCCAAAGGGAAGAATCAGGTAGCGGTCGTCATAGCCGGGCACGGTCACCGTGAAATGGTTGTCAATGCCCTCTTCGAGGTCATGAAAGACGGCCAGGCGGTGCGCCGCAGCAAGATGAACCTTGGCCTGCGCCACCAGGTCAACGGCGCGTAAGGGGTGAACAGACATGACAGACTCTTTCAGGTGCGCGATGGCGTCAAAGTATATCGACGGGCGGTGTTGAAACAGCGATAGCGGTTCTACATATGGGGGGCGTGGCGTCGTGCGGGGGTACGTGGCCTGCCGCAAGACTTAAGCTGTCAGATAGCTCAAACTCAGCAATGACAAAACGGTAGAGACCAGCACCGCTTTGGCAATGGTGGCGGGCCTGATGTTGTACTGCAGCGCAATCACGAACGGCATGGCACCGCAGGGCCCGGCGGCCACCAGAAAACCCAGTTGCTGCCAAGTGGGGTCCATGACGACGACACCGGCTGCCAGCGCGAACAGGGCCGGATGCACCAGCAGCTTGACGCCCACGGTGAACCAGGTCAGGCCACCCAGGGGGCGCAGGGGTTGATCGGCCAGGATCACGCCCAGTGCAAAAAGGGCAGCGGGGGCTGCCGCGCCAGCCGCAAAATGGGCATAGGTGAAAACGCCGCTGGGAACCATGTCGCGCTGTAACGCGGCAGCAAGCCCCAAAGCGGTAGCAATCACCACGGGGTTTCGCGCCAGCATCTTGCTGACTTTGGCAAAACCATAGGCGCCGTTGCCATGCTGCGAGCGTGCCTTGAGCAGGTCCATGGCCAGCACGCTCAAGCAAAACACCAGAATGTCGATGAACACAATTGCTGCGATCGGACGACCCGCAGCATCCCCGTGAAGCCCCTGTGCGATGGGCAGCACAAACATCAGGTGGTTGACAAAACCCGCGGCCATGCCAATGAGCAAAGCCTCCTCGGCAGAACGCCGAAACAGGGACCAGGCGATGACGGCCACGCCGATGTAGACAACGGCCTCTGTGCCCAGGTAGGTCAGCACCGCTGGCCAGTCAGCCAAGCCAAAAGAAAGGCTGGCCACCAGCTTGAAAATCAGTGCGGGCATAGCCAGATAAAACACAAAGCGGTTGATGGCTTGCGCGCTGGTGACCTCAAAAAAGCCCATCATGCGCATGCCATAGCCCAGCAGCATGGCCATGAAAATGGGAAGAATGGGGTCGGCCAGATTGGATAAAAGCACAGCAATGGCCCTTAGGATGCAGCGCGGGCAAAGAAGGCGGCGCAGTCTAACAAACAAGACACCAGCAAAAGCCTCTGCCTCGGCGTCTCGGCTGCTTAGTGGTTAATGTCCCAAGAATGGCCGCACTGGCGGCAGCACACATTGATTTGACTGTTGCGTTTGTTTTCACTGATTAATTGAAAGCGCCCGTAGCTTTGACAGGTCGGGCAGTTGGCCTGATTGGCCAGGTCCTCGGCGTGCATCAGCAGGTACAGGTAACGGCGCAGCGACCATAAGCCAATGGCCCCGCTGATGATGAACAGCGCAGCATTGACCAGTTTTTGCTGCGCCGTGCTGCCCTCCATCGCCTCAAGGGTGCCAAGCATGCCGATGGCGCTCAGTATGGTCAATAGCAAATGCGCGTGGCTGGCAAGCAGCTCGCGCTCGTACCACTTGCGAAAGCCCAGTCGTCGAACGCCCTCAGCCAGTCTGAGGTTGAAGGGGTTGCGCGGCGTGTTGGCCATGGCCTGGTGCAAGACTGCGTGCGGCGTCGGGACGGATGAGCGTGAGTGACGAGCCACTATAGCAGCGGGGCCCAACAGGCGTGCAGGCCTTATGGCCTGCGCATTTGGCCCGAGAGAAGGACCTCGGTGCCTCGGGCGAGCGGCACATGTGCCAGCAGCGCCGCTGCAACGGCGCTGGCGGCGACAGGCTTGTAATTGGCAGGAATCAACACATTCAAAAGCCTTCCCAGCGTGTGGCCAAAGGCCTCGCCCCGGCGTGCGGCTTGGCCCAGTGCCAGGCGATCGCCGATCAAGAGGGATGGGCGCGCGAAAACCAGGCCTTTAAAGCCCAGCGCTGGTAGCGCATCTTCGAGCTCGCCTTTGATGCGGTTATAAAAAATCCGGGACCCGGCATCAGCGCCCATGGCACTGACCAAGCCAAGTTGGCGTACACCGGCTGTAAAAGCGGTTTGGGCCACTGCCAGGTTGGCATCAAAATCCACCGCACGAAAAGCAGCCTGATTGCCTGCGATGTTGATGGTGGTACCCAATGCCAAATACAGCTCATCGGCTGGCGGCAATGGCGGCATGTGGCCGAAATCAACCGTGTGATGCCTCAGTTTGGGGTGATCCATTAAAGCGGGCCGGCGCCCCAGGCTGTGCACGACCGATACGTCGGCCCGGCCCAGCGCGAGACGGAGGATCTCATGCCCAACCAAACCGCTGGTACCCGCAATGATGATGGTCTTCCCTTGCATGGCTTGATCATGAAGCCGATGACGGACGCTGACGCCTGTCGCGTTTGAATTGTCTGACAGAGATCAAAAAACGTGAATGCGTGACAGCGGTACCTTAGGCCCGTTCAATTGTTGATGTTGCCACTTCAAGGAGGTAGAGATGAAAAGACTTGATTTATTTGTTTTGGCTGGTGCGGCGCTGTCGCTGTCGGCCTGGGCTGCGGAGCCCACGTATCGGGCAGACGTGGCGCCAATGCTCAAGGCGCAGTGCGCAGACTGCCATTCGGGCGATGCGGGTGCACCTACCCTGAAAGAGTTTGAGTTGGCCAAGGAAAAATTCACCAAGGAAAAACTTGGCCCGCGGGTGGACACCTATGAGAATCTGTTGGTCCTGATTGCTTATCCCGACTCGGGCGCCTTTATGCGCCGCCTCGATGATGGCACCAGCAAGTTCGCAGGCGGCAAGCCTGGCAACATGTACAAGTATTTGGGAGAGACCGACGCAGAGCGCGCCAAAAACCTGGCTGTGCTGAAGGCTTGGGTTGGTGAAGGGGGGTGGAACCTGAACCGCTGGAAAGTGCGCGGGGATGTTCCTGCCGTCACCAAGGCGGAAATGGACAAGCTCAAGCTCAAGTACTGACAACGTGTTCCAATCGGCCTGCTACGGGCGCCCTGCCCGGCAGGCCTTTTTGTTGGGAATTCAAAATGTCAGTTTGCGCTCTCACGCATCGTTTACTTGCTCGACTCTTGTTGGTGCCGCTCTGGGCCTGGGTCGGCGCGCAGGCCAGCGAGCCGGCCTTTGTGCCGAAGGCTGTGCAGGTGGCGCCCCAGGTTTACGCCATCGTGGGTCCCCTTGGGCAGCGCAGTGCAGCTAACGCGGGCTTGAATGCGAACTTTGGCTTTGTGGTCGCAGCCACAGGGGTGATTCTGATCGACAGCGGTGCAAGCGCGCACAGCGCCGCGTTGCTTGAAAAAGCGGTTAAAGACGTCACCGACAAACCGATTCGCTGGGTGCTCAATACCGGCTCGCAAGACCACCGGTGGCTTGGCAACGATTACTTTGCCCAAAAAGGTGCATCGGTTCATGCGCTTTCTGCGACGGTGCAGACCCAGCAGGCGCAAGGCGAGCAGCAATTGGCGGGCCTGAGCCGTTTTGTCGGCGACCAGATCAAAGGCACCAAGCCCCGCTCTGCCAGCGTGACGTATGGTTTGCCTGAAAACGCCCTGACGCTCGACGGGGTGCCCATCGAATGGATCCGCACCGACGCACATTTTCCGGGTGACGCAATGATTTACCTGCCCCGGGAGTCGGTGGTGTTTACCGGCGACCTGGTGTATGTGGATCGTCTGTTGAGCATCTTGCCTATGTCCAGCGTTCGAAAAGCGAGCAAGGCGTTTGATCGCATGCGCGCGCTCGCACCAAAACACGTGGTGCCTGGGCACGGCCGGGTGAGCAATATGGCACAGGCAGAAAAAGAAACCGGTGACTACTACCAATTTCTGATCAGCAATGTAGGCGCAGCTGCTCGAAACATGGACCCGATGACCGAAACGCTGGACAAGTTTTCAGCCGCCACTGCATTCAAACACCTGCAAAACTTTGATGATCTGCACCGGGGCAATATGAACCGGGTGTTTGTGGACTTTGAGTCGAACCCCAACTGACATTGCGCGTATCGATCAAAGCAGTGCTGTTTTGTGCCATGATGAGGCGCCGCCGCGTTGACGCGCCCGGACGCTGCAGCATCGAATCGTGCGCGCTGCCCTAGCAGGGATGACGCGCGGTCATGGCGCAAGGGCGGGTTAGGTCTGCCCTGAAGGACGAACAAGATCGACAAACCATGCGCTCAGATCTCTCATCTGCTGAGCCTTGCTTGCGTGCTTTGGGCGACGGCGCCTGGACGCTGGAATTTGGCCAGGCCATCGACGCCGATATCAACGCACGCTGTCATGACCTGGCCCGGCGCGTTCGTGACCAGGTCAGCGCGGGCGCGCTGTCGGGCGTGCAAGACATTGTTCCAACGTTTCGATCGGTCACCGTTTTCTTTGATGCGATGCAGGTTGATGGCGCGGCTTTGGGTGAGCAGCTGTTACAACTGGCGCAGTGTTCTGTGGCGCAGGCTGCCAGGGGGCGGCGCTGGCGCTTGCCGGTGCACTTTGGTGGCGAGCGCGCAGCAGACCTGGCCTGGGTGGCCCAGCAAGCCGGCTGTTCAGAGGCCGAGGTGATTGCAGGCCTGACGCGCACCCCAATGCGCGTGTATGCCATGGGCTTTATGCCGGGCTTTGCCTATATGGCAGCCTTGCCCGAGGCCTTGCGCTTGCCGCGGCGTGCCACGCCGCGTACGGTGGTTGCGCCACAAACGCTGGCAATTGCCAATGCCATGGCCTGTGTGTACCCCTGGGCCAGCCCTGGCGGTTGGCATTGGCTGGGCCATATGCCGATCAAGCTGTTTGACCTGCGTGAACCCGAAACCCCTGCTTTGCTGGCTGCGGCAGACGAGGTGACTTTCGACGCGGTGGATGAAGCCGAAGCGCACGCTTTGGTACAGGCGCAGGCGCAAAACGCCGCTTTTCGGTGGCGCTTTCTGGACAGCGTGGGGGCTTGATGGGCGCAACGTTCGAAGTCACGCAGCCGGGTTTGGGCAACACCATCCAAGACGCGGGTCGCCCGGGCTATCGCCATCAGGGTGTGCCGGTGTCGGGTTGGCTGGACGCCGAACTAGCCTCTTGCGCTAACGCGCTGGTGGGCAATGCGGGTTCTGCTGCTGCGCTGGAAATGCGTGCCGTGGGCCCGACGCTGCGGCTGATGGATGGCCTTGCGCGCCTGGCGGTGTGTGGCCAGCTCTCGGTCAGGGTCCAACGCTCGGGAGGGCCGACGCAAGAGCCGGGTCCCTGGTGCTCGTTCATCCTGTACCCGGGCGACAGCTTGGTACTGGGTGCGGTGGGCGATGGTTGCGCCTACCTGGCTTGCGCTGGGGGGTGGGACGTGCCTGTGCACATGGGCAGTCGATCAACATACAACCGTGTCGGGCTGGGCGGCCTGCACGGGCGCGCCTTGCAAACAGGCGATCGTTTGCAACTGGGCGCAGAAGGCGCCAATGATTTGCCGGTACTGCGCGCGGATGCGCCTTTTGAGCATGCGGGCGGACCGATTCGTGTGATGGCGGGGCCGCAGACCCACCATTTCGCGGCCAACGCGCTGGACCTGCTGTTGACGACCGAGTGGCGCGCGAGCACCGCGCAAGACCGCATGGGCGTTCGCCTGACGGGCCCGGCGCTGGCGCATGCGCAGGCGGGCGCGGCAGACATGGTGTCGGATGCGGTGACGCCGGGCGCAATTCAAGTGCCCGCCGATGGCCAGCCTATTGTTTTGCTGGCGGACTGCCAGACCATGGGCGGCTACCCCAAGATCGCCGTGGTGATTGCAGCAGATGTGCCACGCTTGGCGCATATGCCAGCCGGCAGCCCATGCCGCTTTGTGCTGGTGGATGCCCAGCAGGCCGCGCAGGCGCAAGCGCTGTCAAAGGAAAGGTTGCTGGCCTGGCAACAAAGCCTGAAGGCGTATCAGGCCCCCGGATGGCTGGACGAGCGCGCCTTGCTGGGCTCGAACCTGATTGATGGCATGATCGACGCCGGGCCACCGGAGTGAGTGCAATGCCAAAACAGATCAATCTGAATGCTGACATGGCCGAGAGCTATGGCGTCTGGGTCATGGGTGACGACGAAGCCATGCTCGATGTGGTGAGCAGCGCCAACCTGGCCTGTGGTTTTCACGGCGGCGATGCGATGCATATAGCAAGGGCGCTGCGCCTTGCCGCCGCGCAGGGTGTGAGCGTGGGCGCGCACCCGTCGTACGCTGATCTGCAAGGCTTTGGCCGCAGGGCCATGCGCTTGAGCGACGACGAACTCTCAGCCATCCTGATCTATCAGATTGGCGCCTTGCAAGCGCTGGCCCGGGCCAACGGCACGGCGATCACCCATGTCAAGCCGCATGGCGCTTTGAGCAATCTGGCCTGCGCCGACCTGCATACCGCGCAGGTCATCGCAGAGGCGACGGCCAGGGTGGATGCGCAGTTGATTTTGCTTGCGCCGGCAACTTCGGCTCTTGCGCAGGCCGGTCAGGCGCGGGGCCTGCGCGTTGCGCTGGAAATTTTTGCCGATCGCCATTACGAGCCGGATGGGCAGCTGGTGTCAAGACAAAAAGCCAATGCCATGGTGGGTGATGCCGCGGCGTGTTGCGCACACGTGCTGCGCATGCTCACCGCTGGCGGCATTGTCTCGGTAGACGGGCAGGTGCTGGCCACGCCGATTCACAGCATCTGTGTGCATGGCGACGGCGCACACGCGGTGCAGACTGCGCGGGCTGTCAGGCTAGCGCTGGAGCAGGCGGGCTACAGCTTGAGCCCGCTCGATCAGCTGGTGTAGGCCTCAAGCGGCTGTTGAAAGTCGGGGCGCGCCGGTGCTGGTAAAGATATGGCGCAGTTTTTCCGCTGGTGGGGGCGCGTAGCCGCCCAAACGCGATGTGCGTAGCCCCAAACGGACAGTGCTTTCAGCCAGTGCAACGGCACAGGCCAGCCCATCAATCACGGGCAGACCAAAAGAACCGCTCAGTGATTGGGCCAAATCGGCCATGCCAGCGCATCCAAGCACGATGACCTCAGCCTTGTCGTGTTCGATGGCCTGGGCGATCTCGGCCTCGATCTTGCCGCAGGCGTCCCGGTTTTGGTGCTCGAGCTCCAGCACGGGCACGTCGGAGGCGCGCACCTTAACGCATAGCTTGGCCAGCCCATAGCGTTGCAGGTTGTGTTCAAGCGCGGGCACCGAGCGCGACAGGGTGGTCACCACCGAGAACTTGTTGCCCAGTAGCGAGGCCATCTTGTAGCCAGCCTCGCCAATGCCAATGACCGGCTTGTCCGTCAGGCAGCGTGCTGCATCAAGCCCGGTGTCGTCGAAGCAGGCGATGACCACAGCGTCGAAATCGCGTGCGTTGTGCAGTGCCTGCAGCAATCCCTGAAGGCTGGTGGCTTCGTCGAAATAACCTTCGATCGAGGCGGGCCCGAAGCCGGAAGTGACGGCCATGATGTCGGTGCCAGGGCTTGCAGCCTGGCGCGCGGCGCGAGCGATTTTCTCGGTCATGGTGACCGTGGTGTTCGGGTTGATGACCAGAATGCGCATGATGTTCAGAGCTCCCCGCCCAAATAGGCCGCCTTGATCCTGTCGTCGTGCATGAGCACCTGGGACTCCCCGCTCACCGCGATCGCACCAGATGCCATGACATAGGCCCGCTTAGAAATTGACAAAGCCATCCGGCTGTTTTGCTCGACCAGCAGCACGCTGACGTTTTCGTCTCTGGAAATGGCCACAATCGAGCGCGCGATGTCTTGCACCAGCTTAGGCGCAATGCCCAGGCTGGGCTCGTCGAGAAGCAGGAGCTTGGGCTTGGACATCAAGGCGCGGCCGATCACCATCATCTGCTGCTCGCCGCCGGACAAGGTGCTGGCCTGTTGCTTGAAACGCTCGCGCAGGCGGGGAAATCGCGCCAGTACGCTATCCAGGCTGCGTTGGATATCGGCCTTGTCGTGGCGGGTGAATGCGCCCATCAACAAGTTGTCTTGCACACTCATGTAGGGAAAGACGCGGCGCCCTTCGGGCACCATGGTGATGCCCATCTGCACAATCTTTGCCGCACTGGTACCGTCAAGCCGCTGCCCGTTGTAGAAAATCTGACCGCTTTTGATCGGCGCAAGCCCGGTAATCGCACGCAGAATCGATGACTTGCCTGCGCCATTGGCCCCGATGAGCGCTACCGTCTCGCCAGCGAATACATCGACAGATACGCCTTTGAGGGCGTACACGTGGTCGTAGTACAGCTCAACGTTCTGGAATTCAAGAATCTTGCTCATCGCCTAAATTCCAATGGCCGCGTCTTCCGAGCCCAGATAGGCCTCGATGACTTTCTCGTTGTTCTGGATGTCATATGGGGTGCCTTCGGCAATCTTTTCGCCGAAGTTCAGAACAACAATTCGGTCAGAAATCTTCATCACTGCTGGCATGTCATGCTCAACCAGCAAGACGGTGACGCCACGCTCGTCACGCAGACGGCGCACCAGCTGGACCATGCGCATGGTCTCCTGATGGTTCATGCCGGCAAAGGGCTCATCAAGCAGCAGCACCTTGGGCTGCGTTGCCAGGCCAATGGCCATGCCCAAAGCGCGCAGATGCCCCTGCGGCAGGTTGGAGGCCAGCTCGTCGCGAATCGAGTCCAGTCCTAAAAAAGCAATGATCGAATCGGCCGACTCGCTAAAGGCGGCCTCGTCTGCGCGCGCGCTTCGGCTGCCCAGGAAGAAGCCCAGTAGAGAGGCCTTGGAGCGCAGGTGGTGCGACACGATGATGTTGTCGCGCACCGTCATGGAGCGAAAAATAGTGGTTTCCTGGAAGGTGCGCACCACGCCCTGACGCGCAACAATGTGCGGCGCCAGGTTGCTGATACGTCGCCCTTCAAACAGGACTTCCCCGCTGCTGGTTTTCAAAAACGATGAGATCAGTTTGAACAGCGTGGACTTGCCAGCACCGTTGGGACCAATGACACAAAGAATCTCGCCCTGCTGAACCGAGAAGCTCACTTCATTGACAGCTGTCAGGCCGCCGAAGCGTTTGCTGACATTTCTGACTTCAAGAATGGCTGTCATGGTCTTAGCGCTTTTTGCGCTCCAGCAGGCTCAAGACGCCGTTGGGCAGGGTGAGCATCAACACAATCAGCAGGGAGGAATAGATCAGCAGCTGATACGAGCCGGTGGTAAAGAGCAAATCCCAGCCGAAATACAGCATCAGCGTGCCCAGCATGGGGCCAAATACGTAGCCCAGGCCGCCTAGGAAGCAATTCAGCATGAAATTCACGCTGTCGGTGACCTGGAATGAGGAGGGATAAATCGACTGCGAGATGGCGATAAAACTAGCACCAGCAATGCCGCCGAAGAACGATGAAATCGAATAGGCCAGCACGCGCAGGTAGGCAATGTTGACGCCAATCGACGAGGCCAGCTCTTCGTTTTGCTGCAGCGAGCGGCAAAGATGCCCCAGGCGCGAGTGGACGATGCGCCACAACACAGCATAGGCAATCACCATGAAGGTCACAGCCATCCAATAAAAACCGATCTTGGGGTTGGCCATCTCGGAAAAATTCGGAATCAGCGTGATGCCCAGCACCTGTAGTTCGCCGGGCAGCGGAATCGAGGTAATGCCCTTGGCACCTTGGGTGATGGGCGCAGCCAATGCCGCCAGGCGCATGACTTCAGTGAGCACCAAGGTCACCATGGCAAAGTAGACGCCGCGCAAGCGCAGAATCGGCAACCCAATCAGGACGGCCAAGCCCGCGCAAAAAAGCCCGGCCAGTGGCAGTGTGGCCCAGAAGCTCATGCCATATTGCGTCATCAAAATGGCCGAAACGTAGCCACCCGCCAAGGCATAAGCACCTTGTCCGATATTGATGCGGCCGATATAAAAGGTTAGCCACACACCAGCCGAGGCGATCGACAGCAGGGCGACCGACGTCAGGGTGTAGAAAAAGTCTGTTCGTCCCGAAATCTCGATCGCCCAGGGCACCAGGCCGTACACCGCCAGCAGAAAAACAGCAATCCACAAAGCCGCTTTTTTTGGCATGCTGTCAACCCCAAGGCTTGCCCATGAGGCCTTGCGGCCGCAGGGACAGAAAAACCATCAGCGAAGCAAAGATCACCAAATAGGTGATGTCGCCAAAGTCGGCAAGCACGGTGAGCCCCACGCTTTCCATCATGCCGAGAATGAAACCACCAGCGATGGCGCCAGAGATGACGCCTGCACCACCGATCATGATCATCATGAATGCCTTGATGGAGGCTGGTCCGCCCATGCCCAGGTTGATGCCCGTGATCGTCACCAGCAGGCCGCCCACCAGGCCTGCTAAGGTGGCACCCAGTGCGAA
The DNA here is from genome assembly GCA_038145425.1 of Comamonadaceae bacterium. Classification (GTDB taxonomy): domain Bacteria; phylum Pseudomonadota; class Gammaproteobacteria; order Burkholderiales; family Burkholderiaceae_C; genus Rhodoferax. The sequence continues at coordinate 140,862 of JAYQPP010000002.1, read as the reverse complement.
GCCGATCATGGAGTATCGGTCAACGTCCACGCCCATGAGCGTGGCAGCCACTTTGTCTTGCGCCAGTGCGCGCATGGCTCGCCCCGTGCGTGAAAACTGCATGAACACGATGAACAGGACAATCATCAGAATCGCAAGTCCGCCGATCACCAGGCGGTCATAAGGCATGATGATGATGAAGTCCCAGTTGAAAACACCGTCGATGATTTTGGGAACGCCGCGCTGTTTTTCGCCAAAAACAAGCAAGATGACAGCGTCCAGAAAAAAAGCAATGCCCGCGGCCAGCAACATGGTGCTTTCTTCTCGGCGGGACTTTTTGATAACCGGGCGAAACAGGAATTTTTCGACCAGCGCACCAACAACAGCCAGTACAGCAGCCGACAAAAACAAGCCGACCAGGAAAGGTAATTTGAACTGGGCGACGGCGGTATAGGTGACGAAGCCGCCGAGCACATACATTTGCCCGTGGGCAAAGTTCAGAACATTCATCAAGGAAAAAATCAGGGTCAGCCCCAGGGCGATCAACGCATACTGCGCGCCAAGATAAAGCCCGTTGACGATGATTTGTTCCATGCCGACCCAGCCTGAATCAAGGCGCGCCCGATCGGCGCGCCTTGATGTCTTTACAAGAATGCCCTGACTTAGTCCACCTGAGCCACGAACAGGGTCTGGAACTTGCCATCCTTGTACTCGTTGACCACCAGCGGAACAGAGACCTGGCGCTTCTGGCCGAAGGAGGTCTTGCCCACATACTTGAGCTTGGCATTACCCACCATGTAGGGATTAGGCGCTTCGAAGTTGTCCATGGTTTTTTGGAATTCTTTGACGTCCTTCATGGCCTTGGGGTTGGCCTTGAGCGTTTCAAGAATGTATTCAAGCGCGTAAACCTTGGTGTTGGACTCATCGTTGTACTCGCCAAACATCTTGGTGTAGCGCTTGACGAACTCGCGCATCTTGTCAGAGGCCAGTTCCGCCGTAGAGGCACCGCCCACAGAGATGAAGCCGTCAGCGAGTTTGCCAGCGCCTTCTTTCAGAACGTTGGCGTCCTGCGCGGTTTCGGTTGAGATCAGGCCCTTGAAGCCAAGGTCGCGTGCCGAGCGGATCAGCTGCGGCGCATTAGCCGGTGAGACGCCCGAGAGAACCAACAGGTCGGGCTTGGTTTTCAGCACAGGCAGGAGCACCGGCGTGAAGTCTGTGGTGTCGACCTGGTAGGTGACGTTGGATGAGGTGACTTTCAGCTTCAAGGCCTTGGCTGCCTCGACGCCACCGTCGCGCTGGCTCAAGGGGTCAGACTCATTGGCTGCGACGAACGCAACGCTCTTGACGCCCTTCTTGTCCATCAGGTACTTGTAAATGGCAGGGCCAGACTGGTAGTTGGCAACCATGCCCAACACCGCATTGGATGCGGGCTTGGTGTAGAGCGCTTTGGGGAAGGCATAGGGGAAGTACATGATGCCTTTTTGCTCGGCCACCGGACGCACGGCAGCGGCGCCGTCATCCACGTTGGGGCCCACGACATAGTGAATGCCTTCTTGCGCCATTTTTTCCATACCGGCAATTGCGCGCTTCGGGTCTTTCTGGTCGTCAAAGGCGACGATTTGCACGTTGTAGGTGGTGCCGCCAATCTTGACGCCACCGGTCTCATTGATCCACGCCGCGCGGGTCTCCATTGAGCGCTGGTTGGAAATGCCCCAGGCGGCAGCCGGGCCAGAGGTCACGCCGACAAACCCGATTTTCAGAACGGGATTGGCGGCTAGTGCCGGCTGAGCCAGTGCCAGGCTTGCTAAGCCGGCCACCAGGGTGGTTTTGAGGAAATTTCGCTTCTGCATACCTTGGTACTCCTTAAATGGTGAGCGGGTTGATCCAACCCTGGAAACGGACATGATGAAGGTTGGTGCACCAATTATGACGATTGTTAACAATCTTACACATCGGTGTAAACACCTAGATCGGCCCGTTTTAGGGTTGCTTGTGTCCAGCAAAACCTATGCCAAGTTGGTCTCTGCATCCTGCGGATTCCCCCTGGGACAGAGGGATCGCGAGACGCCGGCGTGGTGGGCCTGCGAAAACCGGCGTCGTGTCAGTCGACCGGCGTTGCCATCGGCCGTTTAGGCTTGGCGGCGGCGTCACAGCGGTGCATTTGTGCACCAAAACAGACATGACTCATGCACAATCTGAAGCATGAGCAAGGCCCAAAACAAAGACAGCGCCGAAGAGGAGTTGATCGTCGGGCGCATTTATTCGGCGCTGATTGACCAGCGGCTTGCGCCCGGTACCAAGCTGTCGGAGTCGGTACTGTGTGAAGCCTTTGGTGTCGGGCGCATGCGCATTCGTCGCAGCCTGCTGCTGCTGGCGGATCGGCAGCTCGTGGAGTTGCATCCCAACCGCGGTGCCTTTGTGGCCAAGCCGACGCCCGAGCAGGCGCGAGAAATTTTTGAGGCTCGGCTGGCCATCGAGCCGCCTATTGCCCGCATTGCCGCAGGCAAGGCGACGGCAACGCATTTGCGCAGTCTGGAGCGCCATCTTCTAAAGGAATCGCAGGCGCATGCGGCTGGCGATCGGCAGGCGGCTATTCGCTTGTCGGGGCAGTTCCACACCAGCTTGGCGCAGGTCACCGGAAACGCGGTGCTCTTGCAGGTGGTCAAGGACCTGGTGACCCGCTCGTCGCTGATCATTGGCATGTTTGGCGCCACCGGGGTGATCAACTGTCGTGACGACGAGCATGCCGGCTTGATGCAGGCTTTACGCTCGGGCGACCAGAGCCTGGCCGAGAAGCTCATGGCACAGCACATCGCCCATATCAAGGAGCATGTCGACTTGAACAAGCCGACGCGGGCTTCAACCGACCTGTTGTCGGTGTTTCGTTCAGATTAGCCTGCACGGCCGAAGGTATTGTGGGGGCTTTGGGGCGCAGGCTTTAGCCCATAACCGAGGTCTGTGCGAGCCCAGCATCAACGATCAGGTTTTGCCCGGTGATGCCAGCGCTTTCGTCGCTGGCCAAAAACAGGGCTGATCGCGCGACATGGCTGGCTTCGAGCCGAAACTTCAAACACTGCAGATCAATAAATTTCTGGTCTTCTTCGGCATTGCGCCACAAAGCACTCTGGCGCTCGGTCACGATGGCGCCAGGCACAAGCGCATTGACACGAATACCGCTTTCGCCAAGTTCGCGCGCCAGGGTTCGGGTCATGCCGGAGATGGCGGCCTTGCTGGCTGTGTAGCCGATCAGATTGGGGCGTCCACGCATCCAGGAAATGCTGCCCATGTTGATGATGGATCCGCCGCGCTGGGCTGCACGCAGTTGTCGCGCGACGATCTGTGTGGCAAAGACCTGGTGGCGCAGGTTAACGGACAGGCAGTTGTCCCAATAGTCTGGCGTGAGTTCGTCCAAGGTGTGCCGGTCGTCTCGGCCCGCATTGTTGAGAAGCACTTCGATGGGCCCCAGCTGCTCGGCGACGGATGTCAGCATCGCTTGCAGCGCATCAACATCGCGTACGTCGCAGGCCTGGTACAGCGGTGCGTCCAGGCCCTGCGCCACCAGTGACTGGATCAGGGCTGCACCGCCATCGGGCTTAGTGCCACAAAACGCGACGCGGCAGCGTTGCGCCGCGAACGCCCGGACCAGCTCAGCGCCGATCCCCGAGGAGCCGCCTGAAATGAAGACAACGCGCTTGCGCAAACTGGGATAGGTGGTGTAGTCGCTCATGGTTTACTGGGCTTGCAATTGGCGTGAAACGCGAACTTGAAAACGAATCCTTATTGGCTGTCCTGGCGCCAGCGTGCGTACGCCAAGACCCGCGGGCTCAACGCCCAGGCGCGCGGCAAGCTGAAGCGCGTTATTGACATGGCTGACGGGTTCGATGGCGATGAAGTCTAGCTCGGGACGGGTGAAGACCACGAGTCGATCGACGTCCGCACAGGCCAGCTCAAACCCAAGCCCGTTGTGATGAATGCGAACCAGGTGTTCCCAGCCCTCGAAGCAATGGTCGATGGCAAGATCGTCGCACGAGCCCGACAGACCGGCCGACGGCTCCAGCTCGACAGGGAGTTTGTCCTCGCCCATGGCCCAACGCCCACTGGCCTTGAAGGCTAATGCAGAGTGCCTGGGCTTTACAAAATAAGGGTGCCAGCCAAGGCCTGCCGGTACGTCTTGATCTGCATGGGAGCGGATGGAGAGTTCGAGCGACAACCCTTGGTCACAAAGCCGCAGCTGCTGTTGTGCGGAGAACGCAAAAGGCCATTCATCATCCTCAACATGGTCGAGGGTTAAACAAAGCTGGGAAGCGTCCCGGTGCGCAAGCTTCCAGGGGCGCTGCCAGCCGACGCCATGAATGGCATGCGGTTCCGGCGCAAAGTTCGGGCGTAGCTGATGACTCTGGCCGTGCCAATGCAGTTGCCCCAGTCCAATTCGATTGGAATAGGGCAAGAGAACAAAGCCACCGCTGGCGCGCACGCCAGAGGGCGCCGTGTCGGCGATGGACCGAAGGACTGGCTGACCCTGGTACCAGAGACCACTGATGCACCCGCCCAGCGCTGGGCACACGCTTAAACGCCAATCGCCGGCGCTTAGCGACAGCGTCTGCACTCACAGCCCCTCGGGAAGAAAATCTTTGAGCAACACGGCCTGGCCAGTGGCAATACTTTGATGGGCGGCCAAGCCCGTTGCGACGCTTCGCAGGCCTTCCTCCAGGCCAATCTCGGCAGGCGCGCCCGAACGTACCGCGGCTGCAAAGCGTTGATGTTCGATGTAGCTGGCGCCAAAATGCTGACCGAGGTAGCGGATGTTTGTATCGCGCACCTGCCGAACCGAAACGCCTATGCCAGTTCCGGACGGCTGTCCCCAAACCTCCCGACGCCCCCAGTCTTCCCGCCGGCCAAAGCGCAAGACGCCCGACGGCAGCAAGGACTCCAATTTGCCTTCATCGCCCACGATGGTGATGTGTTCGTTGTCAATGGAGTTTTCGGCGAACATGCACAGGTCCAGTTGCGCGCGCGCACCGCTGGGATAGTCGACGATGACATAGGCGTTGTCCAGAATATCGGGCACCCGACCGTCATAACGCTCGTCGAGATGGTTGACGTCCTGATGCCCAGAAGCGTAGACCCGGGTGGGCCGCTCTTGCAGAATGTGGTCCATCAAATTGAAATAGTGACAACATTTTTCCACCAGCGTGCCGCCCGTGTTGGCGCTGAATCGATTCCAGTCCTTGACCTTGGGGTAAAAAGGCTCCCGGTGTTCCCGGATCGCCACCTGCACAATGCGGCCGACAGCTTTGTCATGCGCCATGCGGATCATCTCGGCCACGGGCGGCATGTAGCGGTACTCCTGGGCAACCCAGGTGATCGCTTGGCGGCCCCGCGCCATATCAAGCAGCGAAAGGCCGTCTGACAGCTTGGTAACCAGTGGTTTTTCTACCAGGATGTGAAGGTCCGAGGCAAGCGCATCACGCAAGATGTCTGCATGCGTGAAATTGGGCGTGGCGATCGCCACGGCGTCGCACAAACCGCTTTTGATCAGGTCCAGGTGGGATTCAAACGCTGCGGGCTTAAAACGCTCCAACGCCATGGCCGCCTGGCGGCTCGGCGCATGCGGATCAGCGATGGCCGTGACTTGCGCATCACCAAGTGCGAACAGGTTTTCGATGTGCTCGCGGCCCATGCTGCCGCAACCAATAATGCCCCAGCGAATGGTCTTCACATTGCTCACCCTTTCAGCCCACCCTGCGTCAGCCCGCCGACCACTCTTTCCTGAAAGACCGCAATCAAGATGGCGATCGGAACAATAGCAACCACCAAGGCTGCTGAAATAACTGGCCAGGGGAACACAAATTCGGTCTGGTACAAGGTGATGCCCACAGGCAGTGTCCGCATCAGGGGGCTGGAGTTCAGCGACAGCGCCAGCAGGAACTCGTCCCAGGCGTTGACGAAACTCAAAATACCAGCCGTGAAGACGCCCGGTGCCGACAAGGGAACGACCACGCGCCACAGTGCGCCCAGCCGTGTGCAGCCGTCAATCATGGCGGCATTCTCAAGGTCACGCGGGATGCTCTGAAAAAAACTGACCAGCACCAACGTGCATACAGGAAGGCTCAGCACGGTATAAGGCAAAACAAGGGCTAGGTAGGTGTTGAGCAGTCCAAAGGCGCGCATGGTTTCAAAAATGGGCACCAACAAGGTAATCAGAGGGAACATGCTCGAAGCCACGATGGCTGTAAGCACCCACTGCCGCAATTTCAGATTCAGCCGGGCAATGGCGTAGGCGGCCAGCGCAGAGACGAAAAGGGTAACCACAGTGGACAGGCCGGCGACCGCCACCGAATTCAGAATGAAGCGCCACAGGGGCTGGTCGGTGAACGCGAAGATGTAGTTATCCAGCGTCGGGTTGCGCGGCAAATAGCTGATGGGGCGTGTGACCAGCTCGGCCTCGGTCTTCAGCGAGGTCAACAAAATCCAGACGGCCGGAAAAAACCCGTTGATCACCACCAGCGCGCCGGCGATGAAGCGCAGGCGTGGGCCGCTAAAAACAGAGTGGTTGTAGCCAGCTTTCATGCGCTTCGGGAAATACGTCGCAGGTAGATCGCTGTTACAACCAGAGAGAGCAGAAACATGAATACGGCCAGCGTTGAGCTGTAGCCGATGTCACCGTACTCGATGGAATTCTTGTGAATCAACATGGCCAGTGTTTCGGTGGCATTGCCTGGGCCGCCACGGGTCATGGTGTAGGGAATGTCGAAGGTCTGCAGCGCTGTGATCGTGCGAAAAATCAAGGCCACAATAATTGATGGCATGAGCATGGGCAGCGTGATCTCGCGAAACTGTTGCCAGCGTGAGGCGCCATCCACTTCAGCGGCCTCGTAGAGCGAGGCCGGAATCATTTGTAAGCCAGCCAGCAAAATCAGCGCCATGAAGGAGCTGCTTTTCCAGATGATGGAGATGCAAATGGCAGCCATGGCCCAGTTGGGTCGCAGCAGCCACATGGTCTGTGGTCCGCCCAGACGGGTAATGGCATCGTTGACAAAGCCGTACTCGGTGTGGAAAAACCAGGCAAAGATCAAGCCAGCGAAGGCCAGGGGCAGTGCCCAGGGTAGCAGCAAGGCCAGACGGACTGGCCAGCGGCGCTTAAAGGGTAAATTGGCCAACAGTGCTAATCCCAGGCCCACCAGGAGCGCACCCGGCACGGTGACGAGCGTGATGATGACCGTATTGAGGGTGGCGTTCCAGAAGTCGATGTCCTGAACCACCAGAAGATAGTTTTCGAACCCGACCCAGTGGGCCTTTCCGCCTCCTTGCAGGCGAAGGTCAAAAAAACTGTTTCCGATGAGCTTGCCGATCGGGTACACCACGATCAGCGCCAGCAGCAAGAACGCTGGCGCCAGCAGCAGCGCGCCCAACACCTTGTCGGAGGGGTCGCGCAGCTGTTTGAGCATCGTGATGTACCGGTCGGTGCCTGAGCGTTTAGCGCATCACGCGGCGCAGGCGGCTCTCGATTTCATCAACGCCAGCAGCCGGCGTTTTGGTACGAGCCAAAACAGCGCTGGTCGTGGTGCGAATCACGTCACTGACCTCGCCGTAGCGCTCGCTCTTGGGCCGGCTCTGTCCGGCCACAACGACGGCTGCTGCGTCTTTAAACCAGGGGACGGCCTTGACAACGTCGGGGTCTGTGTAAGTGCCAGGGTACACCGGCATCAGCGAGCCTTTGATCGCCAGGAACTTGGCCGACTCGGGACTGCTCAGGAAGCGAACCAGCTTGGCAGCTTCTTTTTTGCTCTTGCTAAACGCGCTGACAGCCCACTGCCAGCCACCGATACAGGTCGCGCTTTTGCCCCCAGCCATGGCGGGCAATGGCATCACGCCGACCTTGCCTTGTACGGTGGAGTCTTTGTCGCCCTGGAAGCGATCCCAGGCGAAGCCCCAGTTGATCGCAAAAATCACCTGGCCAGCCTTGAACTCATTGACCGTGTCGCCCGTCTTGACCTCGGCAATGTTCTTTTTCATCACGCCCTGGTCGACAAGCTTCAGCCATGCATCGAGCCCTTTCACGGCGGCGGCTTTGTCCAGTGTCATCTTGCCTGACGCATCGTTAAAGGCCTTGCCCTGGCTCCAGTAAGGCAACAAGAATGTGCAGACGGCACCCTCAATCGGCGCGCCCTGGATGGACAAGCCCTGCAGATCTGCTTTGCCTTCGCCTGCGGTAATTTTCTTGGACGCAGCGGCCAATTCATCCCAGGTCTTGGGCTCTGCCACGCCGTACTTGGCCAGCAAGTCCTTGCGGTAGTACATGAACATGCTGTCGGCGAAAGCGGGCATGGCGGCGACCTTGCCGTCGACCACGTCGGCGCTGCCGTAGACCGGGAGGTAAGGCTTCATGACCGTGGCCGCAGAGCCCATATACGAATCAAGCGGCTCAATCCAGCCCGAGCTGAAGTACTGCGCGGGGTTGACCACGTCGATCATAAAAATATCGATGGCAGCATCCTTGGCGTTGAGCACCGTGGACAGGTATTGCCGCTGCAACTCACTGGTGGCACCGCCGGTTTCGATATCGATCTTCACGCCTGGGTTGGCGGCCTGGTATTGATCGAATAACTGGCGCATCAGGTCGGGGCGCTGGTTTTGCCCGCCAGAGAACACGCGCAGCGAAACTTGCTGCGCCTGAGCCAGGCCGGCCAACATTGAAGCGGCCACCGCGATGGCCATTAGGTTACGTCGTTTCATCATGCTCTCCTTTGCTTGGGTTAAACGCGTCCGAAGACGTGGCTTTCTGTACCACGGCCGGCCAGCGCCGTCGGGTACTGAAACGGGAACGGCACCCGCCTCTCATAAGGCAGTGCCGCTTTCTGAATCAAATAAATGAAGATGCTCGGGGACCACGTGCACCAGCTGCTTGGTGCCGGCTGGCTGTGAGAAATCCGCTGGGCATCGCGCGGTCAACTCCACGTCGCCGACGCGCAAGGTCACCAGCGTCTCGGCGCCAAGAGGCTCTGTCAAAACAACGCTGGCATCAAGCGCGACGCTGCGATCGGACTGGTGCAGGCTGAGATTTTCCGGACGAACACCCAGGGTCATGCGCGGGCGAAGCATTGCGTGCCCACGCAAACGCGCAGGCAGCGGCAGGCGACAGCTGCCGAGCTCTGCGCTACCTTGCGCAATCAGGCAGGGAACCAGGTTCATCGGCGGAGAGCCCGTGAAGCCCGCCACAAAAACAGCGGCTGGTTTGTTGTAGATGTCATGCGGCGCTGCGTATTGCATTTTGTGGCCAGCGCTTAGCACCGCGATCCGGTCTGCCAGAGTCATGGCCTCGACCTGATCATGCGTGACATAGATGATGGTTGCCCCAAGACGCTGGTGCAGTTTTTTGATTTCAGTGCGCATTTCATTGCGCAGTTGCGCGTCCAGATTGGACAGCGGCTCATCAAACAGAAACACTTTGGGTTGTCGAACGATGGCGCGTCCAATGGCGACGCGTTGGCGCTGACCACCTGACAGCTCTGCAGGCTTGCGCTGGAGCATGTGGTCGATGCGCAGCAGCCGCGCCGCATCCATTACCCGGCGGTCGATTTCCTCGTTAGGCGTCTTGCGCAAACGCAAGCCAAAAGCCATGTTCTCGTACAAGGTCTTGTGCGGATACAGGGCGTAGTCCTGGAAGACCATGGCAATGTCACGGTTGCGGGGCGGCTCGTCGTTGACACGTTTGCCGTCAATCAAAACGTCGCCGCCAGTGATGGTTTCCAGGCCGGCGATCATGCGCAACAACGTGGACTTGCCGCAGCCCGACGGCCCCACGAAAACCACCAGCTCGCCCTCTTTAACCGACAGATCAACCCCGTGGATGACGTTGGTTTTCCCGTCATAGGACTTGGTGACGCCGCGAAGCTCGACCGTTGCCATTAATACCCCTGGGGCTGAGAGTCGGGTTGGATAACCTGGGCGCGCATCGCCGAGAGCGTGGCTGCGCAGTTGCGCATCAGCAGGCCAAGGTCTGAGCCGCAGGCAATGAAATCAAAGCCCATCTTTCGGTAGGTGGCAACCACCTCGGGTGTGCCGCCCACGGTGCCGATAGGCTTGCCAGCGCGGTGGCAGGCTGCAATGGCTTTGGCGATCTCGGCCATCACGGCAGGATTGGTCAGGTCGCCCACATGGCCCATGGTTCCGCTCAGGTCGCCGGGCCCGATAAAGAGGGCATCGATGCCGGGCGTCGATGCGATGGCTTCGGCTTGTACGACAGCCTCGGTGGTTTCAATTTGTACGATGACGGCGACGTCGTCGTTGGCTGTCTTAAAGAAATTCGCCTTCGTGCCAAAGCGCGAGGCGCGGCTCATGGCGGCCATGCCGCGGATACCGGCTGGCGGGTACTTGGCCGCTGCGACCGCTTGCTGGGCTTCTTGCGCGTTTTGAACAAAGGGAAACAACAGGGTTTGCGCACCAGCGTCGAGCATGCGTTTGACGACCACTGCATCGTTCCACGGGATGCGGGTGACCGGGATCATCGGCGTTCCTGCGCAGGCCTGCAACATGTGCACTGTGCCCATGATGTCCAGCGGCGAGTGCTCCATGTCAACAACGCCCCAGTCAAAGCCAGCACAGCCCAACGCCTCAATGACGACTGGGCTGGCCGACATGATCCAGGTGCCAGCGGCGTAGCCGCCGGGCAGGTCTTTGCGATTGATGAGATTCAGGAAGGGATTGCTCATGTTCAGTAAATGTCGGGTTCGGGAATCGATGCTTGACCTTCAAGAAATTTGAAGTCGCAGCCCTGCGGTGCTTGGGTCACGTTGTCACGAAAAAGTTTGACATAGCCACGAGGCTCTTTGGGCTGAGGTGCCACCCAGGCTGCGCGCCGCTTGGCCAACTCCGTCTCGCTTACATGCAGCTGTAGCAGACGATGGTCAATGTCAATTTCGATGATGTCGCCGTTTTGGACCAGGGCCAACGGCCCACCAAGCGCACTTTCCGGTGCAATGTGCAGCACACAGGTGCCGTAGTGGGTGCCACTCATGCGCGCATCACTCAGACGCAACATGTCGCGCACGCCCTGCTTGAGCATGGGCTTGGGAATTGGCAGGTTGCCCCACTCTGGCATGCCTGGCGCTCCGATGGGGCCGGCATTGCGCAAGACCAGCACAGTGGCTGCATCCCAGTGCCGAGACTCATCAGCGCAAGCCGCAGCGAGCTCAGCGGGATGGTTAAACACCTGCGCGGGACCACGGTGTTTCAGTAGCCTGGGGTCTGCAGCGCTCGGCTTGATCACGGCGCCATCGGGCGCCAGGTTGCCGCGCAGAACCGCCAGAGCGGCCAGGGCGCTGACAGGCTGGTCGAGCGGGCGGATGGTTTGATCGTCCAAGACTTTGGCGTTGGCCAGGTTCTGCTCCACGCACAAGCCGGAGACGGTCATCTCATCGGCCGACAGAAAAGGCTCGATGGTTTTCATCAGGGCCGGCAAGCCGCCAGCGTAATAAAAGTCTTCCATCAGGCGCTCGCCCGCGGGAAACAGGTTGGCCAGCACCGGGACTTGGCGGGCCATACGGTCCATGTCGTCCAGGCTGATGTCAATACCAGCCCGACCAGCCATGGCGATCAAATGTATGACGGCGTTGGTTGAGCCGCCCAGCGCCATGAGCACGGCCATGGCGTTTTGGAAAGAGCCGCGCGTCAGAAAGCGGCTGGGCCGCTGGTCTTGCAAGACCAGGCTGACAATGCGCTCGCCGCAGTCTGTCGCCATGCGCCGGTGGGCTGAGTCCATGGCCGGTATGCTGGTGCTGCCAGGCAGTGCCATGCCAAGGGCCTCAACAATGGCGGTCATGGTGCTGGCCGTGCCCATGGTGTTGCAGGTGCCTGGTGCCCGGGTCATGCGAGCCTCGAGAGACTGCATGTCGGCGGCGGTGATTTTGCCGGCTTGGTATTCGTCCCAGAACATGCGTGTGTGGGTGCCCGCGCCGACGGTCTGGCTCCCTTTGGCGCTGACATAGCGGTCATTGAGCATGGGTCCGGCCGGGCAAAAAATGCTCGGGATGTCCATGCTGACGGCGCCCATGAACAGGCCCGGCGTGGTTTTGTCGCAGCCGCCCAGGAGTACAGCACCATCGCAGGGCAGGCTGCGCAAAAGCTCTTCGACTTCCATGGCCAAGAAGTTTCGATACAGCATGGTGGTGGGCTTGACCATGACCTCGCCCAAGCTCATGGCGGGCAGCTCCAGCGGGTAGCCGCCGGCCATTAACACGCCTTTCTTGACTTGCTCTGCGCGTTCACGCAGGTGCGCGTGGCATGGCGAGAGCTCGCTCCAGGTGTTGATGATGGCGATGACGGGCTTGCCAATCACGTCCTGGCGTCGAACGCCCTGTTGTTGCATGCGCTGGCGGTGTGCGAAACCGCGCATGCCTGCATCTGCAAACCAACGCTGGCTACGCAATGGCGGTTGACTCGCCTTCGAGTCGGGGCGATCACTCATCTAAGGGATTTCCAGAATAGACCAGACGAATAAGTTAGCGCTAACATTTAGGGAATTTAGCACGATTGATACAGTTTGTAATCATGGAAAACCCTAGGCTGCAGGACCAGTTCGCCGCTGTTTTGCTACGCCCACGGCGCTCGCATGGCAGGGTCACCCTGCAAGACGTCGCCCGTGCGGCTGGCGTCACCGCGATGACGGTGTCGAGAGTTTTGCGCCAACCAGAGCGGGTGGCGGCGCACACGCTTGATCGAGTGAAAAAAGCGGTCGCCTCGACCGGGTATTCACCCAACAAGCAAGCTGGGATGCTTGCCAGTGGCCGATCTCGCATGGTCGCTGCAATCATTCCGAATATTTCGCATTCAGTGTTCGCCGAGACGATACAAGGCCTCAGTGATGTGCTTCAGACCCATGGCTATGAGCTCTTGTTAGCGTCGAGCACCTATTCCATGGACAGGGAAGAGGAGCAAATTCGTGCTGTCCTGGGTTGGTCGCCGGCTGCGTTGGTGGTTACCGGCCGGCGCCACAGCAAGGCGGCGATGACTCTGCTGGGGCGAGCGCAAAAAAGTGGTATCCCGGTGCTTCAAATATGGGACCTCGATACCAAAGACCGTCGCTTCAGTCAGATTGGCTTTAGCCACGCCGCAGTTGGCACACTCATGGCCGAGCATTTGATCGCCCAAGGCCGCAAGCACCTGGTTTATGTCGACAGCGGGGTGCCCGAAGACTTTCGTGCCCATGAGCGCGGCCAGGCTTTTTTGGCAAGGGCCCGGGCCTTAGGCGCAAAGGCAAGCCTGCACCAGGCGCAGGCGGGCGAACCCATGCAGGCGGGCCGCATCGCGATGCAGGCGTTGAGGCGCCAGGGGCTTGGAGACGCCCTGGCGTTTGCCAATGACCATCTTGCGGCGGGGGCTTACCTGCAGGCCATTGATCAGGGCATACGCGTTCCAGACGAGGTGGCCCTGCTCGGCTTCGGAGACTTTCCGATTGCCCAGCAACTTGGCGCCGGGCTTAGCACGATTCGCATTGACCGTTATGGCATTGGAAGCGCGTGTGCTGAGTTGCTGTTAGACACAGTTCAGCAAGCGGACACGATTGCCAGCGCATCGGTCCGGCGACGTGAGATACGGCCTTTGCTGGTGCAAAGGCGGTCGACCGAGTGGGCTTAACCGCCTAAAGCACCAACGCCCGCCTTAAGAACGTAAGGCTGCAGCCACGCGCTCGGCGATCAGTCCCGAGACGCGCTCATTGGATTCGGTCGTTACACCAGAGATATGCGGCGTGAGCAGCAGCCCGGGGCAGTTTGCCAAGGCCTCGCTCGCCGGCAGCGGCTCAGCGTCGAAGACATCAATGGCGGCGCCGCGCAAGTGACCACTGTGCAACGACGCCGCAAGGGCGATCAGGTCCACGATATGACCCCGCGAGGTGTTGATCAGAACCGAACCACGCTTCATGCTGGCAATGCGCTGGGCGTTGAACAGGCCACGGGTGCCGTCAACTAAGGGCACGTGCAGGCTGACAACGTCGGATTCGGCGATCAGCGCATCGAGCCCAACAGGCTTGACTTGCTGTGTTGCATAGACCGGTGCATCCGCGCCCAGCAAGGCATCGAAGGCCTGAACCCGCATGCCCAGGCCCTGCGCCATGCCTGCCACCATTTGACCGATCGACCCAAAGCCAATAATGCCCATGGTTTTGCCGGCGATTTCAAGTCCTTCGCCCAGGCGGGCACGCGGCCAGGCGCCGGCGGCCACCTCAGCCGTGGATTGATAGGCGCCTCGCAACAGCATCATGCTGGTGCAGATCACGTACTCCGCCACGCTCAAGGCATTGGCGCCTGTGGCGGGGATGACCTGAATGCCAGCGGCCTCGCAGCCTGGCACGTCGATGTTGTCCAGGCCTACTCCCAGTCGCCCCAGCACCTTGCACTGGCGCAGAGCGTTCAAGAGATCGCCGCGCACCTGCGTGCGGTTGCGAACAATCAGCGCGTCAGCTGTTGCGGCCTCTTGCGCCAGTCGTGTCGCGTCGTCGACCAAGGTGGGGTCGTAGAGCACATCAAAAGAGCTGGCGAGTTGCGCCACCGCGGGCGCATCCATGAATTCGGCGATGACGATTCTCATACTGAAGGAGTGAAAGTGTTGTTGAAGAGCTGGCTAGCCCAAGGCACCTGCTGGCAAACCCCGCTTGATTTGTGGCGGCTAACGAGACAGGGGCGGCCACCTTGACGGGCGCAGGCTCACCTCAAGCGCAGGGCGCGAATGCTAGCACCCCATTTGGCATGATCGAGGGCGCGGCGAGCCGCTAGATGAAGACGTTTTTCATGCCGCCAGCCGGGTAGCGCGTACCGGCGGCCACGTCGGGCGCAAAAGCGCGGGCGAGTTGCGCGCGCTCGGACTCGCTCAGGCTAAGCTGCCCGGCAGCCATATTTTCAGCAACGCGTGTCAGGCTCTTGGTCCCGGGAATCACCACCACGTCATCGCCCTGCGCCAGCACCCAGGCGATGGCCAGTTGCCCTGCCGTGCAGCCTTTGCGCTGGGCCATGTCTTGCAGCGGGCCGAGCAGCAGCAGATTTTTCGCCAGGTTTTCTTCATGAAATCGCGGGTGGTCCTTGCGGCGGTCGCCGGCCACGTCCTGCACCGAGTGCACCGAGCCGGTCAGCAGGCTGCGCCCCAATGGCGCGTAGGCGACAAAGGAAATGCCGAGCTCGCGCGTGGTACGCAGGGTTTCTTCGGCGGGCTCGCGGTACAGCAGCGAATACTCCGTCTGGATCGCCGCAATGGGGTGAACCGCGTGTGCACGACGGATGGTTTGCGGACTCGCTTCGCACAGGGCGAGCGCGCGCACTTTTCCCGCCGTGATGAGGTCGCGCATGGCGCCCACCGTGTCTTCAATCGGCACCTTGGGGTCGATGCGGTGCACGTAATACAGGTCAATGACATCGGTCTGGAGCCGAGCCAGACTGGCCTCACAGGCTTGGCGCACATACTCGGGGCGTCCGTCGACGCCTTGCGTGCCGTCTTCCTTTTTGACCTGCCCAAACTTGCTTGACAAAACCACCTGATGACGTCGGCCTTTGAGTGCCTGCGCTAGCAACTTTTCGTTGTGGCCCCAGCCATACATGTCGGATGAATCGAGGAAGTTGGCGCCTTGGTCCAGCGCGGCATGGATGACCTTTACCCCATTGGCGTCGTCGCAGGCGCCATAGATGCCAGAGAGCGACATCAGTCCCAGACCAATGGGGTGAATATGCAGGCCAGACTGGCCTAGCTCGCGCGTTGGTATCGGTTTGCTCACGGTGGCGCTCCTGTTACGGTTGGTGTGGAGAGGGCTGGCCCTCGGCCTTCAGGCGCTCAGTGCCATGTCAGCGGACCTGGCTTTGCTGGCCTGGCGAGACAAGGTGCTTAAAGTTGCCGTGAAGTGTTGGGCCAGCAGTTCGCAGGCCCGCGTGCTGTTGCGATCGAGCACAGCCTGTGTGATCTCGCGATGCTCGTCACCGGTAAAGCGTTGACCCTGACCTGAGCGCATTGAGGCCCGTCGGTAGCGCTCGCACAGGTCTTGCAGGTTGTTGCGCGTCATCAGCAGCCAGCGCGAATCACAGGCGGACACCAGGGCCGTATGAAATGCGGCGTTGGCTTGTTCCCAATCATCGCTGACACCATCGGCGCCTGACTCGAGCGCCGTGTCGGCTCGGCGCATCACATAGTCAGCGGCCACCACGCGGGCTTCCCAGGCGCTGTCGCCAAGCGCGATGGAGCGGGCGAGCGCGATCTTTTCAACTTCAACCCGGGCAAAGTTCAAGTCGGCGAAGTCGCCAAGATCAAGTGGTGCAACTGAAAAGCCGCGGTTCTCCTGCGCCAGTACCAGTTTCTCGCTGCTGAGCTTTTGCAAGGCTTCACGCAGCGGTGACGGGCCAACGCCGTAGATCGATTTGAGCTTTTCAATGCGCAGGCGCTCGCCAGGGGCGCGTTCACCACGAATGATGTCGTGGCGCAGCGCGAAGTAAGCCTTTTCGGTGAGGCTTTCGCCGCGGGTTGGGCTCGGTGCGTCTGCAGTCATGATGGCGGTCTTGACAAGGTCGAAAAGGTGTGCGTGAGGGTCTGAAAAAGTTTTGGCTTGTCAGGGTTGAACCCGGTTGACTTTTGTGGTCGACTCGTTAATATTAGCGACAAAATTTGTTTTTGTCGATAAAAACGCAGTTTGCCGCTAATCAATGGATTTTTTCAGACAAGCTTGTGGGTGCTTGGCTATGCAAGCCTCGGCGCGCTGGCCAAGGCGGGCTGCGTTTTGTCCGGGGCTTGGTCTTTGTATCGCGGGGTCTAGGCCATGATCCAGCGTCGGGCGCAGCGTGGCGTGGTCCGTCTGGAAACCGTGGTCATGGTCCTGGCGGTGTCCTGTCTGGCGATTTTGGTGGTGTTGCCTGTCGGCTCCTTGCTGGTGTCGGCATTTTGGGGCGAGACAGGCCTTACCCTGTCGCATTTTCAAGAGGCGTTTTCCAGCCGGCTCTACCTGATGCCGCTGTTCAACTCGCTGGTCCTGGGTGCCTGGACCGGCCTGTTCAGCGTGCTGATCGGCCTGCCGCTGGCCTGGGCGGTGGCACGCACCAATATGCCCGGAAAAAGCCTGATCACAGCGACGGCCACGCTGTCTTATCTGGCCCCGCCATTTTTGACGGCGATTGCTTACGTCAATTTGTTCAGCCCAAACGCGGGCATCATGAACGTGCTGTTCAGGGATCTGTTGGGCATGCCGGCGCTGACTTTCAATGTGTTTTCGATGTCGGGGCTGGTGCTGGTCACCGTCATGCACACCTTTCCTTTCATCTTTCTGCTGGCGCGCAGCGCCTTGCAGTCGGTTGACGCGTCCTACGAAGAGGCAGCGCAGATTCTGGGCGCTGGCAAGTGGCGCACGGCGCTTTCAATCACTGCGCCGCTGGTGGCGCCTGCAGTTCTCTCGGGCACCTTGCTGGCTTTTGTGAATGCGATTGCGTTGTTTGGTTCGCAGGCCATCATTGGCTTGCCAGCGCGCATCGTCACCCTGCCGACCCGGATTTATTCCTTGTTTGACTATCCACCCGAGTACGGACTGGCCTCGGCCTTGTCGCTGCTGTTCATTCTGATCACGGTGACTGCGCTCTATCTGCAGCGAAGCTATTTGGCGCGGCGATCGTTTATCACGCTGGGCGGCAAGGGCTCGCGGCCGCAGCTGATTGACCTGGGGTTCTGGCGCTGGGTTCTGCTGGGCTTTGGCGTGCTGATTTTCCTGATTGCCATTGTTGCGCCCTTTGGAACGCTGATCGCCGTGTCACTGTCCAAGTCTTGGGGGCTGGACTTCTGGAAGGGCCTGACGTTCAAGCACTACCACTTCATTATTTTTGAGTACGACGTCACCCAGCGCGCCATCGTCAACAGCATGTACCTGGCCACGGTGGCGGCGACACTGGCCATCCTCATCGGCGCTCTGGTGAGTTGGATCGACCTGCGCACCAAATTGCCAGGGCGCAAAGCGCTGGACTATGCTGCGCTGATTCCACTGGGCTTGCCCGGCATTGTGATGGCCGTCGCGCTGATCCGCTTCTGGCTGCAAATGCCGATCACGCTGTACGGCACGCTGACGATTTTGTTGCTTGCCTATGTCGGGCGTTATGTGCCGCTGGCGGTGCGATCCAGCAATGCAGCGCTACGCCAGGTCGACCCGTCGCTGGAAGAAAGCGCCCAGATCCTGGGCGCCAAGTGGGCGCAGGTCATGCGCCACATCACCTTCCCGCTGATTCGCCCCGGCCTGTTTGCGGGTTGGCTGCTGGTATTTGTGCCCGTGGTGCAGGAGCTCAGCGCGTCCATTCTTTTGTTCAGCTCCAAGACCATGACCCTGGCGGTGGCGGTTTACAACCTGTATGAAACCGGCTACACCGAGCCTGTGGCGGCGTTGGCCATGATCAATATGTTCATCATCGGCCTGGCCATGTGGCTGGCCTACAAGCTTGGCGGTGGCGCCATTGGCAGACTTTGACCGAGAGCAGCAGCATGGCATCCATCACGATCCGAAACTTGAGCAAAACCTACGGCGGCGTGGCCGACGCGCCTGCCGTCAGGGACGTCAATATTGCTGTGCCCGATGGAACCTTTTTGACGTTGTTGGGTCCAAGCGGCTGCGGCAAGACCACTACTTTGCGCCTGATTGCCGGCTACATCACGCCTGACAGCGGCGAGATTCGTGTGGGCGAGCGGCAGGTCTCCTCGCCGGCTGCGGTGGTGCCGCCCGAGCAGCGCGGCATGGGCATGGTGTTTCAGAACTACGCGATCTGGCCTCACAAGACGGTGTTTGAAAACGTGGCTTTCGGGCTAAAGCTGCGCCGCGATGCCAATGTGCAGAAAAAAGTTGCGCAGTCGCTCGAGCAAGTTGGGCTATCGGGCTACGAAAACCGCTTTCCCAACGAGCTCAGCGGTGGGCAGCAGCAGCGCGTGGCCCTGGCGCGTAGCCTGGTTGTCGAGCCTGAAATCCTGTTGCTCGACGAGCCTTTGAGCAATTTGGACGCCAAGCTGCGCGAGCACATGCGCTCCGAGCTCAAAGATTTGCAGCGACGCACCGGTATCACCTTTGTCTATGTCACGCATGACCAAGCCGAAGCATTGGCCCTGTCAGACCAGATCGTGGTCATGCATCGTGGCGAGGTTCAGCAGGTCGGAACGCCTTTTGAGGTGTACGAGCGACCAGCGAATCGGCTGGTGGCCGATTTCATGGGCTTGATGAACAGCTTTCAGGGGCAGATCGAGCCCGAGGGCAATGGGCTTGCGCGCCTGCAGCTGCCAGATGGCACACGCTTTGACGTGGTTGCGCCACCTGGCCTGACGGCGCCACAGGGCGCGGAGCTGGTGGTGCGCCCCGAGAACATCACCTTGAGCGCGCAGGCGGTCGATGCGCTCGGCCTCAAAGGCGTGGTGACAGCACAGACGTTTTTGGGTAATCTGATGGAGCTGACGGTCAAGCTCTCTTTTGGCCCGGAGGTTCGGGTTCAGTCGCATCCGCTGACCAAGTTCAATGTGGGTGACGCGGTGGGTCTACAGCTGAACCTGGCATCGGCCTCTGTCTTCCTGAAAGCCTGAGGTCGCGGCGATACGGTTTTGCACTTGCGTTTTTTCTATTTTTTTAAAAGGAGACGAAATGGATAAAAGAATTCAAGCCCCTGGCGCGACAGGCCAGATGCGGGGCGTTCGCGGCTGGCTGAAGACGGCCTTGATCGCCTTGTCGGGCGGTGCCCTAATGTCCACGGCGGCCTTGGCGGCCGATGCCACGGACCTGGCTGCCGCCAAAAAAGAAGGCAAGGTGGTTTGGTACACCTCAACGCCGATCAAACAGGCGCAGCAAATTGCCAATTTGTTCGAATCAAAGACCGGCATCAAAGTTGAGTTGTTTCGATCCGGTGGCTCGGCCATCTTGCGGCGCTTCAATCAGGAGGCGCAAGCCGGCAAGATGGCAGCCGACGTGCTGACCCACTCCGACCCTGCTGCTGCCGCGATCATGGCCGACAAAGGCATGTTTGTCCCTTTCAAGCCCGAGGGCTTTGACATGATCTCTGGGGTAGCCAAGGACGCTGGCGGTCTGTGGGTGGCGCAGCGCCTGAACGTGATGACGATTTATCTGCGTGGCGACAAGGTGCCCGAGGCGGATCGTCCGAAAAAATGGGCGGACCTGCTCGATGCCAAATACAAGGGCAAGATGGTCATGACCGACCCCTCGTTCACGTCCTTGCAAGTGACCGTTGTCGGCACGTTTGCCAAAGAGCGTGGCTGGGGGTTTTATGAAGGCCTGCGCAAAAACGATGTGATGATTGTGCAGGGCAACCAGCAGGTCTCTGACATGATCAAAAAAGGCGAGCGCTTGATCGCTGTTGGCGCACTGGACTCCTACGCAGCAGACGACCGCAAGGCCGGCCACGACATCGACACCCTTTACCCCAGCGATGGTGTGTTTGTGATCCCTTCCCCGACCGCAGTCGTCAAGGGTTCACCCAACCCGAACGCAGCCAAACTGTTTGCAGCTTTTAATTTGAGCAAGGAAGTCCAGGAGATCTTCCCGAATTCGGGTGGCTACGCTGCGCGCTCAGACATCAAGGCTCCCAAAGGCAGCCCGGCTTACAACGATCTCAAGGTGATCAATGTGGACTACAAAGATCTTGAAAAGCAGAGTGGCGCTATCAAGAAGCAGTTCAACACGATCTTTCAATAATTTTGATGATGCACACCCTGTTCTGTTGGTAAACAGGCAGGGTGTTTTTATGGATAGGGTGCCCGGGCGGGTGCCTGTCGTCATGTTCAGCATGTCCAGGAGACGGTTTTGCGCATAGCAACTTTTCAATACAAGGGTCAACGCCATGTCGGCCTGGTTGACCCTCAAGGGCAGTCGGTCACGCCACTGAATCTTCCCGAAGAACGCGCAGCACGTGGCGCTTTGAGCCTCATTGAGCGCGCCGACCTCGATACGCTGAAGCGACTGGCGCCCATCGCCCTGTCTGCGATCAGCCTGGAAGCGCCGATCCCGCTGCCTAGGCGAAATATTTTTTGCGTCGGGCGTAACTACCACGCGCATGCCAAAGAGTTGCTCACCAGCGTTTTTAAAGACAACAGCAAGGATGTGGCCGCTTGGCCGATTGTTTTTAACAAGGTGCCCGAGTGTGTGGTGGGCCCGGCGGCTGATGTCGAGCTGCCTGTTGGTATTTCTGAGCAAATCGACTACGAGTCCGAGCTGGCGGTCGTGATCGGCACGGGTGGACGCAACATCAAGCGCGAAGACGCGATGAAGCATGTGTTTGGCTACACCATCATCAATGATGTGACCGCGCGCGATGTGCAGATGCGCCACCAGCAGTGGGACCTGGGCAAGTCCTTTGACACCTTCTGCCCCATGGGCCCTTGGCTTGTGACGGCCGACGAATTGGACGGCAACCACACCCGGGTACGTGGCTGGGTGAATCAGGAGCTGCGTCAGGACGCCCGCACCGAAGACTTTATTTTTGACATTCCCACGCTGATCGAGACCTGCTCGCGTGGCATCACGCTCTATCCCGGCGACATCATCGCCACCGGCTCACCCGCTGGCGTCGGCATGGGGATGAATCCGCCGCAGTACCTGAAGGCAGGCGATGTGGTGCGTGTAGAGATCGACGGCATCGGCGTGATTGAGAACCGGTTTGTCTGATGGTTTGGACTGGACGTCGGGGGCGTGCCGCGCGTCGAGTGATGGCTTGGTTTTGAACTTTTGGAGTTGACATGAGCAAGGTGAGCTGGTCTGGTGGCGTTGAGCACTGGATAAAAAAAGGCGATATCAATCTTTTTCTGTGGGAGAAAAAAGCCAACCCGGCGGTGCCCCTTAAAGGCACGATTTTTTTCATTCATGGCTCATCAATGGCGTCCCAGCCGACGTTTGACCTGTCGGTGCCTGGCCGTCCCTTTTCGTCGGCGATGGACTGGTTTACCGCACAAGGCTATAACACCTGGACCATGGACAACGAAGGCTACGGCCGTTCGGACAAGCACCGTGACATCAACTTCGACATCAGCAACGGCGCTGATGACATCGCCGCAGGAAGTGCCTACATCATGGAAAAAGCCGGCATCCAGGCGATGCACTTTTATGGCATTTCCTCAGGCGCGCTGAAAGCGGCTTTATTTGCACAGCGTCATCCCGAGCGTGTTGCCAAGCTGGCGCTCGACGCTTTTGTATGGACCGGTGAAGGCAGCCACACCTTGGCGCAACGCAAGAAGAAGTTGCCTGAGTTTCTGGCGAAAAACCGCCGCCCGATCGACCGCGCTTTTGTGCACAGCATTTTTGAGCGCGACCATGCAGACTGCGCAGACAAAGTCACCGTTGAGGCCTTTGCCGATGCGATTCTGACGCTCGATGACTCCATGCCCACCGGCACCTATGTCGACATGTGCTCGAAGTTGCCACTGGTGGATCCTCTGAAGATTCCGGTGCCCTGCATCATCTTGCGCGGCGAGTACGACGGCATTGCCGGCATGGACGATTTGATTGACTTCTTCAAGTTGCTGCCCCACACCAACAAGCAGTTCAGCGTCATGCGAGGCATTTCCCACGCCAGTTTTCAGCAGAAAAACTATATGATGGTTTACCACCTGCTGCACAGCTTTTACACCATGCCCGAGCCGGTGTATGAGGGCTAGGGCGTCATGATTTTGTGGTTCTTAAAACGAGGAAACCGAAGATGAAAACAGGACGTTTGTGGTTTTTGGCATTGCTGCTTTCTGCCAGTGGCCTGTGCGCCGCGCAGGATGCCTTTCCCACCCGGGCGATCACGATGATCGTGCCCTTTCCCCCTGGTGGCCTGGCCGACTTGGTTGGCCGCCCTG
Organism: Comamonadaceae bacterium; assembly: GCA_038145425.1. Lineage (GTDB taxonomy): Bacteria > Pseudomonadota > Gammaproteobacteria > Burkholderiales > Burkholderiaceae_C > Rhodoferax. Next base: position 118,053 of record JAYQPP010000002.1, on the reverse strand, counting down.
TGGCGCAGGCCATGTCGCAAGCCCTGGGCCAGCCCGTGGTGGTGGAAAACAAGGGTGGCGCCGGTGGCGGCGTGGGCATGGCTGCTGCTGCCAAGGCCAAGCCAGACGGCTACACCGTGGTGCTGGCACTGAGTTCGTTCACCACGATCCCGGAGGCTGACGCCTTGATGGGGCGTTCGCAGATGTACGCGCTGTCTGATTTGCGCCCCATCGCGCGCTACACCGCCGACCCCACTGTGCTGGCGGTTCGGGCAGACGCGCCTTGGAAGTCGCTCAAAGACTTTCTCGATGACGCCAAGAAGCGCCCCGGTGCGATCAACTATGGATCGTCGGGTTACTACGGCACCATGCATTTGCCCATGGCCTTGTTGTTGCAGACCGCCAATGTGTCGATGACGCACGTACCTTACACCGGTGCTGGCCCTGCTGTGGTGGCGCTCTTGGGCGGCCAGATTGACGCCGTGTCCTCTGGGCCAGCAACAGTCTTGCAGCATGTCAAGGCCGGGAAATTGCGCGTGCTGGCGCATTGGGGCAGCAGCAAGCTGTCTTCAATGCCCGATGTGCCGAGCATCAAGGACAGTGGCATCGACGTCGACTATGCCCAGTGGTCAGGCCTGTTCATTCCGGCGGGCACACCCGAGCCGGTTGCCCAGCGCTTGCGGGAAGCCGCCGCAGCAGCAGCCAGGGATGCCAGGGTCAATGAGGTGATCAACAAGGCCGGCAGCCCTGTGCTGTTCATGGATGCGCCCGAGTTTGCCGCCTACGTGAAGACCGATGCGGCCAAGATGGCGGGGGTCGTCAAGAAAATCGGCAAAGTCAATTGAGCGTGCTGGCTTGGCCGCTCGCATTTGGCCGCCGCTTGGGGGCTGCCGTTTTTTTGTGCGCTTGCTAAGCGAAGCTGATCCTTTACGGCGCCTCATGGGGGAGCGCGCCGCAAGGAGCGCTCGGTGAGCGCGCGTCTGCTGGTGCTGGCCGGCGACGGCATCGGCCCGGAGATCAGCCAGGCCACGGTGCAGGTCTTGCAGGCGCTTGACCAGTCGTTTGGGCTGGGCCTGACCTTTGAGCACGCCGACATTGGCTTGAAGGCGCTTGCGGCCAGCGGCACCACCCTGCCCGATGCGGTGCTGGCCCAGGCCCGCGCGGCTGACGGGGTGATTCTGGGGCCGGTCTCGCACAACGCGTATCCGCCGACCAAAGAAGGCGGCGTCAATCCCTCGGGGTTGCTGCGCAAACACCTTGATCTCTACGCCAACATCCGGCCGGCGCGAACGCCCAAGGGTTTTAGTGCCCATGCCGGCAAGCACATGGACCTGGTGGTGGTGCGCGAAAACACCGAAGGTTTTTATGCTGATCGCAATATGTTTGACGGCAGCGGCGAATTTATGCCGACGGCGGACGTAGCGCTAGCAGTGCGAAAGATCACGCGTCAAGCCAGCATGCGCATCGCCGAATCGGCTTTTGCGCTGGCCATGAAGCGCCGCCGACAGGTGGCCGTGGTTCACAAGGCGAATGTGCTTCGGGTGTCAGACGGCTTGTTTCTCGAGTGCACCCGGGCGGTGGCGCAACGCTATCCGGAGGTGGCCTGCCAGGAATTTATCGTCGATGCGATGGCGGCGCTGCTGATTCGAGACCCAGGCCGCTTTGATGTGATTTGCACCACCAATATGTTTGGCGACATCTTGTCTGACGAAGCGGCCGAGCTCTCTGGCAGCCTGGGTCTGGCGGCTTCCTTGAATGCCGGTGATCAGCACGCGATGGCGCAGGCCCAGCATGGCTCGGCGCCCGACATTGCCGGCAAGGGGCTTGCCAATCCCGCTTCCTTGATTGGCTCGGCGGCCATGTTGCTGGACTGGCTGGCCACCAATGGTGCGGGCCCGCTCTTTGCGCAGGCGGCAGGCGCGGTGCATATGGCGCTCGAAGCCAGCATGTCTGACCCGGCTTTTCGAACGCCGGATTTGGGCGGCTCGGCATCAACACAGGCGTTTACCAAGCAGGTCTGCGCCCAGCTCGCGCTTGCGGCGCCTTGAGCCTGTGATCCCGTGAGCCGCTAGCATGGCAGTCGGCCCGGTGTTTTGGGCTGAAAAATGAGAGGGTTGAAATCATGGCTTTCAATTTTGCAACCTACCCCAGCTTGCGTGATCGTGCCGTGCTGGTCACGGGAGGGGCCAGTGGCATTGGCGCTGCGATGGTGGAGGCCTTTGCCGCACAGGGTGCGCGTGTGGGCTTTATCGATCGCGACGCGGGCGCTGGCCAGGCTTTGGTGGCGCGCGCGCCCGGCGCGGTCATGCAGGCGGCTGATTTGTGCGACATCGAGCAGTTGCGCGACGCGGTGAGCCAGTTGCGACAGCGGCTGGGCCCGATTCAGGTGCTGGTCAACAACGCCGCTCGCGACGACCGTCATGACTGGCGCGACATCACGCCAGCTTATTGGGACGAACGCATGCACACCAATTTACGTCACATGTTTTTTGCGGCGCAGGCGGTGGCCCCGGACATGATCGAAGCCGGTGGCGGCTCCATCATCAATATGGGCTCGAACAGCTGGCACCAGGCCAGCGGCGGTTTTGCGGCCTACACCACCGCTAAGGCTGCGGTGCACGGCTTGACGCGCACGCTGGCGCGTGACTTTGGCCCGCACCGCATCAGGGTCAACACAGTAGTGCCTGGCTGGGTCATGACCGAGCGCCAGAAGGAGCTTTGGGTGACGCCGGAGGCCTTGAAGGCGCATCAGGAACGACAGTGCCTGCCGGACCTGATTGAGCCGGTGTTCGTGGCGCGCATGGTGCTGTTCTTGGCGTCAGACGACGCCATGATGTGTACCGCCAACAACTACATGGTTGAGGCGGGCTCGATTTAGGGCGCGCCTTTTTTGTCCCCAGAGGACTTGCGAGGTTTTTAGGGGCAGTCTTCCTGATGGCGTCTTTGATGGGGCCGCAGCGTTGCTAGGCCGCCGGGCGGTTTCCCGCTGGGCGGGCCGTTTCGTTCATAATGTGCCTTCCCGCGCCTCAGGCCAGTGCGCCCAAGGGCTAACCCATTTCATAAGAGGAGTTGTCAAGATGTTTAAGCGTCAATTCGTCAAGCTGCTGAGCGCCACCGCGCTGACCGTTACGGTTGGTTCTGCCTACGCCCAGAATACCCCGATCAAATTCCAGCTCGATTGGCGTTTTGAGGGCCCGTCGTCACTGTTTTTGCTGCCCGTGGCCAAGGGCTATTTCAAGGACGCCAAGCTTGATGTCACTGTTGACGCTGGCAATGGCTCCGGGGCGGCTGTGACCCGGGTGGCCTCAGGCACCTACGACATGGGCTTTGCCGACCTGGCCGCGCTCATGGAGTTTCATGCCAACAACCCGGACGCGCCCAACAAACCCGTGGCCGTGATGATGGTCTACAACAACACGCCTGCTTCGGTCATGGCTCTGAAAAAGTCGGGCATCAAGACCCCGGCCGACCTGGCTGGTAAGAAGCTGGGCGCACCGGTGTTTGATGCTGGCCGCCGCGCTTTCCCGATCTTTCAGAAAGCCAATGACATTGGCGCTGTGAACTGGACCGCCATGGACCCGCCACTGCGCGAGACCATGCTGGTGCGCGGCGATGTGGATGCGATCACGGGCTTTACCTTCACCTCCCTGTTGAACATTGAGGCACGCGGCGTTAAGGCCGCCGACGTGGTGGTGATGCAATACCCGGACCATGGCGTCAAGCTGTACGGTAATGCCGTTATTGCCAGCCCCAAGCTGATCAGGGAAAACCCACAGGCCGTGCGCTCCTTCCTGGCCGCTTTCACCAAAGGCGCCAAGGACGTGATTGCTGACCCAGCCAAAGCCATCGAAGTGGTTAAAGCCCGTGATGGCATCATCAACGTCGCGCTGGAGACGCGTCGCCTGAAGCTGGCCATTGACACCGTGATCAACAGCCCATCGGCCCGCGTCGAAGGCTTTGGCAAGGTGGAAGGCCCGCGCCTGAGCCTGATGGCATCGCAGGTCTCAGATGCCTTTAATACCAAGACCCGCGTCAAGTCGGAAGACATCTGGAATGGCTCCTTCCTGCCCAGCGACAAAGACTTGAACATCCTGCCCAAGAAGTGATTCGGGCAAGGGGCCGCCGGCCAGGCGGCCCTTTTTTACGTCTGGCGTGACCGGACAAGGCCCGATGCGGCCGCATAGCGGGGGTTTGATGAGCGCACAGGCATTTGTTGAATTCAAAGACGTCTGGCTAGCCTACAACCAGGAGCTACTGGCGCAAAATCACTTTGCGGTGGAAGACATCAACCTGCAGGTTGGCCACGGCGAGTTCATTGCCATCGTGGGGCCATCGGGTTGTGGCAAGTCGACCTTCATGAAGCTGACCACCGGCTTGAAGATGCCCAGCCGCGGTGAAATCCGTGTCGGTGGCGAGCGGGTGACCGGTCCGCTCAAGATCAGTGGCATGGCGTTTCAGGCTTCCAGCCTGCTGCCTTGGCGTACCACGCTAGACAACGTTCTGCTGCCGCTGGAGATCGTCGAGCCGTATCGCTCCAACTTCAAGCAGAAGAAAAGCGAATACGCCGAGCGGGCACGCAAGCTCTTGCAGACCGTGGGCCTGGGCGGCTACGAAGACAAATACCCCTGGCAGCTTTCGGGCGGCATGCAGCAGCGCGCCAGCATTTGCAGGGCACTGATCCACGAGCCCAAGATGCTGCTGCTCGACGAGCCATTTGGTGCGCTTGATGCCTTCACGCGTGAAGAACTGTGGTGCATTCTGCGCGACCTTTGGCAGGCGCAACGCTTCAATGTGATTTTGGTCACGCACGACTTGCGCGAGTCGGTGTTTCTGGCGGACACGGTTTATGTGATGAGTAAAAGCCCTGGCCGCTTTGTGGTTCGCCGCGAGATCGACCTGCCACGGCCACGCGACCTGGAGATCACCTACACCCCGGCGTTTACCGACATTGTTCATGAATTGCGCGGACATATCGGCGCGATGCGCCAGTCCGATGCCGGCGTTAAGGCTTAACAGACCATGATCAGCAAAAACCAGGAAAGATGGGCGCCGCTAGGCCTGCTGGTTCTCACGCTCGTGCTGTGGGAGGGCCTGTGCCGTCTCTTTGATGTGTCGGAATTCATTTTTCCGAGCCCTTCGCGCATTGCGCAGCAAACCATTGAATTTGCGCCAGTCATTGGCGCTCACGCCTGGCGCACCTTCTGGGTCACGATGGCCGGTTTCGGCATTGCAATTGTGGTGGGCGTCTTGCTCGGCTTTGTGATTGGCAGCTCGCGCCTGGCCTATGCCGCCGTGTACCCGCTGATGACCGCATTCAATGCTTTGCCGAAAGCTGCATTTGTGCCGATTCTGGTGGTCTGGTTCGGCATTGGCATTGGCCCGGCGGTGCTGACGGCTTTTTTGATCAGCTTTTTCCCGATCATGGTCAATATTGCAACCGGTCTGGCCACGCTCGAGCCCGAACTTGAGGATGTGCTGCGGGTGCTTGGTGCCAAGCGCTGGGACGTGTTGGTCAAGGTCGGTTTGCCGCGCTCGATGCCGTATTTTTATGGCTCGCTCAAGGTGGCGATTACGCTGGCGTTTGTGGGCACCACGGTCTCGGAGATGACCGCCTCCAATGAGGGCATTGGCTACTTGCTGATCTCGGCGGGCTCGGCCATGCAGATGGGCCTGGCTTTCTCTGGTCTGGTGGTGGTGGGCGTTATGGCCATGGTGATGTACGAGTTGTTCAGCTACATCGAAAAACACACCACAGCCTGGGCACACCGCGGCTCGCAGAACCAGTAAGCGCTGCCAAGGCGCCAGGCGCCCTGGCCTTTAGTCGCGCAAGCCGCCCTGACTTAAGACGTCCCAGCACGCGCCCATGGTGTGGTAGTCGGTCTTGCCAGCGGGCGACTTGGTGGTTTCGCGTTTGCGCCCGTCGGGGCCGACGATGCGAAACCAGGCGCCGTATTGGTGGTCAACCAGGTGCTGCCAGCTCCATTGCCAAATCGCCAGATACTGCTGCCTGAACGCCGGGTCTGACGTTGCCCGCCACAGCCGCCAGGCGCTGGCAAAGGACTCGGCCTGCACCCAGAAATACTTGTCGCGGTCGCAGGGCTGGTGCTCGGTATCAAAGCCATAGATCAGACCGCCGTGCTCGCTGTCCCAGCCATGTTGGTAGGCGGCCTGGTGCAGAGCTTGGGCGCGTTCAAGATAGCGTTGTTGTGGCCGGTATGCGTGCGCTGTGAGGATCAGCTTGGCCCATTCAGTCTGGTGTCCGGTTTGAAAGCCCCAGGGCTTGAAGATGTTGCCAGGGTTGTTCTTGTTGTAGTCCCAGTCGATCGACCAGTTTTTGCGGTAGTGTTCCCAGACCAGGCCGCCGGCCTGGTCTGCCAGCGCAAACGCAAAGCGTTCAATCAGCGCTTCAGCGCGGTCCAGATAACGCTGCGCACCGGTGGACTCGAAGGCCGCCAGACAAGCCTCGCACATGTGCATGTTGGCGTTCTGGCCGCGGTAGTCGATCAGTGCCCCATCGGGTGTGATCTCATCTGCGTAAGCCTGATCAGCCGCGCTGTAGAACGCTTCGTTCATCAGGTCAAAAGTGCGAGCCACGTCCTGCGCGCTGCACAAGCCCACGCGCTGGGCATGGCTGCGTGCGAGCAGGACAAAAGCCTGGCCATAAGCCATGACCGTGGCGTCTTGCACACGTCCTTCGTTCAGCGTCCAGGCATGCAGACCGCTGGGAAGTTCAAAGGCTTGCAGATGCGCTAGTGCGTGCCCAGCCCATTGCAAGTAGCGTTCCTGGTGCGTGTGCCTGTAGGCCATTGACCAGTTAAAGACAAAGCGCGTGGCACTGACCAGGTGGCGATGATCCCGCCTGTACACCGAGCCGTCGTCCGAGAAATAGTGAAAAAAACCGCCGTCTGAATCAAAAGCGTTTGGCGCGTAGAAGTCCAGCGTTCGCTGCACATGCTGCTGAAGGAACTGGGCGCTCTCAAATGGGGAAGGCGTCGATGGCTCGGACATGGCGACCTTTGCTGGCTGGTTAGCGTTGTGGGGCTTTAATCGGGCTTTGCGCGGGGTGCTGGCGCTACGCCCTCAGGGCTTCACAAATGACAGCGTCACCTCGCCCAGGCGAATGCCAAACTTGCTCATGGTGGCACGATTGAGCATGACCTTGTTGTCAATCAGGTACATCCAGTCGTCAAACTGCACCTCGTACTGCGACCCGTCAACGGGCAACCGTAAGGTGTAAGCCCATTGGAAGGCATTGCCCTGGACGGCGCCGCTGGCCTGCCCGACCACGTCGTCGGCGCGACCACTGTAGCGCCCATCCGCACCCCGGGTCAGGCGCCAGACCCGACGCTGCGTGCTGCCGTCGGCGTAGGTGAAATGCTCGTCGAGGGTGCCTTCGTCGCCCTGCCAGCTGCAGTCCATTTGCACCGTGAAGCGTTTGACCACCTGGCCGCTACGGTCCTGAAACATGCCGTAGGCCATGACACGCCCATTGAAATAGCTGCGCAAATCAAGCGGTGGACTTTGGCCTTGGTAGTTTTCGATGCGCTGGCTGGCGCAGCCGGCAAAGGCCAGCGTGATGCCCACCAGCGCGGCGAAACGAAAACAGCGTGTCAGAAAAAACATGGATGTCTCCTTTGAAAACGTTGGTGAGCGATGGTCACTTCAGCGTATCGACATGGGTGCGCGCCAGATGCCATAGCAGCAGCGCGGCCAAGGACTTCAGTGCGCAGGGCAGCGCCGCGTAGACCCAGCTCAGGGCCTGCAGCGCTGAGGCCGACGTGTTGCCCGGCGTGTAGCCCAGCCAAGCCAGCAAGGGCAGACTGATGCCTGCAGCCAGTGCCAGATTGAATTTGGTGGCCACATGCCACCAGCCAAAATAAGCGCCGGCATGGCCTGACTCGTCGCCATGCTTGGCCAAGACGATTGCCAGCAAAGCTGCCGGAATCGCCAGGTCGGCACCGAGCGCCGCCCCAGACAGGGCGCAGATCACCGCGTAGGCCCACAGGTCACCTTGGCCAAGTGTCATCACCCAGGCGAACACCAGAACCGACAAAACCATGCCCAGGCCCCAGGCCCATACCAGGCCCCATGCCTTGACCAGCCGAAGCCAAAGCGCCAGGGACGCGGCCGCACAAACAAAATAGATCGCCAGAAAGCCGCCTTCAAATGCCTTGCCACCCAGCCCGTCCTGAATGAAAAAAAGCACCAGGGTTGCGGGCACTGCGCTGGCCGAGCCATTGACTACAAACACCGTGATCAGGCGCCTGAACGCGCTGTGCTGCCAGGGCCGCCAGATCGAGCCGCCATCGTCGGCCGGGTTGGGCGCGCTCAATGGCTTGGGTGCTTTTTGCCACTGCCACCAGGCCAGCGCCAGTGTTGCAGCCAGGATGCCAGCCCATACAGGCCAGGCCACCAGGGTGGGCAGCACCGAGGCGGCCACGACGCCAACCAAGCCCAGACCTTCGCGCCAGGACACGATGCGCGCGCGCACCAGGTTTGAGCCTCCCAGGCGCGCGCCCCAGCTTTGGTGCGCAATCGTCAGGCAGCTGAATGCCAGGTAAACCGTGAGAAGGCCACCAGCCAGCCACAGACCCAGCTGCGCACGTGCCCACAGCGGTGGCATGAGCAGGCCCCACATGCCCAGGGCGAGCAACACGCAAGCGCCAGCGCAGACCTGCATCAGGCTTTGTGTTCCCTGGCGCAACAAGGCGTCGCACCAGCGGCCAAGCCAAGGGTCGACAAGGGCGTCAAACAGGCGCACCGTGAGCAAGATGGCACCGAGCAGACTTAAGGACAGGCCGAAGGTCTGCCCGTACAAATGGGGCAGGTGCACGTAGAGCGGCAAGGCCACAAAAGCCAGTGGCAGGCCCATCAGGCCATAGTGCCAGCCGTCGCGCGCGGAAAACCCGCCCGTCTGCGCGTCAGTCATTGGCCGCCGTCGGCGCGGCTCAGGCCAAGCAGCTGGGCGCGCAAATCGGGTGCGGATGTGCTGGCATGCAGCCAGATGCCCAAAAACTGCCGTGCAAAATCCGCGTCTTTGATGTGGCAGCGCGGCTGGCTGTTGTAGTCAAAACGGATGCCAGCGCCCGGCTGGTATACGCCTTGCAATCGGTCGCCTTCCTGGACATCGGGAAAGCATTCGCGCATGTCTTTGAGCCAGGCGATCTCATGCACCACCTCAATCGGCTTGGAGCGGCGCATCTCCTCGAGCGAACGATCTGCAATGGCTTTGCCCTTGAGCGATCGGTGGTAGGTCAGCGTCAGTGTCAGCGCATGCTGGTCCCACTGCGAAGGAACGAAGGCGGCTGGCGCATGAAGCGTGGCCTGGTACACCTTGAAGCCGAAATAGGTGAACTCGCCCTGCCCGACGCGCGTGCTCTGTTGCACAGGCGGTGCAACAGGGTTGGCCCAAACCGATGGCATGAGCCCTGTGATGAAGACCGTGAGCGCCAGCAGGCTTGTGCTCAGCTGGGCAAGGGCGCGAGGGGTTTGAAATAGGAACAAGGCCATCAGTCCATTCTAAGAACAGCGCAAACGTCGACGTTGGCCCCGGTGCGGCAACCGCAAACGATGTCAGGGCTTGTCGCGGTCTTGGGGCTTTAGCTGGAAGCCGCCCGCACCACGTTGATCAGACGCTGCCCCTTGTGCAAGCGGGCGATGTTGTTAGCCATGGTTTGCTGGCGACGACGTACTGTGCCCTGCGTCCAGCCCGACATGTGTGGCGTCATCAGCACATTGGGTAGGCTGGCAAAGTCCAGGCGCGATGGTGCGCCAACCGCATGGCTCGGCGAGGGGTATTGGTACCAGGTGTCAATGACTGCGCCGCCAATCTTTTTGCTGGCCAGTGCCTCAAAAAGCGCCTGCTCGTCGACAACCGGGCCACGCCCGACATTGACAATCAGGGCCCCTGGCCGCATGGCCTCAAACGTTCGCGCATCGACCAGAGCGTTTGTTTGTTCAGTCAGAGGCAGGGTGACGACCAGGGTGTCCACCGCACGGGCCATTTGCGGCAACTGGTCCAGGCTGAAAGACTGATCGACTAAGGGGTGTTGTACCGCGCTGCGGTTGGCCACCAGCACCCGCATACCGAATGCTTTCGCGCGATCGGCCAGGGTTTTAGCAATATGACCAAAGCCCACCAAGCCCAGCGTTTGCTGGCTTAACTCGGTGCGCAGCGCATCGGGCTGGCCTGCCCAGTAGGTCCAGCGTTGCGCGCGCAAGTCCTGGTCAGCCTGGGCCAGGGGCACATGGCGTTGCAAAAGCGCGGCAAACACATACTCCGCAATGGCGTTTTCATGTCCGAAGCAGTTGCACAGTGCCGCCTGCGCCGGCAGGCAGCTCAGGTCGATGGCATCGGTGCCGGCTGCTGGTGCCTGGTACAGGCGCACGGCCAGCGGCCGGGGCATGTTGGGCTTGAGCGCCACACCCACCAGTACATCAGCTTGTTGGAAGCGTTCGCGCTCGCCAGGGCCATCAAGGCCGTCACTGACGTCGCTGAGCGAGTGCATTGGATCGATGAGCGCCTCAAAACCGGCGCGGAAATTGGCCGCATTGGTGCCATGAAAAACGATGTGCAGTGGCTTGGACATGGTGTGTTTGACGTCAATGAGGCGAGCCTGCCCGCCTGCAGACCTGCTGGCTGGCGAATCAATTTCAAAGCTGGCTGTTGCGGGTGTGCAGATCGGCGCGCTTGAAAAGCGATTCTTGCAACTCGACGCCAAGGCCGGGACCTTCCATGGGGTAGACATGGCCGCCTTCGATGCGCGGCATCTGCGTCACCAGTTCCTGGTACCAGCCACGGTAAAAAGCGCGCACTGATTCCTGGATCAGGGTATTGGGCTGGGAAAAGGACATGTGAACCGCTGCAACAAAGCCGACTGGCCCTATGCAGTCGTGCGGCGCAAACGGACGGTGGTAGGTTTCAGCCATGGCCGCGATCTTTCGGCCCTCGGTGAGGCCACCGGTCCAGCACAGGTCGGACATCACCACGTGGGCGGCGTCGCGGTCGAGGTAGTCTTTGTAAGCCCAGCGTGAGCCCAGGGTCTCGCTGGCGCAGACCCAAACGTCGGTGCTGCGAGCGTATTCAGCCAGGGCCTGGGGCGAATTCATTCGGATTGGATCCTCGTACCAGCGAGGCTTGTACGGCTCTAGCGCCTTGGCAATCTCTTTCGCCGTGGGCAGATTCCACAGCGAGTGAAACTCCACCATGATGTCCATCTGGTCACCCACCGCCTTGCGAATTTTTTCGAAGGGCTCAATAGCCTGCTTCATTTGTGATGCGCTGATGAACAAGCCCTGGTTTTCGATGGCAGCAGGATCGAAGGGCCAGATCTTCATGGCACCGATGCCCTGCTCGAGAAGGCTCTCAGCCAGGGCGTCGGCACGGTGCATGAAGGCATCAAGGTCTTCATACGGGCCTTCGGTCACACCCGCATTCCAGTTCGAGACCGGCTTGATGTTGTGGGAGCGCACGTACTTGTAGCCAGCGCAGGTGTTGTAGACGCGCAGCTTGTCGCGACACAAGCCACCGAGCATTTGGTGTACCGGCTGGCCGCAGACCTTACCAAAGATGTCCCACAACGCGATGTCGATCGCCGAGCAGGCCCGGTACTCTGCGCCTGTCGAGGACTGCGCCATCGGCAGATTGACCATCTCGCGGTTAAGCGCCTCGATGTTTAAAGGATTGCGACCCAGCAGCCGCACCGAAAGCGTGTCATGGATGTGCGCCTCTACCGATGCTGCGCCGTAAAAGGTTTCGCCCAGGCCCACGATGCCGGCATCGGTGTGCACGCGTACCCAAAGCACGTTGGAAAATTCGTCAGTGCGCAGGGTTTCGATGCGGGTGATTTTCATGAGGTGAGTTGGCGGTTTCGTAGATGCTCAACGGAAAACCATGGTCAGTTCCGGGAAGAACAAGACCAGGGCCAGCACCAGCAGTTGGATACCAATAAAAGGCATAAAGCCTTTGAAAATCGACTGCAGACTGATGTGCGCAGGTGCCACGCTCTTAAGGTAAAACGCTGCGGGGCCAAACGGCGGCGACAGAAACGAGACCTGCATGTTGACGCAGAACAGCACACCAAACCACACAGCAACAAAGCTGGGGTCTTTGACCAGCGGCGCCAGAAGGCCAATTTCATTGACAGGCAGTTTCAGCACGATCGGCATGAACACCGGCATGACCAGCAGCACGATGCCGGTCCAGTCCATGAACATGCCCAGAACCAGGAAGATGAACATCATCACCAAAAGTACGCCTAGCGTGGGCAACTCGTAGCCGATGATCATGTTGGCCACGTATGTCGGGCCGCCTGCGATGGTGTACGCGCCCGCCAGGGCGGTTGCGCCAAAGGTCACCCAGATGATCGTGCCTGTCGACTTGAAGGTGCGCATCGACGCTTCTTTGACCAGTTGTATAGAAAACTCGCGGCGTAAGGCGATCAGGATGAGCACCGCAACGGAGCCGATGGCGGCCGCTTCCGTGATGCCGGTGACGCCACCGTAGATTGAGCCGAGCACGATGAAGACGATGAGCAAAGGCTGCAACAGGCCCTTGCCCAATTGCCAGGCCGCCTTGGTTTGCGCCCAGCCAATCACTTGAAACAAGTAAAAGCCGCTGGCCAGCGCAACCAGGCCACTGCCGTAAACCCAGTTGATCGACTGAAACCAGGTTCCCTCTTCAATCTTGGTGGCCGGCAGCAACTGGACAATGATCGCGCGCAGCGTGATGGCGCTAGCAAAGGCGAAGGCCACGATGCCGGCCAGGCGCGCGCCGAATGTGCACTTGTCGGCAAAACTCAGATCGTTAGGGCCCGGTTCGGGCAGCGGTGCAAGTGCAGGGTTGAGGTTGGTGCGGATCAGGATGTACGCGATGTAGAAAAGGGCCATCACAAAGCCGGGCACAAAAGCGGCCTGGAACAAGGCGTGAATGGAGGTTTCCGTGATCAGGCCGAAAAAGATCAGCACGATCGAGGGCGGGATCATGGTGCCCAGGGAGCCGGATGCGCAAATCGTGCCCACTGCCAGGTTTTGGTCATAGCCCAGACGCAACATCTGCGGCAGGGCAATCAGGCCGAGCAAAACGACCTCGCCGCCGATGATGCCCGACATGGCAGCCATCACCACCGCCATCAGCGCCGTCACCACGGCAATGCCGCCTCGGGTGCGGTTCATCCACAGGCTCAGGGTGCTGTACATGTCGCGTGCAATGCCCGAGCGCTCGAGCAGCGTGGCCATGAAAATAAACAGCGGCACGGAGACCAGCACGTAGTCCGTCATGATGCCGTAAAGCCGCTGTGCCAGGATGTTGAGCGGGCCAGCGCCGAAGGTTCGCGTGAGTAGTCCCTCGCCAGCCTTCCACGCTGAAAAATCGAAGCCGTGCACGAATGGATCGGTGAGCAATGTGGGCTCGAACTTCAGCACCATCACCACCACGGCCAGGAACCCCGAGGCGAAGCCCAGCGGCATGCCAATGGCCAGCAAGATCAGCATGCCTATCAAGAGAATCAGCGAAATCGTTGCGATGTCCACTTTGTCGTGCTCCCTTCAGCGGCATGCGCCACGCATGCCAGGATGGTTTCGATGTCTTTGTTGGGGCCGGCAAAAACCGCTTAGGGGCCAGCAGCAGGATTGGGGTTTGCCGATGTGTGCCCCGCACGGTCGCGCTTGGCCATGATCTCGTCGGGCAGGTCAAATTCTTCGGTTGGGTCGTGGTTTTCCACGAACGGCGCCGGTGTGACCCTGAAATCGCGCAGCAAGCCCAATCCCGAGTAAATAATGAAAGCGACCAGTAAAAGCGCAATCACAAGGCGCCAATGCATGGGCACGACAAATTCGGCGTTGTCGGTGGACAGCAAGGCCGGCAGCGCCCACAGACACAGACCGACGATCACCAGCGCGGCGACCACGTCAAAGGTTTTGCGAACCCATGCGGCTGAAGGCCAATCGCGAATCAGGTTGGAGACCGCTTGTAAAAACAACAGAAACAGGGCGCCAAGCAAGACAGGCTTGTCGGTTGCGGGGATGGGTGGGTCCCAGGCGGTGCCAAAAGCTTCCCAGCGGGCCAATTTGGCAGCAGCTTCTCCAAATCCGCCCCAGAGCACAGCCATCACAAAAATCGTGGTGCACAAGACAGAAAGAATGTCGAACAGCTTGCGCATCCATTTGGGCGCCTTGTCATACAGCACGTAAATTCGAATGTGGCTGCGCTGCTGCATGGCATAGAGGCCGGAGGTTACATAAATGATGCCGCCAACCCACAGTGACATCTCGTTCACCCACAGCGTGGGCTTGAAGAAGATGTAGCGCATGATGACCTCGTAGGACATGATGCCAACGAGAAGGAGGGAGCCCCAGATCATCATCCGGCTGAAAGCGAAGGTCACGCGATCAACAGGCCCGGTAGGTTTATGCTCGACCATAAAGTCGTACCTCGGTATGAGTTTGCTGCCCTGCGGCTCTCTTAAGAGAGTGCCACGGGGTCAGATCCGACAAAAGAAACACCGAGGTACGACCCCGGTGTCAGCAGCCGGTTGGCGCAGGATTAGTCCAGAACGCCCAGGCCTTTGAGGTAAGCCGTGTGCGACTCGACCAGCGCTTTGGCTTCAGGGGTGGTTGCAAACTCAGGCCAGGTACCCACAGCAGCCTTGCGGAACTCCGTGCGGTCCTTGGCAGACCAGTCGTACAGCTTGACGCCTTGCGCGCGCAGTTTGCCAGCCGCTTCGTTGTTGGCTTTCTCACCAGAGAGCGCCTGACGCAAAGCCAGCTTCTCCATGGCGACTTCCATGATGCGGCGATGGGCGGCGGGCATGGCATCCCATTTGCCCTTGTTGCAGGCTAGGTGGTCCGATGGCATCGAGTGGAAGCCAGGGTGGGTGGCGTGCTTGGCCTTGTCGTACAGGCCCATACCCATGTTGTTAGCCAGGATCGAGGCGTCAGCGCCGTCGATGATGCCGCTACCCAACGCCGTGAAGACCTCGGTGAAGTCCATCACGATGGGTTTGGCGCCAAGTTTTGCGAAGATTTTGGTTTCCATGCCGGGAGGCGAACGGAATTTCCAGTCTTTCAGGTCAGCCACGCCACGCAGGGGCTTGGTTGAAGTCATGGCCTCCTGGCCCACAACCCACCAGCCGACCAACTGCATGCCGTACTTGTTGTACAGCTTACTGGCAGCGTCTTTGCCGCCGCCCAGGAGCAGCCAGCTCAGCTGCTGGTAAGGCGTGTCATAGCCGCCCATGATGTCACCAACAAACTGGAAGGCTGGGTTCTTACCGGTCTGGTAGGCGCCACCTGTCATGTCGCAATCCAGAATGCCCGTTGCTGCAGCGTCAAAGGTCTCGACCGACTTGACAACCGAAGAGGAATAGAACATTTCGATCTTGATATCGCCGCCCGACATGACTTCCACGTCTTTGACGAAATCGGCGGCGTTTTTGCCAGACAGGGTCTCAGGGCCGTAATGTGTTTGGATGCGCAGGTTGGTCTTGGCCGCCGAAGCTGTTCCTGCCAGGCCCAGCCCGATGACGGCGGCAAGGGCCGCTGCTGCAATCGTCCGTACTTTCATGAAGATCTCCTCCGTTAGTAAACTATGTGTCGTTTTGCCAAGTGGCCGAAAAATTATAGTGATAGCCAGCCGTTCGAGTGCAAGACGAATTGCCCAATAAAACCTGCCCGGGTCTGCGGGCTGTCCGTGCTGTTAGCCTGGGTCAAGACGGCACGTTTATCATGGAGGCGCTATGACCGCGGAGAAGAAAAGCAAACAGACTTTGCGCAGCCAGGCCTGGTTTGGCCGGCAAGACCGTGATGGCTTTGCCTACCGCAGCTGGGTCAAGGGCAAGGGCGTGCCGCATGACCAGTTTGATGGCCGTCCGGTCATCGGTATCTGTAACACCTTTAGCGAGCTCACGCCCTGCAATTCGCACTTTCGCACGCTGGCCGAACAGGTGAAGATTGGCGTTTACGAAGCGGGTGGCTTCCCGCTGGAGTTTCCGGTGATGTCGCTCGGTGAAACGCTGCTGCGGCCCACCGCCATGCTGTACCGCAACCTGGCCAGCATGGACGTGGAAGAGAGCATCCGCGGCAACCCCATTGACGGCGTCGTGTTGCTCATGGGCTGCGACAAGACCACGCCCTCTTTGCTGATGGGCGCAGCCAGCGCGGGCCTGCCCACGATTGGTGTCTCTGGCGGCCCCATGCTCAATGGCAAATGGCGCGGCCAGGAGCTTGGCTCGGGCACCGGCGTGTGGAGCATGAGCGAGCAGGTGCGCGCCGGTACCCTGAAGCTGCAGGATTTTTTCGAGGCCGAGAGCTGCATGCACCGCAGCCACGGCCACTGCATGACCATGGGAACGGCCAGCACCATGGCCAGCATGGTCGAAGCCTTGGGCATCGGCCTGCCCGGCAATGCCGCTTACCCGGCGGTGGATGGCCGGCGTAACGTGCTGGCGCGCCAGGCGGGCCGTCGCATTGTCGAGATGGTGCGCAGCGACCAGACCATCAGCCAGGTGCTCACCCGCGAAGCCTTCGAGAACGCGATTCGCACCTTGGCTGCAATTGGCGGCAGCACCAACGCCGTGATCCACCTGATTGCGATCGCCGGCCGCCTGGGTGTGCCACTCTCAATTGATGACTTTGAGCGCCTGGGCAGCGAGCTGCCCTGCCTAGTCAACCTGCAGCCCAGTGGCGAGCACCTCATGGAAGACTTTTGTTACGCCGGCGGCCTGCCGGTGGTGATGAAAGAGATTGCGCACCTGCTGCACACCGATATCGTCACGGCCAGCGGCAAGACGGTGGGTGAAAACATTGCCAGCGCCGAGAACTACGACCCGCGCGTGATCAAGGCATTTGACAAGCCCTTTAAAGACAAGGCGGGCATTGCGATTTTGCGTGGCAACTTGGCGCCGCGTGGTGCGGTGATCAAGCCGAGCGCGGCCACACCGGCCTTGATGGTGCACACAGGCCGTGCCGTGGTGTTCGAGGACAGCGATGACTTTCATGCCCGCATCGACGACGAGAGCCTCGATGTGGACGAGACCTGCATCCTGGTGCTGAAAAACTGTGGCCCCAAGGGCTATCCGGGCATGGCCGAGGTTGGCAACATGCCACTGCCACCCAAGGTCTTGCGCAAGGGCATCACCGACATGGTGCGCATCAGCGATGCGCGCATGAGCGGCACCGCCTATGGCACTGTGGTGCTGCACACAGCGCCCGAGGCGGCAGCGGGCGGGCCACTGGCGGTGGTGCAAAACGGCGACATGATCGAGCTCGACGTGCCCAATCGGCGCGTGCAGTTGCTCATCAGCGACGAGGAGCTTGCCAAGCGTCTGGCGCGCTGGAAGGCGCCCACACCGCGCCTGAACTCAGGCTACTGGAAGCTCTATATCGACCATGTGCTGCAGGCCGATCAGGGCGCAGACCTGGACTTTCTGGTGGGCCAGCGAGGCGCTTTCGTGCCGCGCGACAATCACTGACCTCAAAGGCGGGCAGCACGCTTGCGCCAGCGCGAAGCGGGCGAGCCCAAGGCATTCTTACTAAAGGACAAACAGCATGAAACTTTTGCGCGCATGGGTCAATGGCCAGGTTATTCCTGGCGCGGTGGATGAGGCCGGTAAACGCCGTGACTTAAGCGGGGCGATCGTCGATATCAGCTGCCACGGTTTGCAGGGCGACGGTTTGAAAAAACTGCAGTCCATGAACCTCAGCCAACTACCCGAAATTCCGGCTGAGGCGGGCCTGCTGCCGCCCTGGTCCGATTGTGCGCAGTTTGTGGCCATCGGCTTGAACTACGCCGATCATGCGGCTGAGTCGAATTTACCGATTCCGCCCGAGCCGGTGGTCTTCAACAAGTCGATTCACTGCCGGGTTGGCCCAAACCATGACGTGGTTCTGCCCAAAGGCTCGGTGAAGTCTGACTGGGAGGTCGAGCTCGGCATTGTGATTGGCGCGAAAACCCGCTACGTCGAGCAGAGCCAGGCACTTGCGCAAGTGGCGGGTTATTGCGTGGTCAATGACGTCTCCGAGCGCGAGTACCAGATCGAGCGCGGTGGCCTTTGGGATAAGGGCAAGGGTTGTGACACCTTTGGCCCGGTCGGTCCCTGGCTGGTGACGGCTGATGAGGTGCCAGACCCGCAGGTGCTTGGCATGTGGCTTGATGTCAACGGCCAGCGCCGACAGACCGGCAACACCAAGACCATGATCTTCGGCGTGGCGGAACTGGTGTCCTATGTCAGCCGCTTCATGACGCTTTACCCTGGTGACATCATCACCACTGGCACCCCGCCGGGCGTGGGCATGGGCGCCAAGCCAAGCCCTACTTATCTGAAGGCCGGCGACACTATTCGTTTGGGTATCGATGGTTTAGGCGAGCAGCGCCAGAGTGTGTACGCCTGGGATCAGGCCCGCATCGATGCACCGGTCTAGGAGCTGCGCATGAGCAAAATTTTGATCACAGGCGCCGGCGGTTTTGTTGGCGCGCGCTTGGCGCGGCATTTGCTGGCCCATGCCACCAAGGACAAGCCCGTCTCCCTGACCCTCACGGATCAGTTTGCATTGCCTGCAGACTTGCAAAACGACCCTCGGGTCAGCGCGGCGCAGGGTGCTTTGGTCGATCAGGGCGATCTGTTTGCGAGTGGCTTTGATCAGGTGTATCACCTGGCCTCGGCGGTTTCGGGCGAAAGCGAACTCAATTTTGAACTGGGCCTGCGCTCCAATCTGGACGGCACCCGCGTGCTGCTCGAAGGCTTGCGCAAGGCCGGCAATGTGCCGCGACTGGTTTTTTCCAGCTCGATTGCGGTGTACGGCCCCGACCCAGGCCTGGCCATGCCAGCCGTCGTGGGTGAGGACACGCTGCCTGCGCCGCAAACATCGTATGGCACGCACAAACTGATGTGCGAGTACTTCATCGCGGACTACACACGCAAAGGCTTTATCGATGGCCGCAGCGCCCGCTTGATGACGGTGGTGGTGCGTCCGGGCAAGCCCAATGGCGCAGCGTCTTCGTTTTTCAGCGGCATCATCCGTGAGCCCTTGGCGGGAGAAGAAGCCATCTGCCCGGTCGACCTGGATACCGCGCACCCGGTGGCTTCGCCGCAGTCCACGGTTGAGAGTCTGTCCCTGGTGATGCAGGCTTCGCGCGAGGTCCTCAAGCGTCGCCTGGCGATCACGCTGCCAGCGGTCAATGTGACGGTTGCGCAAATGCTCGACACGCTGGAAAAAGTCGCAGGCGCCAAGGCGCGCGCACGGGTCCGTTTTGAACGTGACGAGCGCATTGCCGGCATCGTAGCCAACTGGCCGCGTCAGGCGCGCTTTGACACCGCACGCGATGTGCTCAAGTTGCCCGGTGATGCGTCGTTTGAGGCGATTGTTCGCCAGTACATCGAGGACATGCGCCAAGCGGGCAGGTCCGACACAGCCCTGAAAGGATTGTCATGAACCAACTCGATCTCAACGGCCGCGTGGCGGTGATCACCGGCGGCGCGCAGGGCATTGGTTACGCGATCGCCGAGCGCATGCTGAGCTCTGGTGCGTCAGTGATTTTGTGGGACCGTAACGCGCAGGCGCTGGCTGCGGCCCAGTCCTCGCTGGCCGCTGGTGATCGGGTGCGCACCGTCACGGTGGAGCTTGGCGACGAGTCCAGCGTGCAGGCCGCTGCAAAAAGCAGTTTGCAGCACGGTGCCGTTGACATTCTGGTGAATAACGCTGGTATCACTGGCGGCAACGGCACAGTCTGGGAGCTTGACAGCCAGGTCTGGCAGGACGTCATCCATATCAATCTGGTTGCGCCTTACTTTGTCTGCAAGGCGATGGTGCCGTCCATGATCGACAGGGGCTATGGGCGCATCGTGAATATCGCATCGATTGCCGGCAAGGAAGGCAACCCGAACGCCTCGCACTACAGCGCATCCAAAGCCGGCCTGATCGCCCTGACCAAGTCGCTCGGCAAAGAACTAGCCAACAAAGGCATCATGGTCAATGCCATCGCGCCAGCCGCTGCCAAGACGCCCTTGTTTGACACCATGAAGCCTGAGTTCATTGACTACATGCTCTCCAAGATCCCGATGGGCCGCTTTGTGCTGGTCGAGGAGATCGCGGCCATGGCCTGCTGGCTGGCCAGCGAGGACTGCTCGTTCACCACCGGCTCAGTGTTTGATATTTCCGGCGGGCGCGGCACCTACTGAGTCTGGCGCTGCCGCTCAGGCTTCGCCGGGCTGGCGGCGTTGCTGCCACAGCAGGTACAGCCCGCTGCCCACAATGATGCTGCCGCCAAGGAATACGGCAGCCGGAGGCACGTCGCCAAAGACCAGCCAACCGGCGGCAGCCATGTAGAGCAATTGTTGGTAGCCAAACGGCGCGAGCACGGCCGATGCCGCGTACTGATGCGCCCGCGCCCACAGATAGTGCCCGATGCTGCCCCACAAGCCGGTTGAAAGAATCAGCAGCCAGTACCAGATATTGGGCGGCCAGGCGAAGTCCGTGAAGGCAGTGGGTGTGAGCATCAGGGTTGCCCCCACTGCCGAGTACCACTGCATGGCACCCGGGTTTTCGGTGGCCGACAAATGCCGGGTCAGCAGTGCGAACAAGGCGAACAGCACCGCGTTCATGACCATCAGAAAAATCGCCGGATGCACCACGCTTGAGCTCGGGCGCACCACAATGAGCACACCGACAAAGCCCAGGGCAATGGCCAGCCACTGGCCGCGCGTCAGGCGCTGATTCATCCAGAAGTGGCTGATCGCCGCCACAATGAGCGGCGATGAGAACAGGATGGACGCTGTTTCGGTGAGCTGCAGATACTGGATCGACCAGAAATTGCATAAGGTCATGGTGCCCAACAGAAAAGCCCGCAGCGCCTGCAAGCGCCAGTTGCGCACCTGAAACAGCGACCAGCGGTAGTGCGGCACGAGCAAAACCATGCTGATCAGCGCGTGGCTGGCAAAGCGCATCCACACCATTTCCATTAGCGGCATGACCGTCAACAGCCACTTCACTGTGGTGTCGAGCATGGTGAACATAAGGGTAGCCAGCGACAGCAGCGCAATGCCGACGCGTCGGTTGCTCGCTGTGTCGTCCTGCCACATGGTGTCTGCTTCAGTCGGCCATCAAGCACGCCAGGCGGCACACCGTCGGCGCGCCCGTCTCGTCTGGCTTGGCCATCGCGCTCAGCCCTGACACTCCGGCACTGGCGTCTTGAGCGCAGACCCGGCGAAATGCAGGTCGATGTTGTCGGTGGCCAGTTGCGCCATCGCCTGACGTGTCTGGTGCGTCGCGCTGCCGATATGGGGCGTGAGCACCACCTGCTCCATCTCCAGCAGTGCCGCCAGTGGCCGCGGCTCGTCTTCAAACACGTCGAGTCCGGCGCCAGCAATTTGCCCTGATTGCAGCGCAGCCACTAAAGCAGGCTCATCAACCACGCTGCCACGCGCCACATTGATCAGGTAGCCCTTGGGCCCTAGCGCTTGCAGAACGTCGGCATTGATCATGTGAAAGGTGCTGTCGCCACCGGGCGTGATCACGCACAGCACATCGACCTCGCTAGCCAGCGCCTTGGCGCTGGGCAGGTAGCGGTAGGGCAAGGCAGGCTTGGCACTGCGCGCGGTGTAGGCCACCGGCATCTGGAAAGCCAGCGCACGCTGCGCAATGGCTTGCCCGATGCGTCCCATGCCCACGATCCCGAGGCGCAGGCCGCTGAGCTTGTTGGCCAGTGGCATGGGGCCTTGCGACCATTGACCCTGGCGCACATAACGATCAGCCTGCGCCAGCCGGCGCGTGACGCTGAGCATGAGGCCAATGGCCAGGTCGGCCACATCGTCATTGAGCACTTGCGGCGTGTGGCTAACCATGGCGCCGCGCTTGATCGCGTGGCCGACGTCAACGCCGTCGTAGCCTACGCCCATGATCGAGACCAGCTTGAGCGCAGGCAAGGCGTCCATCATGTCGGCGCGCACGCGGGACTCGCCCTGGCCGGCGATCACCTGAATCGAGGTGCGCGCGGGGTGTGCCATCAGCTCGGCCACCGGCATGGGGTCTACGATGTCGTAGTGCGCGCTGAGCAACTGGGTGTACAGAGGACTGAGTTTGGCGGCGGCAAAAACTAAAGGTTTCATGAGCTGATCGATCAGGCTTTAACGGGTGGATGGGAGGCAGGCAGGCCGTTGCCTTCTGCCACAAAGTCGGCCAGCATGGGCACAAAACGCTGGCCCTGGCCGGCGGCTTCCATGGCAGCAAAACTGGCGCGCACCATCGACTGCAGTGGCGTGACCGCGCCCAGCGCGTTGGCCATGTTGGAGGTGTAGCGCATGTCTTTGTGCGCATTGCTGATGGTGAACAGGTGCGCTTTCGGGTCGCCCTCAACGCTCCAACGCATGAAGGTGTCGTAAAAGCCGCAGCGCATGCGGCCAGAGCCCACCACCGAGTGGAACTGCTCGATCGAAAGGCCCGCTTTTCGTGCCAGGGCGAGCGCCTCGGCGTATACCGCGGCATAGCCCATGGACACAAAGTTGTTGATCAGCTTCATCTTGTGCCCCAGGCCGACCTCGCCGAGGTGGCGCACGTTGGCGGCCCAGCACTTGATCAGTGGTTCGATGCGCTCAAACACATCGGCATCAGCACCGACCATGGCACTCAAGGCGCCAATGGCAGCTTCTTTCGGGGTGCCGCCCAGCGGCGCATCAACCAGGTGCATGCCGGCCTCGCGCGCTGCCTGGTCGAGCTTGAGCGTCGAGACCGGGTCGGAGGTCGAGCAGTCGATGATCACGGTGCCGCGCTTGGCTTTGGCCAGAATCCCGTGGTCGCCGAGCAGAAGGCTTTCCACCTGGGGTGAGCCGGTCACGCACAGGTGAATCACATCGCATTGAGCGGCCAGCTCGGCCAGGTCGCGCGCTTGCGCTGCGCCCTGCGCGCACAGGCGCTCGACGGGAGCGGGGTTGCGATGCCCCAGGATCACCATCTTGTAACCCTTTTGCATCAGGTTGCTGGCCATGCCTTCGCCCATCAGCCCCACGCCGATGAAGCCAACAGTTGGCTTGGATGTGCTCATGATTTTTCTCCTCTGTTCATGCTGCGGTAGGCGCGGATAACCTGGCTGTCGTCGGCCTTGCCGTGTCCTTGTCCCGAGGTGGCCAAAAACATCTGTAAGGCGCCGTTGGCCAGCGGCAAGCCGGTCTTGAGCTTGCGCGCTTCGTCCGAGACGATGCTCAAGTCTTTTACAAAAATATCGACCGCACTGGTCACTGGCGGGTCGCTTTGGATCATGCGCGGCCCGCGGTTGCCGATCATCCAGCTGTTGCCAGCAGAGACACCAAGGATTTCGAGCACCTGCTGGAGATTCAGACCGGCGTTTTCTGCCAGGTGCAAGGCCTCCGCGGCCACCGCGATATGAACGCCGCACAGCAACTGGTTGACCATCTTCATGGTTGAGCCCATGCCGCAGGTCTCGCCCATGTGGAAAACGTTGCCGCCCACGGCCATCAGCAGCGCCCGTACCGCCTCCAGCGTGGCGCTGGGCCCGCCAATCATGATTGACAGCGTGCCAGCTTCCGCACCCACTACACCACCGGAGACTGGCGCATCAAGCATGCGCAAGCCGAGTTGCTGCAGCTTGTCTGCCGTGGCGGCAGCCTGCGATGCCGGCTGGGTGCAGCCCACAATGACCACCGCGTTTTGGCTCAGTGTGCCGGCATGGCCTTGGGTGAGCAAGAAGTCTTGCGCCTGGTCGCCCGAGACGACCATCAGCCACAAGACGTCAACGTCTTTGGTGACGCCGCTGGCATCGCTTTGCCACAGCCCCCCGGCTGCCTCGAAAGCGCTGCGGTTGCGTTCGCTCACATCGTGCCCAAGCACGGTGTGGCCCTGGGCCAGTAATCGGCAAGCCATGGGCAGGCCCATGGCGCCCAGACCGACAAATCCAATCTTCATGCAAATCCTTCGGTGATGCCAATGCTTAAGGCCCCACAGGACAGCTGGCCAGGTGCTTTTTCAGGCTCGGGCTCGTGCGTTGGTGCGGGCAGCGCAGGATAATAGCCTAGGTCAATTTGTGAACATGCGCCAAGTCGCAAGACAAATAGGCTTGCTGCAAGGCAAAGGGGCAGCATCAACTAAAACAGTAGGCGCGCGCCCGATCCGACCCTGGCGATGCCTGCGCTATCAACACGAGGTGGAATATGCGGTTAAAGGGCAAAGTGGCGCTGGTCACAGCAGCAGGTCAGGGCATTGGTCGTGCCAGCGCGCTGGCAATGGCCGCCGAGGGCGCAACGGTGTGGGCCACTGATGTGAACGCCGATCTGCTTAAAACTTATCAGGGCGTCGAGCGTGTGCATACAGCCGTACTGGATGTGTTGGACAAGGCGGCCATCGAGCGCATGATGGCCTCTTTGAGCCAGCTCGATGTGCTGTTTAACTGTGCCGGCGTCGTTCACGCGGGCACGATTGAGCAGGCCACGGATGAGGACTGGTCATTCGGATTTGGTTTGAATGTGCGTGCGCAGTTCTGGGCAATTCAGGCCGCTTTGCCTTTGCTGTTGCAGGCCGGCCAAAAGCCCGGTGGCGCCAGCATCATCAACATGGCCAGCGTGTGCAGCAGCATGAAGGGCCTGCCCAACCGCTTCATTTATGGCACGACCAAGGCTGCGGTGATTGGCCTGACCAAAAGCGTGGCGGCCGACTACGTGAAGCAAGGTCTGCGTTGCAACGCGATCTGCCCGGGCACGGTTGATACGCCCTCGCTGCAAGGTCGCATCAACGCCTTTGCCGACCCGGTGCAGGCGCGCAAAGACTTTGTTGCCCGGCAGCCCATGGGGCGCCTGGCGCAGGCCGATGAAATCGCGCCGCTGGCCGTGTTTCTCGCCTCCGACGAATCGCAGTTCGCCACCGGCCAGGCTTACGCGATCGACGGCGGCATGATGATTTGAACCAGGAGCCCATCGTGAACGACACCTTGCAACTTCATCCAGCCGATGATGTGCTGATTGCCAGGCGCCAGCTCTTGAGCGGCGCGACAGTTCAGTCTTTGAAGATTCGCGGCATGATCCCGCCGGGGCACAAGATCGCGGTGCGCGACATTGCGCCCGGCCAGGCGGTGCGTCGCTACAACCAGATCATCGGCTTTGCCAGCCAGGCCATCGCTGCTGGCGAGCATGTGCATACCCACAACCTGAACATGGGCCAGGAGCAAGGCAAGTTCAGTCGCGACTACGCCATGGGGGCAGACTGCAAGACGCCGCCTGCGCCGAAGCGAGCGCAGTTTGCCGGCTATCGCCGAAAAGACGGGCGGGTTGCAACGCGCAACTACCTCGCCATTCTTTCCAGCGTGAACTGCTCGGCCACGGTGGCGCGCGCGATTGCGGACCATTTTTCGCGCAACCTGAACCCGGACGCGCTCAAGCCCTATCCCAATGTCGACGGTGTGGTCTCGTTCACGCATGGCACGGGCTGCGGCATGGCCAGCGAGGGCGAAGGCATGGATGTGTTGCGTCGCACCCTCACGGGCTATGCGGTGCATCCGAACGTAGCTGGTGTGGTGGCCGTCGGCCTGGGCTGCGAAGGCAACCAACTAACGGCCTGGCTCAATGCCAGCGGTTTGCGCGAAAGCGTTTCTCTGCACACCTACAACATTCAGGATGCGGGCGGCACGCGCGCTGCTGTGGCCAAAGGCATTGAGCTGGTGCAATCGATGTTGCCCGAGGCCAATTCGTTCAAGCGCGAACCCTGCGATGTGTCGCATCTGTGCCTGGGCCTGCAATGCGGTGGATCTGACGGTTACTCCGGCATCAGCGCCAACCCCGCGCTGGGCGCAGCGGTTGATCTGTTGGTGGCGCACGGCGGCACCGCGATTCTGAGCGAGACGCCTGAAATCTATGGCGCTGAGCACCTGCTGACGCGCCGCGCAGTCAGCGCCGAGGTTGGCGAGCAGCTGGTCAGTCGCATTCGCTGGTGGGAGGCCTATACCGAGCGCATGGGCGGCGAAATGAACAACAACCCCTCGCCGGGCAATAAAGCCGGGGGCCTGACCACGATTCTTGAGAAATCACTGGGCGCGGTGGCCAAGGCGGGCACCACCAACCTGCAGGCGGTCTATGAATATGCGCAGCCGGTGAGGGCCAAAGGCATGGTGTTCATGGACACGCCGGGCTACGACCCGGTGAGCGCCACAGGCCAGGTTGCAGGCGGCGCCAACCTGATTGCGTTTACCACCGGGCGCGGCTCGGCCTACGGTTGCGCGCCCTCGCCTTCGCTCAAGCTCTCCACCAACACAGCTTTGTGGGAGCGCCAGGTGGACGACATGGACATCAACTGCGGCAGCATCATCGATGGCACGCGCAGCATTGAGGACATGGGTCAAGAGATTTTTGAGCGCCTGATCTCGCTGGCCTCGGGGCAAGCGAGCAAGAGCGAACAGCACGGCTATGGGCAAAACGAGTTTGTGCCTTGGCAGCTTGGCGCGGTCATGTGAGGCAACGGGGGCATTCATGACATCTCCGCTTTTTTCGACACAGGCCATCCTAACGGCGTGCGAGCACATTGTGCTGGCCACGGGCAGCAAACCTGAGGAAGCCCAGGCCGTGGCAGGCAATCTGGTGCTGGCCAACCTGAAGGGCCACGACTCGCATGGCGTGGGCATGCTGCCGCGCTATGTGGATGCGGTGCTTGAAGGCGGCCTGACGCCCAATGCGCAAATTGCAGTGCGCTTGGATGCAGGCAGCCTGCTCTCGGTGGATGGCCAGCGCGGCTACGGCCAGACCGTGGGCGCACAAACCATGACGCTGGCCATTGAGCGTGCCCGCCGCGACGGCGCCTGCATTGCTGCGCTGGCGCATGCGCATCATCTGGGCCGCATCGGGCACTGGGCCGAGATGGCGCTTGATGCGGGCCTGGTCTCACTTCACTTTGTCAATGTGCTGGCCCGGCCGATCGTGGCGCCCTGGGGTGGCGCTGACGGGCGCTTCGGCACCAATCCGGTCTGTATTGGCATTCCGCTCAAAGGCCGCGAGCCCTTTGTGCTGGACTTTGCCACCAGCCGCGTGGCGCAGGGCAAGATGCGCGTGGCGCACAACGAGGGGCGTCGGGTGCCGCAGGGTTATCTGATTGACCCATCGGGTCAGCCCACCACCGACCCCGGTGTGGTCGTGGTGCCTCAGCCGCCTGGCCCACTGGGCAATCTGATGGGCGCGCTGATGACGTTTGGCGAGTACAAGGGCTACGGCCTGGCCATGGCTTGCGAACTGTTGGGCGGCGCGCTCACCGGCGGCGGCACCTTGCACGAACGCGACTTTGGGCGCCGTGCGTGGTACAACGGCATGCTCAGCGTGCTGATTGACCCCAGGACTCTCGGCACGGCAGCTGACTTCGAGCGTGAGGCCGAGGCGTTCATGCAGTGTATTGACGACGCACCGGTGGCGCCTGATCACGCGAGCGTACAAACCGCGGGTGAGCCCGAGCGCACGTCCAGCGCCAAACGCCAGGTGCAGGGCATACCGATTGACCCGCAAACCCTGGCAGAGCTCGATGGCGCCGCCGCGAAACTCGGCCTGCAGGGCTGGCGCGCTGAGCTGGATCTTTTGAACAAGGGAGTCTGACGATGCAGACCTTGAATCAGTTTTTGCCGGATGACGGCTACCGCGGTTGTCTGTTGGGCCGCGTCTGGAACCCAGCAGGCGCTCACCCCGGCCCCTGCGTGGTTGCTGTGCGCGAAGGCGGCGTGTTCGATGTGACCGATCGCTTTGCCACCGTCTCCGATGTGCTTGAGCAGGATGACCCTGCGGCAGCACTGCTGGCAACACCAGGCACGCGGCTGGGCTCTGTGGAGCAGGTGTTGGCGAACACCAGCGCGCAGCAGCCAGACGGCAAGACACCGTTTTTTTTGGCGCCGATCGACGTTCAGGTGATCAAGGCGGCCGGCGTCACCTTTGCTGACAGCCTGCTCGAGCGCGTGATCGAAGAACAAACCAAGGGCGACCCCAAGAAAGCGGCGGCCACGCGCGAGCAGGTGCAAGCCGTCATGGGTGAAGGCGTGCACAGCGTGAAGCCGGGATCGCCACAGGCCGCAGCGCTGAAAAAAGTGCTGCAGGAAAAAGGCTGGTGGTCGCAGTACCTGGAAGTGGGCATCGGCCCCGATGTCGAGGTGTTCACCAAAGCGCCTGTGATGGCGGCGGTGGGCACGGGTCAGGCCATCGGTATTCGCAGCGACTCTGCCTGGAACAACCCGGAGCCCGAGGTGGTTTTGGTGGTCGATGCCAGGGCCCGCGTGGTCGGGGCGACGTTGGGCAACGATGTCAACCTGCGCGACTTGGAAGGCCGAAGTGCTCTCCTGCTGGGCAAAGCCAAAGACAACAATGCGTCGTGTGCGCTGGGTCCGCTGATACGTTTGTTCGATGCGACGTTTTCGCTCGATGATGTGCGCCAGATGCAGGTGGACCTGACCGTGCAGGGTACGGACGGTTTTTCGCTCAAGGGCGTGAACCAGATGGCGCGTATCAGCCGCGACCCTTTGGAGATGGTTGCCCAAACCGTGGCCTGCCACCAGTACCCGGATGGCTTTGTGCTCTTTATGGGCACCTTGTTCGCGCCAACCCAGGACCGCGGCGAGCCGGGCAGCGGTTTTACCCATCAGCTCGGTGATGTGGTGCGCATCCGCAGTCAGGCGCTGGGCGAGTTGTGCAACGTCGTCGATCACAGCGAAACCGCGCCGCCCTGGCGCTTTGGCGTGCGCGCGCTGATGCGCAACCTGGCGCAGCGCGGCCTGCTGCGATAGCCCTGCGCCTTGGCTTTTGTCAGGGCGTGCTGGTGCAGGCCCTGTCCTAGAATGGCCCAGGACCTGAGGGCTTCTTCGGCACCCGTCAGTGCGGCGCCCTCGGCTTTAAAAAACAACATCAGGAGTGAGACATGACTTTATTTCCAAAAAACACTCGAGCAGGCTTGCTCTGCGCCGCCCTGGCACTGGGCGTAGCGGGTTCTCCAGCGCAGGCCGCCGAGCTGAACCTGGCAGGCAAGACGGTTCAGTTCGTGATTCCCTTTGCCGAGACCGGCGGTTCGGCTGAATGGGCCAACTTTTATGCGCCGCTGCTGGCCAAAGCCTTGCCCGGCAACCCGCAGGTGCTGGTCAAGTACATGCCAGGCGCTGGCTCGACCAAAGGCGCCAACTGGTTTGAGAAGCAAAAAGACGATGGCCTGACGCTGTTTGGCACCTCGGGCTCAACCCAGTTCCCCTTTCTGCTGGGCGACCCGCGTGTGCGCTACGACTACAAGGGTTGGCAGGTGACATTGGCTTCGGCCACCGGTGGCGTGGCCTATCTGCCGCCTGATCTGGGCAAAAAATTTGCGGCTGATCCCAACGCGCTCAAAGGAAGCAAATTCATTTATGGCTCGCAAGGCGCGACCTCGCTTGACCTGGTGCCTTTGCTGGCCTGGAAGCTGCTGGGCATGACGGTTGAGCCGGTGTTTGGCGTCAAGGGCCGCGGTGATGGCCGCTTGATGTTTGAGCGCGGCGAAGCCAATATCGATTACCAGACCTCGTCGGCCTACATCAGCAAGGTCGAGCCGCTGGTGGCTTCTGGCAAGGCCGTTCCGATGATGACCTGGGGTGCTTTGGACGACAACGGCAACATTGTTCGCGACCCGACCTTTCCCAACATCCCCACGTTCAAGGAAGTGCTGACCAAGCAACTGGGCAAAGAGCCCAGTGGGGCGGGCTGGAAAGCCTGGAAAGCGTTTTTCGTGGCCGGCTTTGCCGCCCAGAAAATGGTTTTCCTGCCACGTGACGCCAAGCCCGATGTGGTCGAGACCTACCGCAAGGCGTTCGAGCGCGTGGTCAAGGCGCCCGACTTTGCCAAGCTCTCCGAAAAGAGCCAGGGCATTTATCCGCAGATGATCAACAAGGCGGCACAAAACGCGATGGACCAGGCCATCGATGTGGATGATGAGGCACGCGCCTATGTCCGCAAGTGGCTCCTGGACGACTACAAAGTCAAACTCTGATCGTCGTTAAAAAGGCAGAGCTGCGCTCACCCGTGTGAGGCAGCTCTTTTTGCATCAAAACCCTAGAGGTGTTGCATCGTGGACATTTTTGCAACCGCGCTACAGGCTCTGGGCAGTGCTTTTGATCTGATTTTTCACCCCATGCAGCTGGCCTACCTGGTCGGCGGCGTGGTGCTTGGGCTGGCCGTGGGCATTTTCCCGGGCTTGGGCGGTATCGCGGGCCTGAGCCTGGTGCTGCCTTTTATTTACGGCATGGACCCGGTCTCGGGCCTGGCCATGATGGTGGGCCTGATTGCGGTCATCCCGACCTCGGACACCTTCTCCAGCGTGCTATTGGGCATACCGGGCTCAGCGGCGTCTCAGGCCACGGTGCTCGATGGTTTTCCGCTGGCACGCAATGGCCAGGCGGCGCGGGCGCTCTCGGCCGCTTTTGTGGCTTCGCTGTTCGGCGGCCTGTTCGGGGCGGTGGTGTTGTCGATGTTCGTGCTGGTGGCCCGACCGATCGTGCTGGCCTTTGGCCTACCCGAGATGCTGATGATGACCGCGCTGGGTCTGTCCATGGTGGCGGTGCTGGCTGGTCGCGTGCCGATCAAGGGGGTGGCATCGGCCGCGCTGGGCATCCTGGTTGGAACGATTGGCGCCGCTGGCGCCGGTGGCTCGGCGCGCATGAGCTCTTTTGACACACCTTATTTGTACGACGGGCTGAAATTGGTGATCGTCGGCCTGGGCATTTTTGCGATACCGGAGATTGTGTCGCTGTTGCGTCAGGGCAAGTCCATCGCCAAGGATGCCACGCTGGGAGCGGGCTGGGTACAGGGCTTGCGCGACTGGTGGATCAGCCGCTGGCTGTCCTTGCGCTGCGCGGTGATCGGCGTGATTGTGGGCGTGATTCCCGGCCTGGGCGGTTCGGTGGTGGACTGGATTGCTTATGGCCACACGGTGCAGTCGACCAAGGACAAGAGTGGTTTTGGCTCTGGCGACATTCGTGGCGTGATCGGGCCAGAGAGCTCCAACAATGCCAAAGAAGGCGGCGCGCTGATACCGACCTTGCTGTTTGGCATTCCGGGCTCGGGTTCGATGGCCATCTTCATCGGTGGCATGGCGCTGCTGGGCTACGAGGCGGGCCCGCGCATGATCACCGACGACCTGGACGTTACCTACACCATGGTGTGGTCGCTGGCGCTGGCCAATGTGGTTGGCGCTGGCCTTTGCATTTTTCTGGCGCCCTGGATTTCGCGCCTGACCACGGTGCGCTTTGTGTTGCTGGCGCCCTATTTGTTCATGATGATTGCCTTTGCCGCTTTTCAGTCGGGACAGGAACTCTCAGACCTAGTGGCCTTGTTGTGTGCGGGATTGGTGGGTGTTTTCTTGCGGCGCTTTGAATGGTCACGGCCGGCGTTTTTGATCGGCTTTGTCTTGTCCACGCAGATCGAGATCTACACCAACCAGGCGTTTCAGATCGCCAGCCATCGCTTCAATGCCAGTTTTGGGGAAGGCATGGGCTATCTGTTCACACCCATCGTGCTGGTCTTGCTGGCGATCACGGTGGTGTCGGTTTTCCTGGGCATCAAGCAGGCCAAGTCGATCATGTCCGAAGGCGAGGTGGCCACCGGCGCCAAGCGCGCGCCGGTGGTGTTCACCCTGGTGGTGATGGCCTATGGCGTGGTGTCTTTTGTCGATGCCTGGCAGATCACGCGTGTGACCGACATGGTGGTGCCTGCGTTTTTTGCGCTGGTGCTGGTGTTGTGCACCTTGATCATGCTGGTGCAGATGCGCCTGCGCCCCGAGACGGACTTGCTGTTTGCCGATGGCGAGTACAACCCGGAAGTCAAAGAACATGCTGGTTTGTGGAGCAGTTTGGGCTGGTTGGCCGGCCTGGTGCTGCTGTCAAGCTTGGTTGGGTTTTTCATCGCCTTGCTGATTTTCTTTCTGGCGTTTTTTCACTGGCGCGCCCGTGTCTCGCTGGCGTACAACCTGTTTTTGACGGCGTCTGGCCTGGTCTTTATGCTGGCGCTGGTGCGATTGCTCAACCGGGACTTTCCCGCGGGCGTGTTGCAAGATTTGGTCAGGCTGCCCTGGCCGTTTAATTGAGTTTGAGGTTTTAGATGGCACAGCAGCCCATTCCCTTTTTGTTCATGCGCGGCGGCTCGTCGCGCGGCCCGTTTTTCAAGCGCGAGGACTTGCCGCAAGACCTTGAGGCCTTGTCTAGTGTGCTGGTCGGCGTGGTGGGCGCGGGCCATGAGATCAACATCGACGGCATTGGCGGTGGCGTCGCGGTCACCACCAAGGTCGCGATGCTGAGCAAGTCGACCAAGCCGGGCGTCGACATTGATTACTTTTTTGCGCAGGTGGGCGTGACCGAAAAACTGGTCGACTACAAGCCGACCTGCGGCAATATGCTGGCGGGCGTTGGCCCGGCCGCCATCGAAATGGGTTTGGTTCAGGCGCAGCCTGGCACCACCTCGGTGGTGATTCAAAGCGTCAACACCGGTGCCAAGGTGCAGGCGGTGATTCAAACCCCTGGTGCGCGTGTCACCTATGCAGGGCAGACCGCGATTGCCGGCGTGCCGGGCATGGCGGCACCGGTGGCGCTGAACTTTATGGACGTGGTCGGCTCATCTTGTGGTGCACTGTTTCCAAGCGGCCAGGTGCGCGAGACGATTGATGGCATTGAGGTGTCGTGTATGGACGTGGCCATGCCCGTTGTCATGGCGCGCGCCGCAGACTTTGGCTTGAGCGGCTATGAGACGGCCGAAGAGCTTGATGCCAACCGTGCTTTTTTTGCCCGCATGGAGGCGATTCGTTTGCAGGCCGGGCAGCGCATGGGCCTGGGCGATGTGAGCAAATCGGTGACGCCGAAGTTCACGGTGCTGGCTGCTGCGCGTGAAGCGGGGCACACGATTGCCGCACGCTACTTCATGCCCTGGCAGGCGCATCCCTCGATGGCGGTGACTGGTGCGCAGTGCATTGCCGCCTGCGCGATCCATCCCGGCACGGTCGCTGAGGGCATCAGCGTGCATGGCGATGCATCGCCGCTGAATGTGGTGATTGAGCACCCTTCTGGTTCGATTGACGTGCTGATGGACTTTGAGCGCGGTGAGGGCGGATTCGTTTTGAAATCAGCCGGCCTGCTGCGTACCGCCCGCTTGCTGGCACGCGGCGAGCTCATGGTTCCAGAGGCCTCTGCTTCTGGCGTTTGAGTCCTCGCTAAGCGGGGCGGTCCACTGCGCGACTCACCTCGGGTTCGTCTGCGCCATCAGGTCAATTGGGCTGATCAGATGCGCTCGCTTTGCGTGCCTTTCGCTGGTCTGACTCTCGCTGCAGGTAGGCGCCCGCCAGCGGCGCGCCAACAATGACCAGCACCACCCGAACCAGGTGGTGAGCCACCACATAGCCCAGATCGGCCCCAACCACCAAAGCAAGCACTGCCATTTCGGCCTGGCCCGCGGGGGCAAAGGCCAGAAAAATCGACACCGGATCACCCAGGTGGAAATGGCTGAGGCCATAGACGAACAAGACGCTCATCAGCACCAGCAGGAACACATAGCCCATGCCGCTGGCCACATCGCGGCGCAATTCGTGCATGGTCAGGCCGGTGTAGTAAACCCCAATGCCCAGGCCCACAAAGACCTGGGCAAACAAAATGGCCTCGCGCGGCGGGCGCTCGTGCAAGACGCCAGCGAGCGAGGCAATGCTGGCGATCACCATGGGCCCCAGCATGGGTGCGCCAAACATCTTGACTTTCACGCCGAGATACCAGCCTGTCCCTGCCAGTAAAAGCATCAGCAGCATTTGCGTGCCTTGCAGGTTTGCAGCGGCAATGCCGACGGGTTTGTACAAGTTCAGGCCATACAACTGCGACAGTGCCAGCGGCGCAATCGTCACAAAAATGAGCAGGCGCGTGGCCTGGACCAGTGAGATGGTGCGCGCCCGCCCGCCGGCCTCCTGGCCGAACAAGACCATGTCCTGCAGGCCGCCAGGCATGGCCGAGTAATAAGCAGTGGCCGAGTCAAAGCCACACAAACGCTTGAAGTAAGGCACCCCGATCAGGCCGCACAGCGCCACGTAGACCGGCACCAGACTCACCGTCACCGCCATCGAGGGCAACTGATGGAGCAAGGCTGGCGTGATCGATGCGCCAATGGCTACGCCAAGAATCGAGCGCGATGCGTTAGATACGAAACCCGCGCCCTTGAGCTCCAGGCCACACAGTGCAGCAATCAGCAAGGCGGTCATGGGGCCGAACAAAAAAGGTAGCGGCAGGTGCAGCCAGTGAAAGACCAGAACGCCCAACAGCGCCAGAGCCAGGGAGCGCAAGCGCAGGAACAGAGTTTTCGACATGGTGGGCGTGCCCTGGATGGCGGGGCCAGACCTTTGGAATACAAATGTATGCACAAGTATACAATCTGGATTCCTCCGGAAATCGACTGTGTCAGACGCTCAGACCCAAGCCAAAGACGTGTACCAGCGTCTGCTCGAAGCCATTGCCAGCGGCGAACTGCGCCCGGGCGAGCGGCTACGCGAGCTCGACCTGGCCCAGCGCTTGCACGTCAGCCGCACACCGGTGCGCGAAGCCCTGAAGGACCTGGAATCTGACGGCCTGGTGCAGCATCTGCCGCGGGTGGGCGCAAGTATCAAGTCATTGAGCTATGCCGAAGTGGTTGAGCTCTATGAAATGCGCGCGGTGCTTGAAGGCGTGGCGGCACGGCTTGCCGCTCGCAGCGCTTCTGACATGGAGTTGCAAGAACTGGCCAAGCTCAACAGCCAGATGGCCCAGGCGCTGCAGGACCCTGCGCAGATGAGCCAGCTCAATCGCCACTTTCACCGCCTGCTGTTCAATGCCGCCAAGAATCGCTACCTGTTGCAGGCCGTTGCCATGGTGCAGAAATCCTTGCTGGTGGTGGGCCCCTCGACCTTGAGCGAAGCCGCCAGAGCGCATGCGGTGGTAGCCGAGCACGAAGCGGTGATCAAGGCCTTGATGACGCGCCAGGGGACGCAGGCTGAGGCTGCCATGGTGGCACATATTGAAGCCTCGCATCGGGCACGTCTGCGCCAGCTCGCGCAGCGCCTGGGCGAGCCCGTGGCGCGCCAAAGCGTCTTGGAACATGACTAAATCAAGTGTGAGCGACACCCTGTGGGACGTGGTGATCGTCGGTGGGGGCAATGCAGCCTTGTGCGCTGCCATCAGCGCGGCTGAGCTGGGCGCGCAGGTGCTGATGCTGGAGACGGCGCCCAAAACCTATCGCGGTGGCAACAGCCGGCACACGCGCAACTTTCGCTGCATGCACAGCGCGCCCAAAGATGTGCTCGAAGAGGCCTATCTGGAAGATGAATACTTAGACGACCTGCTCAAGGTCACCAAAGGTAAAACCGACCCGGCGCTGGCGCGCTTGTGCATTCGGGAGTCCGAGCCGAGCTTCGACTGGATGAAGCAGCATGGGGTGATTTTTCAGCCCTCGCTTTCGGGCACTTTGTCGCTGTCGCGCACCAATGCCTTTTTTCTGGGTGGCGGCAAGGCCTTGCTCAACGCTTACTACAACACCGCCCTGGCGCTGGGCGTCACAGTGTTGTACGAGGCCAATGTGGTGCACATCGCGCTGGATCACAAGCGATTCGATCATGTCGAGCTGGTGCACCAGGGTCAGCAGCTCAACGTGCGCGGGCGTTCGCTGGTTCTTGCCAGCGGCGGCTTTCAGTCTGACATTGACTGGTTGGCCAGTGCCTGGGGACCCGCGGCGCGTAATTTTTTGATTCGCGGAACGCCCTATAACCGGGGCGTGGTCCTGCGCGACATGCTCGACCAGGGTGCGCTGAGCGTGGGCGACCCCACGCAGTGCCATGCGGTGGCGATCGACGGGCGCGCGCCGAAGTTTGACGGCGGCATCGTCACGCGTCTGGACTGTGTGCCGTTTTCGGTGGTGGTCAATAAGAACGCTGAGCGTTTTTATGACGAGGGCGAAGACGTTTGGCCCAAGCGTTACGCGATCTGGGGCCGGCTGGTGGCTGCTCAGCCTGACCAGGTGGCTTATGCCGTGATTGACCACAAAGCGCACGACTTGTTCATGCCTTCGGTTTTTCCGCCGATCAAGGCAGACACCTTGCAGGAGCTCGCGCAGCTCCTGGGTTTGCCCGTCGACAGCCTGATGCGCACCGTGCAAGGTTTCAACCAGGCCTGCGGCGATGCCAGCGGCTTCAAGTCGACCGCGCTCGATGGCGTGGCCACGCAGGGCCTTGCGATCAACAAGACCAACTGGGCACGTACGATTGAGCAGGCGCCGTTCTATGCCTACCAGCTGCGCCCCGGCGTGACATTTACCTACCTGGGTCTGCGCGTGGATGAATCGTCCCGGGTGCAGGGCCAGGCCGGTGCTTTTGACAACATCTGGGCTGCCGGCGAAATCATGGCTGGCAGCATTCTGGGTGAGGGCTATCTGGCGGGCTTTGGAATGACGATCGGCACGGTGTTTGGTCGCATCGCTGGGCGGGAGGCCGGCGCGTATGTCAGACGATAAGTTGATCGAGGCGCGGCGTCAGATCGAGATCTGCAACGCCTGCCGCTATTGCGAGGGTTTTTGCGCAGTGTTTCCGGCCATGACGCGCCAGCGCACTTTTGCGCTGGCCGATATGACGCAGCTGGCCAATCTGTGCCACAACTGCCAGGGCTGTTACCACGGTTGCCAGTACACCGAGCCGCATGAATTCCGCATCAACCTGCCGGCGGCTTTGGCTGATGTGCGCGCCCAGTCCTGGGAGCGCCTGGCCAGCCCGGCTTTTGTGGCGCGTGCGGTGCACGGCCATGGCCTGTGGACGCTGCTGATTTTGCTGCTGTCGATTACCGCTGCCTTGTACATGAGTCCGGCGCCTGAGGCGCCTAAAAACTTTTACAGTTTCTTCAGTCACACGGCGTTGGTCAGCTTGTTCGCCCCCCTGTTTTTGGGCGCTTTGCTGGTGGTGGCGATCAGCTTGCGGCGTTACTGGCGTGAGGTCAGCGGCCTGCCCGTGCGACTGGGCGAAATGGCTGCGGCTCTGCGGTCTGCAGCCAGCATGCGCCATCTCACAGGCGGCCAGGGCCAGGGCTGCCAGTACGAGGACGGTGATCATTATTCGCACCGCCGTCGTTGGGCGCATCATGCGGTGATGTACGGCTTTTTGATGTGTTTTGCCAGCACCAGCGTGGCCACCTTGATGCACTACGGCCTGAACTGGCCGGCGCCCTATGCCTGGTACACGCCGCCCAAGCTGCTGGGTGTGCCCGGCGGCATTTTGCTGACGCTGGGCTGTGTGGACCTGATGGTGCTCAAGGCGCGGGCCAATCCCGCGCTGGCCTCGGCTTCACGCTGGGGCGGTGACTGGGCCTTCATCGCTGCGCTGATGCTCACGGCCTTGTCAGGCCTGCTGGTGTATTTGGGCGCATCCAGTGCGCACCTGCGATTCCTGCTGGCCTTTCATCTGGGCGCTGTGGCCACATTGTTTGTGCTGCTGCCTTACTCCAAGATGGTGCATGGCTTTTACCGCCTGGCTGCGCTGGTGCGCGAGGCGCAAATCGCCGCGGGGAGACGCACATGACACAAGCGCACGACCAGACGCTGGCGCATGCGATGGCGCAGGCTTGTGCGACCGAAGGCGTACAAGAGGTGTTTGCCCTGCTCGGCGACGGCAATATGCACCTGGCCGCGGCGCTTTCAGAGAGTGGCTGTCGATTCACGCATGTTCGCCACGAGCACTGCGCCGTATCGGCTGCGATGGCTTACGCGCGCGTTAGCGGCAGGCTCGGCGTGGCCACGCTGACTTGCGGGCCCGGGCTGACACAGGTCATGACCGCCTTGGTGGCAGCGGTGCGTGCGCGCATCGGCCTGGTGATTCTGGTGGGCGAGTCACCGCAGGGTCAGGCCTGGTACAACCAGGCGCTCGAGCAAGCGCCTTTTGTGCGCGCCTGCGGTGCACAGTACCTGTCGGTGCAGGACCCGCGCCAGCTGTACCCGGCGCTCAACCAGGCTTTTTCGCAGGCCCGCCAGCAGAGCTGCCCGGTGGTTCTGGGCGTGCCTTTTGACCTGCAGGAAGCGCCCTGGTCGCTCAACGCCACGTATGAGCCCACAAGCCATGTGTTGCCCACCGATCGTCCCACGGCGCCGTCAGCGCCAGCCTTGGATGCCGCTGTTTCAGTGATCGAGCGCGCGCAGCGCATCATTGTTCTGGCCGGCCGCGGTGCGGTGCTCTCGGGTGCGCGCCAGGCCTGCCTGGCACTGGCCGAGCGGCTTGATGCGCTGGTGGCCACGACCTTGCCAGCGCGCGGGCTGTTTGCCGATGAGCCCTTCAGTCTGAACGTGGCAGGGGGGTTTTCTTCTGACGTGGCGCGGCGTTATTTCGGCCAGGCCGATTTGGTGATCGCGGTGGGCACGCGCCTGGCAGCGCATGCGGCCGATGCGGGCCGTCTGTATCCGAATGCCGAAGTTCTGCATGTTGATGTGCAACCACTGGCCTGGAGCCAGGGACGACGTGCGTCTCAGCATCAATTGGCTGGGGATGCGCGCCTGTGCGTTGAAGCCTTGCTTGAGCGCTTGCCGCCCAGCCGGGCCTCGCA
The DNA here is from genome assembly GCA_038145425.1 of Comamonadaceae bacterium. GTDB lineage: Bacteria > Pseudomonadota > Gammaproteobacteria > Burkholderiales > Burkholderiaceae_C > Rhodoferax. The sequence goes on along the minus strand of JAYQPP010000002.1, from coordinate 79,529 downwards.
GTGGCGGGTTGCATCAACCCGGCAAGATATCGCCACCAGTTTGCCCGATGGCTGGCGCGCGCCGGACCTCAAAGGTCTGCTTGACCCGCGTGATGTGATTGCTGCGCTGGACCAGGCGCTGCCCAAGCCCTGGATGATGGTCAATTCATCCGGGCATTGCTCGTATTTCGCAGTGCACATGCAAGGCCGCTCGGTTGAACAATTTCTCACGATTCGCGAGTTCGGCGCCATCGGCAATGGCTTGGCGTATGCCATGGGTGCGGCGGTCGCGCGGCCGGACGTGCCGGTGGTGCTGTTGGACGGCGACGGTAGTTTTTTCATGCATGTGCAGGAACTCGAGACCATGCGACGCCATGGCCTCAAAGTGTTGGTGTGCGTCATGAACGACGGCGGCTACGGCTCGGAGGTGCACAAACTACGCGCCGATGGCGTGAGCGTTGACGGCGCCTGGTTTGGCCATGATGACCTGGCCCGCGTGGCGCGAGGCTTTGGCCTGGCTGGGCATCGTGTGCAGGACCTGGCCACTTTGCCGCAGTTGCTGCAAGCATTTGCCGAGCCGGGCGCAGCCGCCATGGTTTTGGACTTTCATGTCTCCGACCAGGTGCTCTCGCCCGTGATGCGCCGGCTCACCCGTCGCTAGCGCGCCGCCTCTGCGTGCGTGCTACAAGGCCTTGTAGCCGAGGTAGAAGAACTGCAGCGCGCCGACCACCGAAAACGCCTCGACGATCACCAGGTGCGCGTTGCTCGAGAGCTTGCGCAGTACCGAGCGCCCCAGCCAGTTGCCTGGGACGGTGAGGGCCCCAATCAGGGCGCCCAGAAAAATCCCGGACCAGTCATACAAGCTGGTGCCGCTGTAGACCGTGAACCGGCCGATGTTGGTGATGAAGGCGATCGCCGCCAGGGTTGCCACGAAATGCTCGCGGCGCAGACCAAAGCCCAGCAAAAACGGTGTGATCAACATGCCAGGGCCGATGCTTGCACCTGATAGCAGACCGTACACGCCACCCATGGCGCCCAATGTGCGCGGCGCGGTGGTGCCAAAACGCGTGCCCAGTCGTCGCAGCGGTATCGAGGCAATGATCACCACGCCCATCAGGAAGCCGATCAGCGCCACCGGCAGGTCTTTGTAAAAGTAGGCGCTGAGCACAATGAACGGCGTTGCTGGCACGATCACCAGCCGAAACGCCTGCCAATTGATTTTGCTGCGATTGAGGATGGCGCGCGATGAATGGCTCACCAGCATCATCACCGTCATCACCGGCACCACAGCCTGAACGCCTATCAGCGGCGCGAGCAGCGCGGCCATCAAAAAACCGCCGGCCACGCCAGTGGCGCCATGCACCGCTGAGGTGAGCACGGCGCCCATGCAAATGATCACAAGGGTGAGCGCGTCGCTCAGCCCCAGCCACTCGTGGATCAAGGTGCGATAACCCGGATCGGCGCGCCTTTGAGCCAAGCGCTCAGGCCTTCAACCATTTCTCCGTAAAAAATCTCGTAGGTCTCCCGGGTTACGTAGCCCACATGCGGCGTGCACAGCGCACGCGGGTGGCCAATGAGTTTTTCATTGCCGTGATGGGCGGGCTCCGAGACATACACGTCGGTGGCCACGCCACCGAGCGCACCACTGTCCAGTGCCGCCAGCAGGGCCTGCTGGTCCACGATTTCTGCGCGCGAGGTGTTAACCAGATAAGCCTGTGGACCCAGCGCAGCGAGTTCGGGCGCGCCGACCAGGCCCTGGGTGCGCTCAGACAGGCGCAAGTGAATCGAGACGAAATCTGAGCGCGCGAACAGCGTGGCCTTGTCCACGTATTCAACGCCGAGCGCCGCGCAGGCCTCGGGCTTGAGGTTTTGGCTCCAGGCAATCAGGTTCATGCCAATGGCCTGGCCGAGCTTGGCCAGTTGCGCGCCGAGCCGGCCCAGGCCCAGGATCCCCAGGGTCTTGCCGCGGCAGTCCTGACCGAGCTGGGTTTGCCAGGCATCATGGGCCTGCAGGTCGACCACATTGGGCAAGAGGCGGCGGGCTTGCGCCATGATGAGCAGAAAAGCCAGCTCGGCGGTGGCGTGGCCCGGCGAGTTGGTGCCACTGACCACCACACCGTGATCAGCGGCAGCTTTGACGTCGATCGAGGCATTTTGCTTGCCGGTGGTGATGAGGAACTTCAACTGTGGCAGTCGCTCGATCAGGCTTCGAGGCATGGGCGTGCGCTCGCGCATCAGACCGATGGCATCAAAGGGCTTGAGGCGTTCAACCAGCGCGGCTTCATCCTCCAGGTGGTCGGAGAAAAAAGTCACCTCGGCTGGTGCCAGGCTGCTCCACGGCGCAAACGATGGTGCGAGGTTGTTGAAGTCGTCCAGAATGGCGATGCGCATGGCTTGAATTCCGTGTTGCTCAGGTGCTAAGGGTGGGCCTCGGGCCGGCTTGTTCCAAGCACGCCGTCAGGTTGCCTGTCGCACAGCTGTTTGCAGCGCGCGACGGGGTGCTATTCTCTCATTCCTGTTTTACTTTCATGATTTTGAGGAGCTCATCATGTTCGAATTTTCCCGGGTGCGTCGCCTGGCTCTTTTTCGCGGCGCGCTGGCGCTCGCGCTGGCATCCCTGGCGGGGTTCAGCGCGGCCAACACATTCCCCAGCAAGAGCCTGCGCATTGTGGTGCCCTTTGGCCCTGGCGGTGTGGGCGACCTGACGGCCCGTCTGGTGGCGGGCAAGCTCAGTGAGGCGCTGGGCCAGTCGGTGGTGGTGGAGAACAAGCCTGGTGCAGGCGGCGTGGTGGCTACCGAGAGCGTGGTGCGCTCTGAGCCGGATGGCCACTCCATGTTTTTAATGTCCAACGGTTCGGCCATTACCGCGGCCCTGTTCAAGAAGCTGCCGTTTGATATGGCCAAGGACCTGACACCGGTGTCGACTTTGGGCTATTTCGACCTGGCCGTTCTGACCAACGCCGACGCCCCTTACAAAACCCTGGGCGATGTGGTCAGCTTTGCCAAGGCCAACCCGGACAAGCTCAACATTGGCAGCATTGCCATTGGCAGCACGCAGAACCTGACGGCAGAACTGCTCAAAAGCGCTGCCGGCATCAAAGCGCAGGTTGTACCTTTCACCAACACGCCAGCCCTTATTGGCGCCATGCGTGGCAATCAGATCGACTTGTCTGTTGAGATCCTGGGCCCGGCGCTTCCACACATCAAGTCTGGCGCGTTTCGTCCCTTGGCTGTGACGGGCGACAAGCGCTCGGTGGTTTTGCCGGATGTGCCCACCGCGATCGAGCAGGGTTTGCCCAATCTCTTGTCATCGTCCTGGAACGCCTTGGCCGTGCCCAGCAAAACACCGCCCGAGGTGGTGGCGCGTTTGAACAAGGAACTGGTTGCAATCCTGGCCATGCCTGAGGTCAAGCAAAAGCTGCTGGCGCTCAACATCGACGCGCGAAGCAGCACATCAGCTTTTGCAGCCGATCTGTTGGCCAGCGACACCAAGCGCTGGGCTGGTGTGATCGAGCGCGCCGGCATCCCAACCAAGTAAGGAAAGACCGCGCCGCCGCGGCGCGGTGCGATCAGGCGCGCGCGTGATCGCTTTCTGGCGTGGCGCGCGGCCGACTCACGCGCTGTTGATGTTGCACTCAGCGCGCAGCAGCCGCAGGGCTGCGCTCAGGGTTTTGTCGTGCGCATCCAGGAGCGTCTGGCTGGCATGTTCGCAAAAGCCCAGCCACAAGGCCTGGCAGTCCGCCAGGTAGTGCGCCGGCGCATGCTGTTGGAGCCAGTCCTGTGCGAGCTGCGCATCGAGCCCGTTTTTGCGCCAGCGTCGTACCAGCGCAGCCGCTGACTTTTCGCTCAACCGGGTTTTAGGTGATTGGCCGGCACACACGCACAGCAGCAGCGTCAGCACGGTGGCGTCGTCGCTCAGGCCCTTGGTGAGTTTGTCCCAGGCCTCGGAGCGCTGGCTGTCGATCTGATGCACTTCGCTCAAAGCGTCCTCGAGCCAGAAGTAGCGCCCCATGAACGCTGGGCTTTGATCCAGCAGCTTGCGCAGCGGCGTGCGTACACCCAGCAACTTGGGCAGGTCCGCGATGACCGAGTCGCGCAAAGTGAGAACCAGCTCCTTGGCCGGAGGGCTCAGGTCTTTGGGCGGCTTCAGGGCTTTGCTCAGACGCTGCACTGTTTTGGCCAATGCGCTGGCATCCGCGGATTTCTTGCGCCAGCCTTGAAGCAGCGCCTCCAGCGCCGCCCAGTCGGGGAAAGTGTCTAAAGGCTGCGCCGATGCGAGCAAGGTGGTGCGAATGACGGCCTCGCCATCAGCGCCAGCTTCTTGCAGCGCTTCCTCTTTCAGCCCCAGCGCCTGGGCCATGTGCTGCGCAGTCTGCACGGACAGCACCGCATGCGCGCGTGCACGCAGTTCAGACTGGTACTGATCGAAGCTGGCCAGGCTCCAGCGCGCCAGTTGCGGCACGTGGCGGTCTGAAAAGCCACCCTGCTCGTTCATGCCGAAATGGCTGCTTTGCGGCATCACGATCAAGGCCTTGAGCATGTCCGAGCCCGCTTTTGAGCGTGACAGCAGGCTGTTGTCGCGCAGCATCTCGGCGGCGCGGCGCAGGTCGCCGCTGCTGTGCACTTGCAGGCTCAAGCTGATCATGTTGACCATGCGCTCTCGCGCACGCTCAAGCTCAGGCCGCAGGTATTCGCTGCCGAAATAACGCGCGATTTGCACCATGCCGCGAGCGCCTTCGTCTTCCATGGCCTCGAAGCGCTGTTGACTGATCAGGCCGTGCGAGAGGCCATAGGCCAGGGCTTTTTCAAAAAAGGAGCGCTCGTCAAACAGCGACAAGGCTGGCGCAGCAACACCCGTCGTGGGCGTGGCGCTCGACGCAGGCGTTGCCATCAAATGGCCGACTCCTCGTCCGGGTCAAAGGCTGCCGGGGTGGCGCGGCCCAGATCGGTGTCGCGGGTTTCGACCTTGCCGTCGTCGACCTCGATCTCCTGCCCGTCCTGCCCCTGCTCAAAGGCGCGCGCCTTGGCGCGCAGCACCAGGAGCATCTCGATGAACAGGTCTGGCATTTCGTAGCGCAGCAGCCAGGCCATCTCCATCCAATCGTGGTCTGCGACATCGTCGCGTTCGATCTTGGGGCGAGCCCAGGCGTTGTTGCGAAGCTCTTCCTCGTCGGCCATGTCGCCGTCGTCTTCGGTGGCCTCAAAATGGCCGGTTCGCGCAAAGGCCTCGACGCGGCTCCATTTCTCGTCAAAGTAGTCCGCCAGGGCCTCGCTGCCGCCCTCGAGGTCACCAATGGCCGTCAGAAAGTCAAGCGGCTCGCCGCCGTCGCGAAAAATAATGCCGTTCATCATGCCGCGCAAATGCGTTCGGCTCAGGTCGCGGTACTGCTTCTCAATGACTACCGCGCGCGCAAACTGCTGTGGCGTGAGCATCAGGTTGATGATCGAGTCTTTCGAGCTGTCGTACTCGCGAATCACGGCCAGCACGTCTTTGGCGGGCAACTGCGCCAGCACCTCGACCAGGGCGCCGTCGCCCTGGGTGTCTGCCAGTTCTACCAATGCGGCTTCGGCGCCGGCAATGTCACCAGCAGCGATCAGCGACTGTGTCTTTTCAATCAGGGCGAGATGGTTCATGCGTGATGCCTTGCGTGAGCGCTTTTTTTATTCTTTGCGGTCAAAGCCCTGGCGTTCCAGCCAGTCCTGGGAGGCTTCGTCCTGATCGACGTCTTCCGAGGCGTCCTGCGCGTCGTCGGGGTCCCAGTCGTGGCCATCGTCAAGATCGCGTGCCCGGCGCGTGCGCGCATGGCCCTCGTCCTCGGCGGGATCGGGTTGCGCCGCCTGGCCACCACTGGCCGCTTGTGCTGCATCAACGCGGTGATAGAGGTACTCCAATGCGGCCGCAACGGTCAGAAACCAGGCGCCACGGGGTTCTTTCAGGACAATGCGCGCCAACTCCTCGCCGGTGCTGTTGAGTTGCACTGATTTGGCGAGTGCAGGCCAATCGGGCAGTTCGTCGTCCTCGAGGCGGAGTATTTTTTCCATGGCCTGCGGCGAGTCGAAATGAAAAGTGCCATGGAAAACGCTGGCCACCATCTCGGGGCTGAGCGCCATCATCTGAACCAGAAAACCGAGCTGGCTGCGCTTTTCCCGCAGGCGCTGCTTGAGCACGTCAGCGCCGTCAGAGTCGTGGCGCAGATCCTCTATTTCGGACTGATAGCCGTCTTGCAGGCTTTTGAAAAATGCTGACATGCTCATGGGGTGGTCCTTGTGCCAAAGCGCGATCAACGCAGGTC
>JAYQPP010000002.1:0-73247 GCA_038145425.1 Comamonadaceae bacterium | reverse complement strand
GGCCAGGTGAGCGCGCCAGATCTGGCGCGCCACGGCCAAGGGGTCGTCGAGCAGATTGCGCTGACGGTTTCGGTCATAGGCCTCGCGTGCATCGGCGTCGCTGAGCACGTCATACGCCTGCTGCACCGAGCGAAAGCGCGCGGGCGCCTCGGGCGAAGGGTTTCTGTCTGGGTGGTACTGCGCAGCGAGCTGCCGGAATGCTTTTTTTATGTCCGAGAGCGAGGCGGAGCTGGCGAGACCCAGAATGGCGTAATGATCTTTCTGTGACATGCTGGCAATTGTCCCCGACGCCAAGGGCGCTGGGCCGCCGATGCTATCAAAGCGGCAAAGTCCTGCCTGTGGCCGTTGCGCGGGGTGGCCCGCTAAGCGCGGTCTCCAGGAACGGCGTCGTGCGGGCGTCGAGGATCACCGTGCGATACTTTCCGGCTGGAGGAGCGTTGCGCGAACAAGCGCTCGCTTAGAAAAGCTTATGCGCATTTTGATTTTGGGTGCGGGCCGTGTCGGCGAGAGCGTCGCCGAGAGCTTGCTGTCTGAGCAAAACGACATCACGGTGATTGACACCAACGTGGCTCGTTTGCGTGATCTCGAGTCGCGCCTGGACCTGCGCGGTGTCGCGGGCAATGGCATCGAGCCATCGGTTTTGCGCATGGCCGGTGCCGATGATGCCGACATGCTGATTGCGTGCGCGGCCAAAGATGAAACCAATCTGGTGGCCTGCAAGGTGGCGCACGCGGTGTTTCACATTCCCTCGACCATTGCGCGTCTGCGCTCGGGTGACTTTGTTGAGGGCGATGTCTTACTCGACAAAAGTGGTTTCGCTGTTGACCATGTGATTTGCCCGGAGGAGTCGGTCCAGCGTTATATCCACCAGATCATTGACTACCCCGAGGCTTTGCAGGTGCTGCAATTCTCAAAAGGCCGCGCGCATCTGATTGCCACCTTGGCCACCCAGGGCAGTCCTTTGGTGAACCGAAGCATTGGCGAATTCTGGGAGCAATTTCCCGAAATGCCGATGCGCATTGTTGCGGTGTATCGGCGCGAGGTCGAACTGGTGGTCACGCCGGAGTTGCGTATCTTGCCAGGCGATGAAGTCTTTGTGCTGGCCGGCAAGGAAAAAATTCGTCTGGTGCTCGGTGCGATCCATCAGGAAGAGCCCGAGGTACGTCGCGTGATGATTGCCGGTGGCGGGCGCGTGGGCCTTCGCCTGGCGAGAAGCCTGCATTCGCAGTGCGAAATCAAGGTGATTGAGCGTGGCAACGAGCGCTGCCAGTACCTGGCTTCGCAGTTGCCCAGCGAGGTGCTGGTTTTGCAGGGTGACGCCACCGATGAAGACCTGCTGACCGACGAGAACGTCGGCGACATGGATTTGTTCCTCGCACTCACCGATGATGACGAGGTCAACATCATGTCGGCCATGTTGGCCAAGCGAATGGGCGCGCGTCGGGTAATGTCCTTGATCAACCGGCGTGACTACGCCGACATGATGGAAGGCAGCACGATTGACATCGCCATCTCGCCCGCCCAGGCCTTGATTGGCGAACTGCTCACGCAGTTGCGCCGTGGCGCCGTGGTGGCCGTGCATAGCCTGCGCCGGGGTGCGGCTGAGGCGCTTGAGGGCGTGGCACGTGGCGACAAGAAAACATCCAAACTGGTCGGCCGGCGCATCGAACAGATCAAGATGCCCACGGGCACCCGCATTGGTGCAGTGGTGCGGGGTCAGGGTGACACCTGTCAGGTGTTGATCCCTCACAAAGAGACCATGATTGAAACCGATGACCATGTCATCGTGTTTATTCCCAACAAGCGCAGGGTGCGCGAGGTCGAGCGGCTTTTCCAGGTTAGCGCCACCTTCCTATGACAGCGCTGGCTCGCACCAACACCTGGCAGCGAACCTTGCCGGTTTTCGGCGCCATCCTGGCGGTGTTTGCGCTCAGCATGTTGGTGCCATGGGGCGTGTCACGCTGGCTGGGCGATGGCGCTGAGGCGTCGTTTGTGCCCACCATGATGCTGACCCTGTTTGCTGGTATCGGCTTGCGCCTGATCGGACCGGTGCGCAAGCCCTTGCCCGAGCTGCAAATTCGCGACGGCATGTTGCTGGTGTCGATGTGCTGGACGCTCTTGCCCCTGGCCGCTTGTGGCCCGCTGTTGATGTACTTTGATCGCGCAGGCACGCCGATCTCGTTCACATGGGCGTATTTCGAGGCCATGTCGGGTTTGACGACCACCGGCGCAACGGTCCTCAGTGGCCTGGATAAGCTGCCAGCGTCGATCAATTTATGGCGCTGTTTCCTGCAGTGGATCGGCGGCATGGGCATTCTGGTGCTGGCCGTTGCCATTTTGCCGATGCTGGGTGTGGGCGGCAGTCAGTTGTTTCGCGCCGAGAGCACCGGTCCGATGAAGGACAACAAACTCACACCCCGCATCAAGGAAACAGCCAAAGGTCTGTGGTCGGTTTATTGCGTGATGTCGATGGCTTGTGTGGTGGCTTACTGGTGGGGCGGCATGAGTCCGCTGGACGCCTGGCTGCACATGTTCTCCACCATGAGCCTGGGCGGCCTGTCATCGCATGACGCCAGCTTCGCTTATTTCGAATCGGCCACGCTGGAATGGGTGGCGATTGTTTTCATGACGCTGGCCTGCGGTAATTTCTCCCTGTACTTTCTAATTTATTACCGGCATACGATTCGCCCGGTCTTTCAAGACATGGAATGGCGAGGCAGCATGTTGCTGCTGATCGGCGGTAGTTTGCTGGTGACAGGCCTGCTGGTGATCAAGGACGTGGGCGCAGCGAACCTGGACACCTTGCGCATGAGCCTTTTCAACGTGATCTCGGTCGCCTCCACCACCGGTTACTCCACCACCGACTACACCTTGTGGCCGGTGTTCGCCCCGTTGTTCATGATCATGCTCTCGGGTATGGCCTCGAGTGCGGGGTCGACTGGCTCAGGCATCAAGATGGTCCGGGTGCTGATTTTGATCAAGCAGGCCGGGCGTGAAATGACACGCATCATTCATCCGCGTGCCGTGAACCCGGTCACCGTTGGCGGCAGCACGATATCGGGCAGCACGATTTTTGCAGTCTTGGCTTTTATGTTGGTGTACGGCACCACGGTGCTGGTGTTGACTTTTGCTTTTCTGCTGTCGGATTTGTCGGTGGAAATGTCTATCGGTGCCGCGCTGGCAGGCGTGAACAATCTGGGGCCTGCCCTGGGGACGGTCGGACCCGTCGGCAACTTTTCGGTCTTCACCGATTTTCAGCTGTGGGTTTATTGTGTGGCCATGCTGCTTGGCCGTCTGGAAATCCTGACCTTTGTCGTTTTGTTCACGCCAGGTTTCTGGCGCAAGTGAGGCTGGTGGCAGCGCGCGTTAGCCGCCCACAGCGCAGCAAGCATAAAAAAAAGGCGCCCTTGGGCGCCTTTTCGTGCAGACAGTCGCCTTCAGGCTGCTACCACACGCACCATTTCCAGGCACTTGTTGGAATAGCCCCATTCGTTGTCGTACCAGCTCACGAGTTTGACGAAGCTGCCGTCCAGCGCAATGCTGGCATCGGCGTCAAACACCGAGGTGCGGGTCTCGCCGCGGAAGTCGGTCGCCACCACTTTGTCTTCGGTGTAGCCCAGCACGCCTTTGAGCGCACCCTGTGATTGAGCTTTCATCTCGGCGCAAATTTCGGCCATGGTGGCCGGCGTGTTGAGCTCGCAGGTGAGGTCGACCACCGAGACGTCGCTGGTGGGTACGCGAAACGACATGCCGGTGAGCTTTTTGTTGAGCTCAGGAATCACCACGCCCACTGCTTTGGCCGCACCCGTGCTGCTGGGGATGATGTTTTCCAGAATGCCGCGTCCGCCGCGCCAGTCTTTATTGCTCGGGCCGTCAACCGTCTTTTGCGTGGCTGTGGCTGCGTGCACCGTGGTCATGAGGCCGCGCTTGATACCCCACTTGTCGTGCATTACTTTGGCCAATGGGGCCAGACAGTTGGTGGTGCACGAAGCGTTCGAAATGATGGCTTGGCCGGCGTAGGTCTTGTGGTTCACGCCGAATACGAACATGGGTGTGTCGTCCTTGCTGGGCGCTGAGAAGATCACTTTTTTGGCGCCGGCGGCCAGGTGCTTTTCGCCGCCTGCCTTGTCCAGAAAAATGCCGGTCGATTCAATCACGATGTCGGCGCCGACTTCATTCCACTTCAGGTTGGCTGGATCACGCTCCTGGGTGAGGCGAATGCGCTTGCCATTGACCACCAGGGTGTTGCCCTCAATCGCCACCTCGCCGTCGAAGCGTCCGTGCACGCTGTCGTGCTTGAGCATGTAAGCCAGATAGTCCGGCTCGAGCAGGTCGTTGATGGCGACGACTTCAATGTCGCTAAAGTTTTTCAGGGCCGATCGCAGCACGTTGCGTCCGATTCGTCCAAATCCGTTAATGCCGATCTTGATAGCCATAGGGTTCTCCAATCCGTGATGTCAAAAATTGCCCGGGTTTGAGCTTGGGTCGGCGCCGTCGCACCGTTGATTTATGCTCGTCGACGCAGAACGGCCTCGACGGTATGCGCCACATTGTCCGCTGTGAAACCAAAGTGTTTGAACAGAGCCGGTGCGGGCGCAGACTCGCCAAAGGTATCGATGCCCACCACAGCGGCGCAGCCGTATTTCCACCAGGTCGCACTGGCGCCCATCTCCAGCCCGATACGCGGTACGCCAGCGGGGAGCACGCTGCTTTGGTAGCTGGCACTCTGCGCGTCAAAGGTGGTGCTGCTGGGCATCGAGACCACTGTAACGGCGATTTTGCGCGAAGCCAGAAGCTCCTGCGCCTGCAGCGCCAGTGGCACCTCTGATCCGCTGGCGATGATGACGGCCTGTGCTTTCTTTTTGAGGCCCACTTCGCTGGGTTCGGCCAGCACGTACGCACCCTTGCTGATGTTGCTTAGGTCCGCCTTGGGCGCGTAGTGAATGTTTTGCCGGCTCAGCAGCAAAGCGGTGGGCTTGTCGCGGTTCTGCAAAGCCACCGCCCAGGCCACCGCCGTCTCGGCTGTGTCGCTGGGGCGCCAGACGTCCAGGTTGGGAATCAGTCGCAGGCTGGCTGCGTGTTCAATGGACTGATGGGTTGGTCCGTCCTCACCCAGGCCGATGCTGTCGTGCGTGAACACATGAACCACCCGCAGCTTCATCAGTGCAGCCATGCGAATGGCATTTCGGCTGTAATCACTGAAGGTCAGAAAAGTTCCGCCGTAGGGGATGAATCCGCCATGCAGGGCCACACCATTCATCACGGCAGCCATACCAAATTCGCGCACGCCGTAGTTGATGTGACGACCACCATTGCCCTGGCCGGCAGCGTCAAAACGCAGCGCGGGCGTGCTCGGCGTGTTGGTCAGATTTGACCCCGTCAGGTCGGCCGATCCGCCGAGCATTTCGGGCAAGGCGGCCGTGAAGGCCTCGAGCGCAAGCTGCGAGGCCTTGCGGCTGGCCACGGTTTGCGCTTTGGTGTGCGCTGCAATAGCGCAATCCACGGCGACCTGCGCAAACTGTTTGGGCAGGTCGCCCTTCATGCGCCGCAGAAGTTCGCGCGCCAAAGCCGGGTGCTTGGCTCTGTAAGACGCCAGGGTCTGTTTCCATGTTGCTTCGGCGGCCTGGCCAGCAGCTTTGGCGTCCCAGGCTGCGTAAACCCTAGGGGGCACCTCGAAAGCGCCGTGCCCCCAACCCAAGGATTCGCGCGTCAACTTGATCTCGTCGGCCCCGAGCGGCTCACCGTGCGCCTTGGCCGTGCCGGCGCGATTGGGGCTGCCTTTACCGATGGTGGTCTTGCAAATAATCAGCGTAGGCTTGGCCTCGGAGGCCTTTGCTGTCGCGATCGTGCTGGCCACCAGGTCAGCATCGTGCCCGTCGATGGGCCCGAGCACATTCCAGCCGTAGGCTTCAAAGCGCTTGGCCGTGTCATCGCCAAACCAGGGGGAGACCTGGCCGTCAATCGAGATGCCGTTGTCGTCGTAGAGGGCGATTAATTTGTTGAGCTTCCAGGACGCAGCCAAGGCGCAAGCCTCGTGGCTGACGCCTTCCATCAGACAGCCGTCACCCAGGAAGACAAAAGTGTTGTGGTCGATTACCGCCAGTCCGTCCCGGTTGAACTCTTGCGCCAGCAGCTTTTCCGCCAGTGCCATGCCCACAGCGTTGCTGATGCCCTGACCAAGCGGTCCGGTGGTGGTTTCAATGCCAGGCGTGATACCGACTTCCGGGTGGCCCGGCGTCATGCTGTGGAGTTGGCGAAATTTTTTCAGCTCACCCAGGGGCAGCCGATAGCCGCTCAAGTGGAGCACCGCATAGATCAACATCGAACCATGCCCATTGGAGAGCACGAAGCGGTCCCGGTTAATCCAGCCCGGATTGGCCGGGTTGTGCTTGAGGTGGTGAGCCCACAAGCCGACAGCCATGTCAGCCATGCCCATGGGTGCGCCAGGATGGCCGGAGTTGGCGGCCTGAACAGCATCCATGGCCAGAGCGCGCACGGCATTGGCCATCTCGGTTTGCGAGACGCCGCCCGCTAAGCCTGGTTTTTCAGGGGATACTTTCGGTGTGTCGGGCATGCAAACTCCAGGCGTGGCGGCTAACGGTTAAGAAGGGCTCGATTTTAAGGTGGCCAGCTTGACCAAAGCCTCGCAGGCCTCGGCGCAAGCCCAAATCAATACGCGCCTGCATTCAGTTGGCCATCATTTTTAAAGAGATCAAGATGTCGCTCTTATTCACGCCTTTGCAACTGCCTTCACCCAGGGGCGGACTCACGTTGGCCAACCGGATCGTGGTTGCCCCCATGTGCCAATACTCTGCGGTCGATGGTTGTGCCACGGACTACCACATGGCGCACTGGACCAATTTGCTCAACAGTGGTGCCGGCCTGTTCACGATTGAGGCCACGGCTGTCTCGCCTGAGGGTCGTATCACGCCAAGTTGCCTGGGTTTGTGGGACGACGAAACCGAAGAAGCCTTAACGCAGCACCTGCACCGCGCCCGCGCCCTGGCGCCAGCGATGCCGGTGTGCATCCAGTTGGCCCACGCCGGGCGCAAGGCATCCAGCGCGGTACCGTGGCGAGGCGGTCAGTTGCTCTCGCGCGAGCAAGGCGGCTGGACGCCGGTGGCGCCCTCTGCGGTGGCCCACTTGCCCCACGAGGCCGCGCCCAGCGCTTTGACGCGCGAGCAAATGGCCTTGGTTTGCGCCGATTTCGCCGAGGCGGCGCAACGGGCTGATCGGGCCGGCATCGAGGCCATCGAATTGCACAGCGCGCACGGCTATTTGCTCCATGAGTTCCTCTCGCCCCTGGCTAACCAGCGTGTGGACGAATACGGCGGTGGTTTTGACAACCGGGTGCGATTCCCGCTGGAAGTTTTTGCCGCCGTTCGCTCTGTCTTCAAAGGCGTACTGGGCTTGCGCCTGTCGGCGTCGGACTGGGTTGAAGGCGGGTGGGACTTGCAGCAAAGCGAAGCTTTTTGTGTGCGTCTGAAAGAGGCGGGCTGTGACTTCATTCATGTGTCCTCTGGTGGTGTTTCGCCGCAGCAGAAGATTCAATTGGGCGATGGCTACCAAGTGCCTTTTGCAAAAGGCATTCGGGCCGCCACGGGCATGGTTACCACGGCGGTGGGCTTGATCACCCGACCTGAGCAGGCCGAAGAGATCTTGCAGCAGGGTGACGCGGATTTGATTGCCCTGGCCCGGGGCTTTTTGTACCAGCCGCGATGGGGCTGGCAGGCTGCAGCTGCGCTGGGTGCACAAGTCGAGGCCTTCCCCACCTATTGGCGCTGTATGCCGCGCGAGGCGCAATCGATTTTTAAAGTGGTAGGCGTGGGCCAGCGTTGAGCGCACGTCGCGCTTAATTCCCAGTATTCGCCTGATCCGCGTGTTTTCCATAGGTTTCAAGCGCCGTCAAAAGCACTAAGCTTGCCGCCATGAGTCGATTTGATGACGAACCGCCGGCGCCGCCTTATGTGCCGCCGCCTTCGCAAGCCCCGGCCAAGCAGATTTGTGAACTGCGTTGGGCGGCGCCCCTGGCGTGGCTGCGCGCCGGCGCGCGTGATTTTTTCGCCTGCCCCGGTCTTGGCCTTTTTTATGGGCTGACTTTTTGGCTCATGGCTCGGGTCTTGAGCCTGGTTTTCCTGAACAAGCCCGAGTACACCATGACCATGGCATCAGGCTGTTTGCTGGTGGGCCCCTTCTTGGCCATGGGCCTGTATGAGGCCAGCCGTTGCTGTGAGCGTGGGCAGCCGGCGCACTGGCTGGCCTCCATGCTCTGTTGGCGAAGCCACTGGCGCAGCATGGCCATGCTGGTCGGGGTGTTGATTGTTCTCGAGTTGTTGTGGGGGCGGGCTGCACTGGTGGTGATAGCGGTTTTTTTTGAAACAGGTATGCCATCGGGCAGTGATGTGATCCAGGCGGTATTCAGACGGGAGAACCTGGATTTCGTGTTGGCGTACGCAGCCGTAGGCGCTGGGTTTGCGGCGCTGGTTTTTGCGATCGCAGTGGTTTCCATTCCCATGATTCTTGATCGTGATACCGACGCGATTTCTGCGGCGATTGCGAGCATGGAGGTGGTCATCAGCAACCCTGGTGTGATGTTCTGGTGGGGTGTGCTCATTACCGGACTGGTGGCTTTGTCTCTGGCGCTGCCCTGGGGCTTGGGCCTGCTGGTGGCGGGGCCGGTTTTGGGTCATGCCAGCTGGCATGCTTATCGCGGCACCGTGCAATGGCTGGACTAAGCCGTGGCTTTGACGTCCTGCCAAACAGTCGGGTGTCTTGTGGGTCACGCTTGGGCGTGTTGAGATGAAGATCGCGGCCATGGTTTTGGCAGCCGGGCGTGGCCAGCGCATGCGCCCGCTCAGTGACCGTCAGCCCAAGCCCTTGTTGACGGTTCGGGGCAGACCTCTAATTGAATGGGTGTTGCAGTCGCTCGCCCAGGGGGCGTGTAGCCGTGCCGTGATCAATACCGCCTGGTTGGGCGAGCAAATTCCCGCGCGACTGGGCGCGGTCTTTGAGCCGCAACAGGCGCCCGATAGAGTGGCCACTTCCTTGAACCTGACGTACTCTGAAGAGGGGCAGGACTTTGGCCGCGCGCTGGAAACGGCTGGAGGCATTGCGCGTGCGCTGCCGCTCTTGTGTCCAGAAGACGAGGCTTTGCAGGTCTTCTGGTTGGCTGCGGCCGATGTCTACGCCCCCCACTTCGCGTTCGCAGCGCAGGACGTGGAGCATTTCTTGGCCAGCAATCATCTGGCGCACCTGTGGCTGGTGCCTAATCCGGCACATCATCCCAAGGGTGATTTTGGCATCAGTGCTAACGGGCTGGCGCAAAACCTGGGGCCGCAAGATGAGGCGCCGCGCTGGACGTATTCAACCATTGGCTTGTATCGGGCGGCGCTTTTTCGAGCGCCGTGGTGCGCTGTGTCGCCGGGAAACCCGCTGGGCGAGTCTGCTGCCTTGGCGCCATTGCTGCGCTCGGCCATGGACCAAGGGCGCGTCGGGGCTACTTTGTACCGCGGCCCGTGGACCGATGTGGGCACGCCCGAGCGGCTTGCGGCACTCAATCAGGCGACAATGGGTTCTTGATTCAACGCTGCTCCCAAACTGCCATGAATATCAATCCTGTTTATCGGCGGCGGCGCGCTGCCTTGGCGCAACAAATCGGCGTCAATGGCGTGGCCATCATCCCTACGGCGCTTGAGCGTGCGCGCAATCGCGACAGTGATTTTCAGTTCCGCCACGACAGTTACTTTTATTACCTGACGGGTTTTCGGGAGCCCCATGCCTGGTTGGTACTTGCAGGCGATGGGCGCGCAACGCTGTTTTGTCAGCCCAAGGATCTGGAGCGGGAAATCTGGGACGGTCTGCGCCTGGGGCCAGCCTCGGCGCCCGAGGTGCTGGGGGTCGACGCCGCCTATTCGGTCTCTGAGATTGACCAGCGCTTGCCGTCTTTGCTCGATGGACGTGAGGCGGTCTGGTTTCCGTTTGCAACCCACGCCGGCCTGGAGACGCGGGTCGACGGCTGGCTGGCTACTTTGCGCGCCAGGGTTCGTTACGGCACGCTGGTGCCCGAGTCGGTGCGCGATGCTTGCGCGCTGCTCGATGAGATGCGCCTGATCAAAGATGATCATGAGATGGACATCATGCGTCGCGCGGCGTCGATCAGCGCGCGCGCGCATATTCGGGCGATGCAGCAAAGCGCTGGCATGCTGCGCTCGGGACAAGATGTTCGCGAATTTCATCTGGAGGCAGAGCTGCTGCATGAGTTTCGCCGGCATGGCTCACAGTACCCGGCCTATGGATCGATCGTGGCAGCGGGCGCCAACGCTTGTGTCTTGCATTACCGCGCCGATGCGGGCGAAATCCGTGACGGCGAACTGGTGCTGATTGATGCGGGCTGTGAGCTTGACGGCTACGCCAGCGACATCACGCGTACCTTTCCTGCCAATGGGCGCTTCAGCGGCCCGCAGAAAACCCTGTACGACCTGGTGCTCGCGTCGCAAAAAGCGGCGGTCGCGGCCACCAAGCCGGGTGCGCGCTTCACCGACCCGCATGAGGCAGCGGTTAAGGTGTTGGCCCAAGGCATGCTCGATGTCGGGTTGCTCGATGCCAACAAGGTGGGTGGCCTGGATGATGTCATCGAAAAGCGAGCCTACTTTGCGTATTACATGCATCGCACCGGGCATTGGCTGGGTATGGATGTTCATGACTGTGGTGCTTACACGGAACCCAGCGAGCTCGGGCAGGTGAGCACGCGACAGGACGCACTCACTGGCGAGACCATTCGCAATCGGCCGGCGCGTTTGCTGCGAGCAGGCATGGTGTTGACCATTGAGCCTGGAATTTACGTTCGGGCCACACCAGAAGCGCCACAAGCCTTTCACAACATTGGCATTCGCATTGAGGATGACGCCATCGTCACCGGTGCGGGCTGTGAGCTCATCAGCCGTGAAGTGCCGGTTGAGCCGGCCGAGATCGAGGCCTTGATGCGGTCTTGATGGGGTGGGCGCGGGCGGGCTTGCGCGCGCGTCAGGCCGGTTGCGCGGCGCATCGGGGCACGCTGCGGCGCTAGGGTGCGCAGCGGATTCGCTGGCGGCTCCAAGCATCAGCGGCCCCGATGCTTTCGGCAGCGGCACCCTACAATCGAGCCTTTTCGCTCTGCAGCGGGCACCGCTGGCGGACGTATGCATCGGGGTAAGCCATGTCTACCACTACAAAAACAGCCGCTGACAAACGAAACGAACTTCGTCAGCTGGCCCTGGAGTTCCACGAATTTCCTAAGCCAGGCAAGATCGCGATTGCGCCGACCAAGATGGTCAGCAACCAGCACGATCTCTCACTGGCTTATTCGCCAGGCGTTGCCGCGCCTTGTGAGGAGATTGTCAAAGACCCGAACAACGCGTTTCGCTATACCAGCCGCGGCAATCTGGTTGCGGTGATCACCAACGGCACCGCCGTGCTCGGACTGGGCGATATCGGCCCCCTGGCCGCCAAGCCGGTGATGGAGGGCAAGGGCGTCCTGTTCAAAAAATTCGCCAACATTGACGTCTTCGATATCGAGATCAACGAGAAAAACGACCTCGACAAGCTGGTTGACATCATTGCCGCTCTGGAGCCGACGTTTGGCGGCATCAATCTGGAGGACATCAAGGCGCCTGATTGCTTCTACATTGAGCGCAAGCTGCGCGAACGCATGAAGATCCCGGTCTTCCATGACGATCAGCATGGCACAGCCATCACCGTCGCGGCAGCGCTGCTCAACGCGCTCAAGGTGGTAGGCAAAAAGCCGGGCGATGTCAAGCTGGTGACCTCTGGGGCGGGCGCGGCTGCGCTGGCCTGCCTGGGCTTGCTGGTCAAGCTTGGCCTGCCCCGTGAAAACATTTTTGTCACGGACATCAAAGGCGTGGTGTACGAAGGCCGTACGGAGCTGATGGATCCTGACAAGGCGGAGTACGCGCAAAAAACCCAGGCGCGCACGTTGGCCGAAGTGATTGACGGTGCCGACGTGTTCCTGGGGCTGTCTGCCGGTGGTGTGCTCAAGCCGGACATGGTCAAGCGCATGGCCGCACGGCCAGTGATTTTTGCGCTGGCGAACCCCAACCCGGAAATTACGCCAGAGGATGCCAAGGCGGTGCGCGACGATGTGGTGATGGCCACTGGCCGCACGGACTATCCCAACCAGGTTAACAACGTCCTGTGTTTTCCATATATTTTTCGTGGTGCGCTTGACGCGGGTGCATCCACCATTACCAGCGAGATGGAGATCGCCGCGGTGCACGCGATCGCTGAGCTGGCGCAGGCCGAGCAAAGCGAGGTGGTGGCAGCTGCCTACGCCGGAGAGCCCCTGGCCTTTGGCCCGGAATACCTGATTCCCAAGCCTTTTGACCCGCGCCTGATGATCAAGATCGCGCCGGCTGTGGCGCAGGCAGCCATGGACAGCGGTGTGGCCTTGCGTCCCATCGCGGACATGCAGGCTTACCGGGACAAGTTGCAGTCCTTCGTGTACGCCTCGGGCACGGTCATGAAGCCGATTTTCACCGCGGCCAAACTGGCTGCCAAAAAGCGTATTGCCTACGCCGAGGGAGAGGAAGAGCGGGTGTTGCGAGCCGCCCAGATTGTGGTGGACGAGGGTCTGGCGCGGCCGGCCCTGATCGGTCGGCCCAGCGTGATCGCCGCGCGCATTCAACGTTTTGGCCTGCGCCTGCGCGAAGGCGCCGACTATGACGTCGTTAACGTGGAGCAGGACGAACGCTACAGCGACTTTTGGCGCAGCTACCACGCCCTGACCGAGCGCAAGGGCGTCACCGTGCCGATTGCCAAGGTGGAAATGCGCCGTCGGCTGAGCCTGATTGGGGCCATGCTGTTGCGAAAAGGCGATGTCGACGGTCTGATCTGCGGTACCTGGGGCGCAACCCAGTTTCACCTGCACTACATTGATCAGGTGATCGGCCGGCGCGCTGGCGTCAATACCTACGCGGCGATGAACGTGCTGATGCTGCCCGGTCGGCAGGTGTTTCTGGTCGACACTCACGTGAATCACGATCCGAGCGCCGAGCAGATCGCGGAATTCACCGTCATGGCTGCTGAAGAGATGATGCGATTTGGCATTCATCCAAAGGCAGCGTTGCTTTCTTACTCTAATTTTGGTAGCGGCGATGGCCCAAGCGCTGTAAAAATGAGAGCTGCGTTGGCCTTGCTTCGTGTACAGGCGCCCTGGCTGGAGGTGGATGGCGAAATGCATGGCGACGTGGCCCTTGATGGTGTGGCGCGTGCCGCCCTGATGCCCAACAGCACCCTTCAGGGGGATGCAAATTTGTTGGTTTTGCCCAATATTGATGCGGCCAACATCTCGTACAACCTGTTGAAAACGGCTGCTGGCGGCAATATCGCGGTGGGTCCTGTCCTACTCGGCGCGGCCCAGCCCGTGCATGTGCTGACGGCCAGCGCCACAGTGCGCCGTATCGTCAACATGACGGCTTTGACCGTGGCGGACGCGAACGCCGGGCGCTGAGGCAGAGGGGTTTTAGCCCCGAATTTCGGGGTTTTCGGGGATTTTGCTGTCCCGGGATCTTGCTTTTTTGGCCCAGATCACCGACACTTCTGCCCAGGAAATCATCATCTTGAGGTGATGATTTCGGTGGCACCAATCCCATGACGCAGCGCAGCATAACAGGGCGAATTCAGGCCTTTTTGTTGTTGTGTTGCCTGATTTGGGCTGGGCTACCGGCGCTGGCGACGGCGCAGGGCCAGGCGATTGCCGATGTTGCCCTGGGTTCGCTGCCTTTGCAGGTGGCACAGGTGTATACAGCGGTTCACCGAGGCGGTCCTTTTTCAAGTGAGAAAGACGGAAGCGTGTTTTTCAACCGGGAGCGGATTTTGCCCATGAAGACCAGGGGTTATTACCGGGAATACACGGTTCCAACGCCCGGTGTGCGGCACCGAGGTGCCCGGCGCCTGGTTTGCGGCGGGCCACCCCGGTTACCCGATGCCTGCTATTACACAGGTGACCATTACGAGTCCTTCAGGCGCGTTGTGCCTTGAGAAATTTTTGTGAAGAGAGAATGACCATGTTGATTGATTCAGGAGCCAGCGAGACCATCGCCCGTACGGGTGAGACCATATTGCGGGGCGTGCGCGCAAATATCGTTCAGTCGATTCGGGCGCATCGGGTGGCCGACTTGCAGCAAGCGGCCCAGGGGATGGGCCACCACTTTTTGTATGCCAATCTGGCTCATGCACTGAGCAAACAAGATGTGCTGGACCTGATTGGGCAGCAATTTATGTTGGCAGTGTCGACGGGCAAAAACTTTGATTCCCTGTACGACTGCCTGACCGATCCGGTCCATAAAGCTGGACCACAGACGGGTTTTGTTTGTGTTTTGGAACACATTCCTGCCAACGCCAAATTCGACAAAGAGGCGCGGGAACAATTGCTCGACATCTTTCGCGACACAGCTGACTACTGGGGTGACCGCAAAATCCCGTTCCGCTGTTTCTATTCGTTCTCGGTGGCGCGTGCGGCGCATTCCGGCGTCCCTTTGCAAAACCAGGGTGCGACGGAGGCTTCAGAGGGTTCGGTTGGTGCGCAGCCCATTGAAATTTTGAGTGAAACAGGTGAAAAGATGCCGACTGACACTTGGGCCTATTCCCCCCCCCGGGCCTTGCGCCTCCCCAGCCCTTTAACCCCCGCCCCCGGCACCACCAACCCCCCCGGGGGCGGCGGCGCGCGCCGCCGCTTGCCGACAAAATCGGGCTGGGCCGCGGTACCGGGCTTACTGGCTTTGCAGGGCTTGTGCGAGATCGAGGTAGGCCGCCACCGGTACTTCCTCAGCTCGGCGTTGCAGGTCGAACACCCCTTTGAAGCGCTGCCGGTCCAGCCATGGGCCGAGTGTGTGTCGGAGCAGTTTGCGTCGCTGACTGAAGGCGACCTGCACCAGTTCACTGAGAAACGGGATCGCAATGTCAACAGCCTGTGGACGTATTGTCATGCTCACCACGGCACTGTCGACCCTGGGCGGTGGCTCGAAACTCTCGGGCGGCACCAGCAGGTCGCTTCGCATGTCGTAGCGCCACTGAAGCATCACGCTAAGACGGCCGTAGGCTGCGGTGCAGGGCTTAGCGACCATTCTGTCGACCACTTCTTTTTGAAGCATGAAATGCTGGTCCTGAACATAGGCGAAGCTGGGCAGCAAGTGAAACAGAATGGGACTGGAGATGTTGTATGGCAGGTTACCGACCAGCCGCAGTTTTCGGCCTGCCTGCGTGGCCAGTGCAACAAAATCGACTTTCAGCACATCGGACTCGACCACCGTCAACTGCGGATTGCCGCGTAGGCGACGGGCCAGGTCGCGGTCAAGTTCGATCACCGTTATGGGGTGCACAGCTTCCAGCAGGGGCTGCGTGAGCGCGCCAAGCCCCGGGCCAATCTCCACGATCGCATCATTGGTCTGGGGATCGATCAGGCGAACGATCGCGTCGACAACGCCGGCATCTGTCAGGAAATGCTGGCCAAAGCGTTTGCGCGCAATATGCATTCGGGCTCTGCCGATGACCGCTACTGTGGCGCTTCCCGAATGTCAACGTAGGCGCGATCGCGAAGGTCTCTGACCCAGACCAGGTAAGCCTCTTCGAGTTTTTGCTGGCGCAGTCGGTTGCGAATCGCTTGGCGAATTTGCGCCTCGCTCACCGTTTGCTCCCGACGCTCTAGCAACTGCAACAGGTGCATGCCAAAACGAGAAGCGAAGGGCTCGCTGATTTCCCCTGGTGCCAGCTGATTCATCACATCCTCGAACTCGGGCACAAACATGCCCGGGCTGGCCCAGCCCAGATCGCCACCCTGGCTTGCGCTACCGTCCTGGGAAAACTCTCGCGCCAGACCAGAAAAAGTGGCGCTGCCTTGCACGATGCGTCGCTTGAAGTCGCGCAGCCGATCCAGTGCCTGCGCCTCGTTCATCTGGGGGCTGGGGCGTAGCAAGATGTGGCGCGAGAGGCTTTGGACCACCTTGGACGCAGGCATATCTGGGTTGACCCGCTCAATGAGCTTGAGCACGTGAAAGCCTGCGGGGGAGCGCACAGGCGCGCTCACTTCACCGGCTTGAAGGCCCTGGACGGCTTGCACGAACAGGGCGGGATAACGATCAGGTGGGCGTAGGCCCATCGCCGCACCATTGGCGTGCGTCGAAGGCTCGCCGTAGCTACGTACCAGTGCGGCAAAGCTGTCGCCGGCCTGCGCTCGGCGCATGGCCTCCTGGGCGCGCGCTTGCAGGCGCTGCACCTCATCGGCGCTGGCCTTCTCGGGCACTGCCACCAGAATCTGCCCGATGTTGAGCGACTGCTGTGCCAGCGCTTCTGGCGTCTGTTGCGCCAGAATGTACTGGTCGATTTCGATCTCACTGACCTGCACGCGCGGCTCGACCTCGCGTTCGCGCAGGCGCTCCAAGGTGATTTGCTCACGCAGTTGCTCGCGGAACTTGGCAACCGTGACGCCGTCCTGAGCCAGACGCGTGTGCAAGTCTTCAAGGCTGAGCTGGTTGCGTTGGGCGATGTTTTTTTCCGCCTGATCGATCAGGGTTGCATCGATGCGAAGCCCGATTTGCTTGCCCAGTTGGAGTTGCGCGCGACGTTGAATCAAGCTCTCCAGAACGTCATCACGAAGTTTTTTGCGCTCCTCAGCGCTTGGCGTGCCCCTAGCCTGGCGCAGTGCATTTTGAACCCCCGCTTCCACCTCGCTGTTGGTGATCGGCTCGCTGTTGACAATGGCCACGATGTAGTCAACGGGCTGGATGGGTGCCGCAGCAACGCTTGAGACCCTGGCTGTGCTGCCCGTCGCGCCCTGTGCAGCGGCGCTGACGGTCAATGCTTGGAGCACGACCAGGGTGAAAGCTTGAACGAGCGTAGAGTTGATCATCATTCGAAATTACTGAAGCGACTGGGTATGGGCTCTGGCGTACGCAGGCTCTCGTAGTTGGGGATGTTGCTGCGCAGGGTTTGAAGCGCATTCACCCCAAGCCGCGAAAAACCGACAAACTCCAGTTGCAACATCAGATTTTGGGTCGTCTGCGTACCGCTTCGCTGGCGCTGCACGACGAAGCGCCCCAGCCAGCAGCCCGCGTCGTATTCGAGCCCGACCAGCGTGTCAACCAGCTGCTGTTCGCGCATGCTGTAGTTCAGTCGCCCGACACTGTACCACTTGCCATCAGCAACGGATGTGCCGCTACCTCCAGTCTGTTGCCAGGGGCTGATGATGGGCCATTGCCAGGCGAGATCAAGTTGCTCGCTGCTGTCGCGTTGAAAGCGGTAAGCAGCACTGAGATTTCGGAAGCTACCCGGTTTGTAATTCGCAACCATGCTGGAGCGAATCGTCCGTTGCGTGTTGGGAACGACCTGAAAACTGGTGTCGAGCCGCCATTGTTGACTGAGTCGTGCGTTGGCGCCCAGCAGCAGGTCACTGACGCCTTTTTGCGCTGGCGAGGTACCGGGCAGGAAGACCTCAGCATCTTGCAGGCGCCAGCGTTGTCCGGCCGTCAGCGTCAGGGCTTCGGCCCCGGAGGCGGCATCCAGAAAGCGGCTGGTCACACCCAAGGTGATCTGACTGCCATCAGAAATCCGGTCATCGCCAACGAACTGATTTTCCTGAAAGATCGTCGCTAGGTTGAAGTCATGGGCGCCCGAGTCATAGTTGGGCAGATGTTGCTGGTCACGCGAGAGGCTGTTCACGTAGAACAGGCGCGGCTCCAGCGTTTGATACATCGCGCGGTTGGCAAAAGCGGTCTCCCGCTCAAACACGAGTGCGCTGTCGACGCTCAGCGTGGGCACCACACGCTGCGCCTGGCGAGCGCCGCGAAAGACCTCGTCGAAGTGGTAGCTGGTGGCGTGCAACTGCAGCTTCGGCGTCAGATAACCAGCAGCGCCGCTCCAGGGTCGGCTGGCCTGAAGCCGCGCGTACAGTCGTTCGCCGTCTGGCTGCCCGGTGAGCCTGGGCTCTGATTCGAAGCGTGTGAAGTCGGCGTCGACAGCCAAACGCACATCGCGGGCCAGAGATGCTTCATAGCGTGAATGCACCTGGGGTATGCGGTCGTAGGGCGGCACGATCTGTGCCGACGCATCTTGTTGGGTCTGCCAACGCTGCAGGCGCACACTATTGGCCACGCCCCTGTTCTGCCAGCTCAGGTTGACCTGGTTGTCGAGCAAGCGTTGTGTCAGGCTGGGTGCAATGTTGGCGGTAGAGCCTTGGAAGTCGCGCCAGTAGTTGTCGTCGCCCACTTGGTTCAGTGTGACCGAGAGCGACACGCCTTGATCGGTCCAAGGGCTGCTCAGCTGACCCTGGTGGGTTGCGTGCAGGCCCCAGCGGTTCTGATCGCGAAGCTTGTCCGAGGGCATCAGGCTCAGGCGCGCCTGGCCCGCAAAGCTCTGTTCCAGATATCGAAAATCGGCGCCTACATGGGCGCCACGGTTGGCCATCAGGGTGGGGGCGATGGTGGCGTCTCGGTTGGGCGCTATGTTCCAGTAATAGGGTTGGGTGAACTCGAAACCATTTTGATCACTCAGGCCAACGCTCGGGGGCAGCAGGCCGGATTTGCGCTGATTGCTGATGGGAAAGCTCAGGTAGGGCCAGGGCAGCAGAGGCACCCCTTTGAAGCGCAGCAGCATCCCGGTTGCAACACCCTCATCCGTGCCGGTGTCCAATTCCAGCGTGTTGGCGCTGAGCATCCAGTCGGGCATCCAGTCGGGACTGCCGTCGCGTTTGCAGGTGGTGTAGGTGGCTTTGTGGATGCGCGAGCGCTCCTCACTTAAAAATTCGATTTTTTGCGCTTCACCATGCGCCTGGCCTCGCAGGAACTGATAGCGAGGGCTTTCGAAGACCCCTTCGAAACTCTCCAATCGCAATTGAAGCGCTGGCCCCTCAAAAACATTTCCCGCCCGGTTGACGCGGACCCGCCCGATTGCGCGTGCCGAGTCACTGGCCTGGTCGTAAAAAATGGTGTCCGCACTGATGGTCAGCCCCTGTTGGCGCAAGGTTGCGCGCCCCTCCAGCTTGGTCTGCGTGTCGGTTTGCCCCTCGACACGGTCAGCACTCAGAAAGCTCGGCAGTTTTTGATCTTGGGGCTTGGCAAGGCTCTCGGCGAGCCGGTCTGTGGGGCGCAGGTTCAGAAGATCTGTCGCACCAGCCAAGCCCGACAGCGCCAGCGCTAACGCGCCCAACAGCGCAGCACCCCGCCTAAAAGGCTTGTCAGCGCATCGGGGTGTTAGGGACATGGTGGGCAAAAAAGGGCTTTGGCGGGATCACACTGAAGCGGTATCAGCAGGATCAGTCTTTGTAGAATGGAATTATCCATGAGCCCAGCGAACGCGCCCCACGCAAGCACCGATATTGTCTGGGCTGACGCGAAGCGCCAGGCCTGCTTTTTCGCCTGGTTGGAGCCACTGATCTTGCGCATGGATCTGTCTCGGGAGAGCCTGCGACTAGCCAGCGCCGACGCCAGCTTTCGGCGCTATTTCCGCATCGATGGCAAGCAGGCCAGCTACATCATCATGGACGCGCCGGTTGACAAAGAGGACAGCCGACCCTTTGTTCATGTGGCCGAGTTGATGCGCGCGGCCGGCCTTCATGTGCCCGAGGTGCTGGACTGGCAATCATCCAATGGTTTTTTGCTGTTGTCGGACCTGGGTCGTCAGACCATGATGCAGGTGCTCAGGCCAGAGGAACCACAGCAGAATTTGCCGCTGTATTTGCAGGCGATTGAGGCCCTGATTGACTGGCAGAAGGCATCGCGGCCGGATGTGCTGCCGCCTTATGATGAGGCGCTGCTCCGGCGCGAGCTTGACTTGTTTCCCCAGTGGTACGTGACGCAACACAGGGGAATTGGGCTCACTGATGCGCAGCAGCTCACCTTGGCGCAAAGCTTTGATCGCATTGTCTCGGCCAATCTGGCCTGGCCGCAGGTTTTTGTACATCGCGACTTCATGCCCAGAAACCTCATGGTGCCCGAGCAACCGGGCGGCGCCTTGGGCGTGCTCGATTTTCAGGATGCGGTCTATGGCCCCATCACCTATGACATAGCCAGCCTCCTGCGAGACGCGTTTGTCAGCTGGGAGGAAGCGTTTTGCCTGGATGTGACGGTGCGCTACTGGGAAAAAGCACGCAAAGCCGGCTTGCCGGTTGGCGCAGACTTTGGCGAGTTTTACCGCGGCGTTGAATGGATGGGCTTGCAGCGTCACTTGAAAGTTGCCGGTATCTTTGCGCGCCTGACGCTTCGTGATGGCAAGCCGCGTTATCTGGCCGATACGCCGCGGTTTGTGAATTACATCCGTTCGACTTGCTTGCGCTACCAGGAGCTCAAGCCGCTGTTGCGGCTGGTAGATGCTATCGAGGGTCATGTCAAGTCGGATGTGTTTGGTTTTGGCCGTCAGGTGTGAGATGCCGCGTTTTTATTGCCCGATGGACCTGCGCGTTGGCCAGACCCTGGAACTGCCCAGCGGGCCTGCCCGGCATGTGCAGGTCTTGCGTTTGCAGCCTGGTTCGCGGGTGTGCTTGTTCAATGGCGAGTTGCTTGACGGGCAGCGTGGCGAATTTATGGCACAGGTCGTTCGCATGGGGCGGCAAAGTGTGGAAGTGCAGCTCGACGAATTTCAAGCCGTGCAACGTCAGGCCAGTCGGCTTGTCCATCTGGCCGTGGGCATGCCCGCGAACGACCGAATGGACTGGTTGGTCGAGAAAGCCACCGAACTGGGTGTGGCCAGCATTCAGCCCTTGATGACCGAGCGCAGTGTTTTGCGCTTGTCCGGTGAGCGTGCGGACAAGAAACGGCAGCATTGGCAGAGCGTGGCGCAGGCCGCCTGCGAGCAGTGTGGTGCCACCGAGCTGCCCGTGATACACCCGGTGAGCCGGCTCCAGGACTGGCTTGAAGCGCTGTTGCCGGCGCAAGGGCTTAGGCGGCTGTTGTCTCTGCGGCCGGGCGTGACAGGCTTGCGTCAAAGCCTTGATGCTGCCCCACCACAAGCGCCGCTGCTCTTGTTGTCGGGGCCCGAAGGCGGGCTCAGCGCTGCGGAAGAATCGGCAGCGCAAAAACGGGGCTTTGTCGCGCTCAGTCTGGGGCCCAGAGTGTTGCGCGCCGAGACGGCCGCCCTGGCCGCACTCAGCGCGGCGGTCCTGCTCTGAGGCCCGCGCGGCGGACTTTACTCAGGCGCTGTTTTCCGTGGGTGCGCGCGGGTCGAGCTGCAGCACGGCTTGCGAGCTGGTTCCCATGGCGACGTAGCCGTCCTTTTCGCCAGGCTCGCCACGGTTGAGTGGGCGTTGGCGGACGTAAAACCAGGCCAGCAGCCCCATCACGATCAGCACCGCGGCAAAGTACAGCAGCAAGCTGCCTGGCCCCATCGCATCCATCAGCCCGCCGGCCAGGGTGGGGCCCAGGGTTGCACCCACGCCATGCAGCAGCAAAAGCCCACCCGTGACCTCGAGCACCCGCTCACGCTCGACCAAATCGTTGACATGAGCGACCGACAAGCCGTAAATGGTGAAAGTGAGTCCACCGTAGACCAGGCCAACGGCCACCAGGCTGGCGTGGGATTCAAGCGCAAAGGCAAAGCCGACGGCTGCGACCAGTGCACCCAGTGCGCAAACCGCCAACAGAACCCAGCGACGGTCGTAACGGTCAGAGAGGTGGCCAACCGGCCATTGAAATGCAGCGCCGCCCAGAATGGCCGCGGCCATGAAGGTGGCAATGCTGATCTCGGTCATGCCAATGCGTTGTCCGAAGACATGTCCCAGGCTGTAAAACGCGCCGCTGAGCAAGCCGGAGACCACCGAGCCGATCACGCCGATTGGCGATGTCGCAAACAGGGCAGCCAACCCGAGTTTGGGCGCGGGTGTCGGCTCGGGCTGTGCCACCGGGGTTAGCGTGATCGGCAGCAATGCGAACGAAAAGAGAATCGACACCACGGCAAACGGCACGAAGCCATAACTATCACCCACCAGAATCAGCCATTGGCCGATGGCCATGGCCACGCCGCTGACGGCCATGTATGCCGCAAACACTTTGCCTCGGATGGCGCTGACAGCGACCACGTTGAGCCAGCTTTCCACCACGATGTAGAGCCCGACCAGGCACATGCCATTGACAAAGCGCAGTGCGCCCCAGAACCAGGGGTTGAGCCACAGGGCCAACAAAATCGGCAAGGTTGAGGCGATCGAGGCCATGGCCGCAAAAGCGCGGATGTGCCCAACACGTCTGATCACAGCGGGGCAGGCGTATGTTCCATAGACAAAGCCGGCGAAGTAGGCTGAATTGATCAGGCCGGTGACCAGAACCGGAAAGTCAGCGGCCAGCGTCTGCAAGCCGATGACGGCAAACAGCAAGCCGGTTCCAACAACCAGCATACCCACACCGCTGAGCAGCGAGACCAGTGGCAACAACAAAGATTTCAACGCAGCGCTTTCCTTCTTATGACGCGAGCTGCCATCATCGTGCAAGCGAGGCTGATGGCGCTTGACATGCATCAGCTTGCATTGTGCACGGTGGCCCGACGCATCTTTCTGCGTGGCGCGGTTTGAGCGCGTGCCATGCTGGGCGACAATGCGCCGCCTCCCCACCCCTATTTCCTTTAAGCATGAATCGCCATCTTTGGTTGCTGGCCGTGTGCCAGGGCCTGTTTCTGATCAACAACATTGTGTTCATTGCAATCAATGGACTGGTGGGCCTGAGCCTGGCGCCGCTGGGCTGGATGGCGACCCTGCCGGTCATGGGCTATGTCGTTGGCGGCGCCCTGTCGACTGGCCTGGTCGCGCGTACGCAGGCCCGATGGGGCCGCAAACTGTCTTTTCAGTTTGGCTTGACCATCGGTCTGTTCAGCGCCTTGGTGTGTGCCTTCGCGGCCTGGACGCATAACTTCTGGTTGCTCGTTGCGGCCACGGTGCTCGCTGGTTATTACAACGCGAACGCCAACCTCTATCGCTTTGCTGCTGCAGAACTGTCCTTGCCAGACTGGCGCGAGAAAGCGGTCTCCACGGTGATGGCTGGCGGCTTGATTGGCGCGATCTTTGGCCCGAGCCTGGCGGCTCGCACGCGTGATCTGGCAGGGGAGCCGTATGTCGGTGCGTATCTAGCGCTAGCTGCTGTGGCGCTCCTGGGCATGGTGGTGCTGGCCCTGATTCACTTTCCGCCCGTGCCGCCGAAGCAGGCCCAGGCCGGCGGGCGCAGCAATGCCGAGATCATGCGGCAACCCGCTTTTGTGGTGGCGGCCATGGCTGGCGCGTTGAGCTATGGTGTGATGAACCTGTTGATGGCAGCCACGCCTTTGGCCATGCAGCAATGCCAGATGCCTTTTGATGACGTGGCCATGGTCTTGCAGTGGCATGTGATTGGCATGTTTGCGCCAGGGTTTTTCACGGGTCATCTGATCAAACGTTACGGTGTGATGCTGATCATGGGCCTTGGTGTGATTCTGAACCTGCTGTGTATCGGGATTGCGCTCTCGGGTGTTGATTTGCACCAGTTCGTACTGGCCATGTTTGCGCTGGGCGTGGGCTGGAACTTTTTATTCACGGGCAGCACCACGCTGTCTCTGAGCACGTACCGCCCCGAGGAGAGAGACCGGGCGCAGGGGCTGCTGAATTTCTTGGTGTTTGCCACCATGGCACTCACTTCATTTGCCTCCGGCGTGGTAGTCACCACCAGTGGCTGGGCGGTATTGAACCTGGGCTCCATCGTGCCAGTGGCCCTGACCGGCGTGGCAATCTGGTGGCTGTCGCGACGACCCAGCGCTGTATGATTTGAGATCTAACAAGGCGTCCATAGCGCCGACACCAGAACCCTTTGAATTGGAGACCATCATGAAACGTCGCGAACTCATCGCCAGCGGACTCGCCGTTGCTGCGCTGCCCTTGATCGGCCATGCTGCCGGCACCATGAAAGTGAAAATCGCAGTCGGCGGAAAAAACCTGCTGTATTACCTGCCGCTGACGATTGCCGAGCAACTGGGCTACTTCAAGCACGAAGGTCTTGATCTGGAGATCGTCGATTTCGCAGGCGGATCGCGCGCACTGCAGGCAGTCGTTGGCGGCAGCGCCGACGTGGTCTCGGGTGCGTTTGAGCACACCATCAACATGCAGACCAAAGGCCAGCGCATGGCGGCTTTTGTGTTGCAAGGCGCAGCGCCCCAGATTGTGCTGGGCATTAACCCCAAGACCATGCCCAACTTCAAGTCGGTGGCTGACCTGAAGGGCAAAAAAATTGGCGTTACCGCGCCGGGCAGCTCCACCAACGTGATGGCCAATTTTGTGCTGGCCAAGGCTGGGTTGAAGCCCAGTGACGTGAGTTTTGTCGGTGTGGGCGCTGGTAATGGCGCCGTGGCAGCCATGCGCGCTGGCCAGATCGACGCAATTAGCAATCTTGATCCGGTCATCACCTTGCTGCAACGCTCGGGTGATTTGAAAATCGTGTCCGATACCCGCATGGTGGCCGAGTCCAACAAGGTGTTTGGTGGCCCTATGCCAGCGGGTTGCCTCTACACCAAGCAGACCTTTATCGACCAGAACCCTGAGGCGGTACAGGCCATGACCAACGCCATGGTGCGCGCCTCCAAATGGATTCAGAATGCCGGCCCCAGCGACATCATCAAGGTGGTTCCGGAGCAATTTCTGCTGGGCGATCGTGCGGTTTATATCGACGCTTTTCTTTCTGCCAAGGCAGCCTTGTCGCCGGACGGCATGTTCCCTGAAAAAGGGGCGGAGACGGCTTTGCGTGCCTTGGTCAGCGCGGACCCCAAAATCGCCAGTGCCAAACCAGACTTGAAGGTGGTCTTTACCAACAAGTTTGCCAAGGCTGCCAACGCCAAATATCCCAAAGGCTGAGATGAGCGCTGCTCTGACGCTCAGCGAGGTCAGTTGCGTTTTTTCGGATCGTCACAAGCCCTCTCAGGCCTATACCGCCGTTCGGGATGTGACCCTCAGCGTTGGCGCCGGCGAGTTTGTCAGCGTCGTTGGCCCCACCGGTTGCGGCAAAAGCACCCTGCTCAATGTGGGTGCAGGTTTGTTGCAGCCCAGTGCCGGTTCGGCGCAGGTCTTTGGCGAGCCGCTGTTGGGTGTGAACCGGCGTGCAGGCTATATGTTCCAGGCCGAGAGCCTGATGCCCTGGCGTACCGCTCTGGGCAATGTAATGGCCGGCCTGGAATTTCGAGGCGTGCCGCAACGTGAGGCGCAGGCGCAAGCTGAAACCTGGCTGCGCCGGGTGGGCTTAGGCGGCTTTGGCGACCGCTATCCACATCAGATGAGCGGCGGTATGCGCAAGCGCGTCGGCCTGGCGCAGATGCTTGTGCTCGACCCCGACATCTTGCTCATGGATGAGCCCTTTTCGGCGCTGGACATTCAGACGCGTCAGCTGATGGAAAACGAGTTGCTCAATTTGTGGGCGGCCAAGCGCAAGGCGGTCCTGTTCATCACGCACGATCTGGACGAGGCCATTGCCATGAGCGACCGTGTGGTGGTCATGAGTGCGGGCCCGGCAAGCCGGCCGATTGGTGACTTTACGATCGATATGGAACGCCCGCGTGATGTGGCCGAGATCAAGGTCGCGCCGCGCTTTTTGGAACTGCACCGGGCGATCTGGGACGTGCTGCGCGAGGAAGTCCTCAAGGGCTACCAGCAGCAGCTCGAAAAAGTTTAGGGAAAAGCATCATGTGGCGACGACTTCAGCCCCAGGCGAGTAATTTGCGGATCTGGCAAATCGCGCTGCTGGCGCTGGTGTTTCTGTTCTGGCACGTGATGACCGTGCCCAACCTGATACCGCCGGTGATGTTTGACGACGGCACACAAGCGGCCTTCTTCTTTGGCGAGCCGGTGAAAATTTTTAACCGGATCTGGGTCTGGTTCGTCACCGACGCCGATATTTACAAACACCTGGTTGTGACGCTGGCTGAGACCATGATGGCCTTCGCCGTCGGCGCGGTACTCGGGCTTGCCAGCGGCTTGTGGCTGGCACTCGCGCCCATGGCCTCGGCGATTCTGGAGCCTTACATCAAGGCGCTCAACGCCATGCCGCGCATCATCCTGGCGCCGATTTTTTCCGTCTGGTTTGGCCTGGGCATGGGCTCGAAAGTGGCGCTGGGCGTGACCCTGGTGTTTTTCATCGTCTTCTTTAACGTTTATCAGGGCGTCAAAGAGGTCAGCCCCGTGGTGCTGGCCAACGCCCGCATGCTTGGCGCAGACAAGCGCCAGTTGCTGCGCCATGTGTATCTGCCCAGTGCCACCAGCTGGGTGTTCAGCTCACTACACACCTCGGTCGGGCTGGCTTTTGTCGGTGCAGTGGTGGGCGAGTACCTGGGCTCAAGCCAGGGCGTTGGTTATCTGATTCTCCAGGCCGAGGGCAGTTTTGACATCAACACCGTGATGGCGGGCATTCTGGTGCTCACCGCGTTTGCGCTGGTGCTCGATGGGGTGGTCTCGAACATCGAAACCCGTCTGATGAAATGGCAGCCACGCACGGCTGAGACAGAAAAGCTTTGAGTGCAGACCCTTTGGTCTGTCCGCCAGGCCCTTGGGCCAGCTGAAAAGCAAGCTCAGGGCAGGCCTCGGCGCCCGTCGTTAAGATTCGATCCATGTGTAGTCACTACCAGGCTGTGCGTGACAACGAGCGTATGCGACGCCATTTCGGTGTCGACTTGCCTACTGATCCTGGCCGGTACGACTTATGGCCGGGCTATCAGGGTGTGTTCATCAGGCGCCACCCCCATGCTGATGAGCATGATGAGGCCGTGAACCCGAACGAGGCTTTAAGCGGCCTGTTTGGCCTGGTGCCGCACTGGTCAGCTGACACACGCATCACGCGCTTGACCTACAACGCGCGCAGCGAAACGGTGGCCAGCAAACCCAGTTTTCGCGATGCCTGGCGTCGCGCCCAGCACTGCATCGTGCCCGCAGAGGCTATTTTTGAGCCCGACTGGCGCAGCGGCAAAGCTGTCCCGGCATGCATTGCACGCCGCGATGGCGCGCCGATGGGGATTGCCGGCCTGTGGTCGCGCTGGCGCGCACCCGACGGTGAAACGGTTTTCAGCTTCACAATGCTGACGATCAATGCGAACCACCACTCCCTGATGCGTCAGTTCCACAAGCCGCAGGACGAAAAGCGCATGGTGGTGATCCTTGCGCCCGAGCGATATGACGACTGGCTCGACGCCTCGCCCGCGCACAGCATGGATTTCATGCACGCTGTTCCAGCTGATGCGCTTCAGGTGCTCGGCGGTGCAGCCACGACGACGATGCGCTAGCCGTGCTACGCTAGTATTTCTCGAGTTGAGTGCGCGCTTGCTTTTGGTCCGCGCGCGATGAGGAGTCAGGCATGCCATCAGTCTTTGATGATGAGGTGAACGCACTAGAGGAAGCGCTCGTTGTCCAGTGGGCCAACTTCGGTCACGGGCCTGGCGGCACCTTCATCGATGACGGTGAGTTGGCGTGGACCGAAGCCCCGGTACCCCAACTGCCCTACAACGCGGTTGTCAAAACCCGGCTCACCAGCGACCCTGAAGCCCGCATCGACGCGATGGTCAAGCGATTCGGGGACCGCGGGGTTCAGTTCATGTGGGTCGTTCACCCGTCGGCACAGCCTGCCGACCTGGAGCAGTTGCTGCCGAGACACGGGCTGTCTTTGGTTGGTCGCGATACCGGTATGGTCCTGGATCTCGACGCATGGAAGCAGACCGTTGTCGACGCAGATGGGCCGATCGTGTACCGGACGGTCATTGATGCCCAGGGCCTGGCCGACTTTGAGGACCTGATCGACGAGTACTGGAATCTCACGGGCGACACGCGACCCTTCGTAGTCGGGTGCAACCAGCAGGCCTTCAGGGCCGGCGACCGAGGCGTGTGGCTGCTTGCTTACAAGGCCGGAGAGCCGGTCGGTAAGACCTTCCTGTCGCTGAAGGGACTGGACGATACCGCGTCGATCTGGGGTGTCTACGTGAAGTCCTCGGCCCGGGGC
Source organism: Comamonadaceae bacterium (assembly GCA_038145425.1). Classification (GTDB taxonomy): domain Bacteria; phylum Pseudomonadota; class Gammaproteobacteria; order Burkholderiales; family Burkholderiaceae_C; genus Rhodoferax. The sequence goes on along the minus strand of JAYQPP010000002.1, from coordinate 45,285 downwards.
TACGGAATCGGATCGAGGTTGACCGAAATGGCGCTGCGGTGTGCGGCAGAACGTGGAAAATCTCGCGTCGTGCTTTTCTCCACGGAGATGGGGCTGAAGGTTTACCGCCGCATCGGCTTCAGGCAGACACACACGGTCCCGGCCTACGCGAGCGTTCCTTTTCCGGCTGAGTTGCGTGGGGTGCAGCCGATCTGACGCGCCGCATCGGGGGGCCATCGGGCGCAGACAGCAGATGAAGACTTGCGCGGGCAGGTCAGCCAGGTCTGGCCTGAAATGGCCGGTACCCAGTGAGACCAGCCATCGCCACGCGCGACCAGTGCATCGGCGAAAAGGCCAGACCTGATAAGCCTGGCTGAGGCAGCGCGTCCTTGCGCCAGCTTGAGCTGCCGAACATCGTGCTCGAAGGGGCTCTGGCTTTGGATGAGAGCGCTGCAGCGCGCCTCACATCCACTGAACTGGTCGTGCGTCTTCGTACCAAGCGCTCACCTTGGGCGTCACCTGCGCTTCAATGCTGGCGCGCTTGATTTTCATGGTGGGCGTCAGGCAACCGTTCTCGATGGTCCAGGGGTCGCGTACGACCACCAGCATGCGAATACGTTCGTAATCGGCGACCTGGGCATTCACGCTGGTCAGCAGCTTGGACAGCTCTTCGTCGACCTGCGCGCGAACCGCTGGGTCGCCTAGCTTCGGGCGCAGGCTCTCACCAAGAAGAACCAGGGCATAGGCCGCTTCCTGACCAACGCCCGAGACCAGCGAGAGCTCGACCATGTCGTGTGCGTTGAGCATGTTTTCGATCGGCGCGGGCGCCACATACTTGCCCTTGGCGGTCTTGAACACTTCTTTGCTGCGTCCCGTGAGTTTGAGCAAGCCATCTGATGTGCGCTCGCCGAGGTCGCCGGTTCTGAAAAAACCGTCGTCGGTAAACGACTCCGCGGTGAGCTCAGGCTGCTTGTAGTAGCCGCTGAACTGGCCGGGTGACTTGATTTCTACCTCGCCATGGGCATTGATGCGCGCCTGCACGCCAGGCAAGGGAACGCCCACGTAGCCGGGTGCATTGAATACTTCGTTGGACGAGTGGGAGTACGCGCAGTCCTCAGTCATGGCATAGCCTTCCCACAGGTTGAGTCCGAGACGGCGGTACCACTGGATCAAATCGGGTGGAATGGGCGCTGATCCGCTGCCGGCGAGCAGCACCTGGTCCAGCCCCAGGCCTTTGAGCACCTTGCGCGCAACTAGCTTGCCCAGAAGCGGAATACCCAGCAAGCGGTTGAGTTTTTTGGCTGGCACTTTGGCCAGCACGCCTTGCTGAAACTTGAGCCACAGGCGCGGCACCGACAGAAACGCGGTCGGGCGCGCACGCTGCAGGTCTTGCAAAAAGGTGTCGAGCGATTCGGCAAAGAACAGATGCCAGCTGCCGTCGGTCATCGAGGCGGCTTCGACCCAGGCGCGCTCAAAGATATGCGCCAGCGGCAAATACGACAGCATGCGAATGTCGGCATCGCCAAGCTGGCGGTGAATTTCGTGGTTGATGCCCTCGCCGGCGCGGCTGATCGCACCAAAGGTGATGATCACGCCCTTGGGCTGGCCCGTGGAGCCCGAGGTGTACATCAGCATGGCCGTGTCATCGGCCGAGCGTGCCGGCTGGCCACCGAGCGGTGCGGTTCGCGCAATGATCTGGTCCCAATGCTCAAGATTGGTTTTGGGCGACAGTGGCAGTGCAATGCGCGGCATGTGTTCGGGCACGCCGCTGGCTTGTTGGTCCCAGGTGTCGAGCTTGCCCACAAACAGCAACTTCGCATCGCTATGGTCAAGCACGTAACTGATCACCTTGGCGGTTTCGGTTGGGAAGATCGCCACCGTGCTGTGGCCAGCCATCCAGATCGCCAGCTCGGCCATCATGAAATGCGCCGAGTTCTTGCCCAGGATCGCGATCTTCGAGCCGGGCTCGAAGTTCAGGCTTTGCAGGTGCGCGGCCATGCGTCGCGCCTGGTCCATGACGTCGGCCCAGGTGTAATCCTTGACGGCGCCTTGACCGAGTGGCTGTGTCAGGTACAGGTGTTGTGGTTTCTGCGCTTCGTGCGCGTACACACAGTCAAGCAGCAAAGCTTTGCCGGTCATTTTTGTTTCCCCTCGGGTTGCAATCTTGTTATGTCCTCTACCTTACAGGCAATTTCGAAGCTGCACCATCAGGAAAACACCTAGAAAACAAAGTTTCAGCAGGCGGTCTTTATCGAAATCGGTTCGGGTTTGGCACGACGATCGGGGTTTACCCTGAGCCAGCACATGGCTGTGATGACACGTTGCTGTCGGCGCACGTCAAGGAATGCTGTTATCGTGGCTGCGCGCCCGGGGTGGGCGGGTCTGAGGTAGAGGCAGCGCAGGCTGAGCGCCATTGAAACGAACAGGCTATCGATACCGTGCTGAGCGACTGGCCGGGCCCTACGATGTGATCGTCATCGGCTCGGGTATTGGCGGTTTGTGCTCCGCGGCCTTGTTGAGCAAGCTCGGGCGCAAAGTCTGCGTGCTCGAGCAGCACTACACCGCCGGCGGATTCACCCACAGCTATCAGCGAAAAGGCTTTGAGTGGGACGTGGGGGTTCACTACATCGGCGAGGTACACAAGCCCTACAGCATGATGCGCCGCCTGTTTGACCTGATCACCGACGCGCAGCTGCAGTGGGCGCCTATGGACCCAGTGTACGACCGCATCAAGATCGGCCAGCGCGTCGTCGATTTCCCCGCCGGCCGGCAGGCTTTGGCCGACAGCCTCAAACAGCATTTCCCGCAAGAGCATCAGGTCATCGACGACTATTTGGACCTGGTGGTCGAGGTGGCGCGCAGCGCCAGCCGTTTTTTTGCTGGCCAGGCCATGCCCAGGCCCATGGCTAGGCTTTGGAATGCCGGGCGCAGCGCCTTGCTGCCCAAGGCCTGTTTCCAAACCGTGCGCGACGTGCTTGAGGGGCTCACGGCCAATCAGGAGCTGATTGCAGTGCTTTGCGGTCAGTGGGGCGACTATGGCGTGGTCCCGCGCAAGGCCTCATTCATGATGCACGCCACGGTGGTCAAACATTACCTGGATGGCGCCAATTACCCGGTGGGCGGTTCTTGGCGTATTGCGCAGACCATCATCCCGGTGATTCGGTCCGCTGGCGGCGAGGTGTTCACCTATGCGCGCGTTGAGGGCATTGTGGTGGAGCGGGGCCGGGCCGTGGGCGTGCGCATGACCGACGGTACCTTGATCCCGGCGCGCCAAGTGGTCAGCGCAGCGGGCGCGCGACTGACCTTTGAGCAACTACTGCCACCGGCGCATCGGATCAACCTGACCTCGACCAAAGAGTCGTCCGCTGTACAGCCGTCGGCAGCGCACTTGTGCCTGTACGCGGGCTTCAAAGGCAGTGCCAGGTCCTTGAATTTGCCCCGAACCAATTTATGGATCTATCCCTCGCCGGATATCGAGGGCCACATCGAGCGATTTGCAGCTGATCTGAGCGCACCGTTTCCCTTGCTCTACATTTCGTTTCCCTCAGCCAAAGACCCACAGTGGGACAGCACGCATCCAGACACGGCCACCGTTGAGGTCTTGACGCTGGGTGCCTGGGCGCATTTCGCGCCCTGGGCTGATAAGCGCTGGCGTAAACGCGGCGCCGATTACGACGCGCTCAAAGCCAGCCTGCAAGCACGCCTGCTCGAGGCCTTGTTCGCCGAGTTGCCGCAGTTGCGAGAGGCGCTGGTCTACGCTGAGCTCTCCACGCCCTTATCGACGCGCTGGTTTGCGCAATACCCCAGTGGCGAGATTTACGGTCTGGACCATACGCCTGCGCGCTTTGAGCAGCAGGGCCTGCATCCGATCACGCCGATCAAGGGCCTGTACTTGACGGGGCAGGATGTGCTCACCGCTGGCGTTGGCGGCGCTTTGACCGGGGGATTGATGACCACCTGCGCCATGCTCGGGCACAAGGCCCCTGCAGTGCTCAAGCTGCTCAAGCCCGAGCCGACCACCTGAGCCAGAAGCTCAGGCTTCTGGCCGCATTGTCCGGACCGCCAGCACAGAGGCCGCCAGAATCAGTGCGCCGCCAAGCAAAATGCGCGGGCTGAGCGTGCCCGCGCCCAGCCACACAGACGACACACTGGCAAAGACCACCTCGCTGAGCATGACCACCGCGGTCACGCCGGCTGGCAGGCGTGCTGCGCCGTACTGCAGGGCCAGATTGGCCAGCAGCAGGCTCAGGCCCAGCAACACCGTCATGCCCAGCCAGCCCATCGCCAGGTCGGGCATGGGTCGGGCCAGTTGTAGCCGCCCCGCGGCAATGGCGCCGAGGCCTGCCAGCACCAGACCGCCGACAAACATGGCGAGCATGCGCGCGCCATCACTGGTGTGATTCAGGCGACGCAACAACACATTGGTCAGGGCGAAAAACACCCCGCCAAGCAGACCCAGCCAGTCCGACAGACTCTGAGGCCACGGCAGGCTGTGTTCAGGTGACTTGAGCACCAGCGCCATGCCACCCAGGGCCAGCGCCAGCCGGATCAGCGTGGACTGGTTTGGGCGCTCACCCAGCATGGGCCAGGCCAGCAGCAAAGACCAGGCTGGCATCAAATAAAACAGCAGCACGACGCGCACCACATCGCCTGTGGTGACGGCCCAGTTAAAGCCCACATTGGTCAAGCCCGAGGCGAGTGCCAGCAGCCACAAGCCTGGGTGCGTGCCGATCTCGAGCCAGGCGCTCGGACGGCTAAGGCTGATCAGCAGCACCGCGCAGGCGCTGGCGATGGCGGTGGCCCATAGCGGGTGCAAGCCGGCGTTCTGTAACCAGCGAAATGGCCACCAGGACAGGCCAAACACCAGCGCATTGATCAGCAACGCCGCAACCGAGCGCCAGGGCGGCTCATGGGCATAAGACAGGGCTGGTGGCATGGTGTTGTGAGATTGGGGGGCACATCAGCGCAGCGCATGCCGAGGGGTGTGCGGGGGCTGGTACGAGAGTGTAGGGCTTGCGCCAAGCTCGGCTTGTTGCATTCGCTGGCGCGAGCCTGGGCGCGGGCCAGCCGGTTGGACAGTTCCTCGCAATTTGTTGTGTAATGTTTGTGTGGTGCGGCGAGCCATGCCCGCATCTTGTTTAAGAGGAGGGGTTCTCATGACATTGAATGTTGGCGGTGCAGACCGCGTGATCCGTATCGTGGCGGGGCTGGTCCTGATCGGACTGACCTTGACGGGAAATATTGGCCTGTGGGGCTGGTTGGGCTTGGTGCCGCTGCTGACAGGTGCCATGGGCTGGTGCCCGCCTTACGCACTTTTCGGTATCAACACTTGCGCGACCAAGAAGTAAGACGGCCGGTCAAGCGGCACGCTGCCGTCGAGCGCCCGGCAGGGGCTTATCCGGGCTGATCACTGGGTGCGGCGAGCGCTGGTTTTGCGTCAGCGAGGGCAGCGCAGCGGCTTTACATAAATTTTGAAACGCAGCCATGTTGGCGACACATGGCCGGCGCACAGTCGTGCCTGGTTCAGGCTTGTGACGGACAAGCTTGCCGAGTTTTAAAAGGACATGACCTTATGTATCGCCCCATTCAAACACTGTTCATCGCCAGCGCTCTGGCAGTCGCTGGTTCTGCCCTGGCTCAAAACGCCATGTCACATGCCCATCAAATGGCAGCGTCATCGCATGGCCATGGTATGTCTGAGATGGCGCATACGCCCATGGGGGAGGCTGGCCACAGCAAACACGGTGCGCACGGCAGCGCTTCGAGCTGTGGCCATGAGGGCATGGGCCGACACGATGCGCACCAGGGACATGGCAAGGGTTCGCACCACATGGCTGAGCGCGCCGTTGCCCGCGAGGAGCTGTTCAAGGCCCAGCTGCAACTCAAACCGGCGCAGGACGCCGCCTGGACCGCATTCCTAGGGGCCATGAAGCACTCGGGCGGACACGCCAAAGCCATGCCAGTGGCGCCGATGGACCTGGCAAAAATGAGTACTCCCGAACGACTTGATGCCATGCAGGCGCAACATGAACGGCATCGCGCCGAGCGCGAGGCGGCCATGAAGGCCCGCAGCGAGGCCGTCAGGACCTTTTACGCGGTGCTCGAGCCTGATCAGAAAAAGGTCTTTGACGCACTGAGCCTGCGCTGGATGGGCGGCATGAAGCACCACCGCCACGGCCAGTCCAAGGCGCATGACGCGCAGCACGACCAACAGGGACATCACAAGGGATAATTCCGCGAGCTAAGGCGCCACGCGACAGTGTGGTCTCGGCAGCGGTGCAGCGCGCAGTGCCCACCGTGCCCCTGCGGCGCGGCACTGCCTGCGCCGTCGTTCTGTACGTCAGGTTTGTTCATCAGCATCACGGCCACCCATGCCCACGCCTCATACGGTATCGCTTAGCCGCCCATTGGTCTGGCTGCGGCTTGGCTGGCAAGATCTGAGAAGCCTAGGGCTGGTCAGTTATATCCACGGCGTGGTCATGGCCGTCTTCGCGGCCTTTTTGCTGCTGTGCGGTGGCAATCAGTTCTGGCTCCTAGCTGGCGCATTCTCTGGCTTTCTGGTGGTTGCGCCGATCCTGGCCACCAGCCTCTATGCCTTGAGTCGGTCGCTGCAGGAAGGCTGCACACCAGACTTTCTGGTGATCTCCCGGACCTGGGCCAACTGGCACCAGGGCCGCTTTAACCGCTGGAGTCAGGGGCATTGGGCGCTGGCGCGTTTTGGCTTGTTGTTGGGCCTGGCTGGCACGGGCTGGGTGTTGACATCGGCTGCCATGGTCACGCTGCTGGTGCCGCTGCCGGTGGACACGCCGATGGCTTTTTTGAAGCTGGTGGTCTTGGCGCAGGACAACTTTGTCTTTGAGGCCTGGCTGGCACTCGGCGCGGTTCTGGCTGCCCCGATTTTTGCCTCGACCGTGGTCAGCGTACCTCTGTTGCTCGACCGTCGTATCGGTCTGCTGGATGCGGTTCTGAGCAGCTGGGCTGTTGTTCTGGCCAACCCCTTGCCCATGGCGCTCTGGGCTGCGGTCATCATGGCCTTGACCCTACTCAGCTTTGCGCTTGGGCTGCTGGGCCTGGTGGTTGTCGTGCCCTTGCTGGGTCATGCGAGCTGGCATGCCTACGTGGACCTGCTTGACGCAAGCCAGCTGCACCGGCGCGAGGGCGATTGATGTTCGGTTACAGCGAGGAGCAAGTCACAGCCTTTGGCATGACCTTTGGCGTGGGCGCTTTCGTTGCCTATATGTTGTTCATCATCGGCCAGCTGGCCTGGCAGTCCAAAGCCGGACGATTTGGTACCTTTGTGATGTTTCTCGGCCTGGCTTTTGGCATGGTGGGTTTCGGCGCCAAGTACCTGATTCAAAGCCTGATGAAAATCCAGTAGCCCAGGGCTGCTCGGTCGGATGGCGCGCCTCAAAAGAGTGGGCGCACACCCATGAGCAGCCCGTGCAGCCAAAGGGCGAAGGCCAGCCACAAACTGACGCCCAGTAAGAGCGTGACCAACGTTGCCCCTCGCCTGACGGGCGGCGCCAGAACGCGGTTGCGCTTGTCACGCGCACGCGCGGCGCGAAAGCTCAGAACCGACCAGACCAAAAAGGCACCGAACAACACCACATGGTTGAGGTTGCCATTGGCCAGCAGGTGCGCCAATGCCCACAGCTTGACCGAAAGCACCATGGGGTGACCAAGCCGCGCCTTGATGGCATTGCCCGGCACGTACGCGCCCGCGAGCAGGACAAAAGCTGGCAGGGTCAACAGGGCCGCCAGGTGGCGCATGGCCGTCGGCGGCGCCCACAACTGGGTGGGTGCTTGTCGCGCCAGGCCGTAACCCCAAACCATGATCACAAAGCCCAGCAGTGACACCGCGCTGATTGCAAGGCGCCAGCGTGTCTCGCCGATCTGGGCACACACCCGCTGGCGCCAGTCCTCGGCAGCGATGCGAACGGCGTGCGCACCCAGAAAAAGAAGCAGCCCCAGAATCAGGTAGATCATGCGCGGGGTCGTATCAGTGCTTGTCAGTGCCCTCAGCCGTCGGTCTGAGTCGTATCGGCGCTGCTTTTGATGGGTCGAAGCCGCGTCGGTGTTGGTATACCGCGGCAATCTGCGCCATGTCTTGCTGCTCCTGGCCGCTGAGCATGAGGTAGCTCTCGATGCCGGCTTTGCGTGTGGCGTAGTCGATGTAGGCCAACCCCAGTGGCACGTTGGCCGCAAGCGCCAGCCGATAAAAACCCGACTTCCAGCGGTCCGTCAGCTTGCGCGTGCCCTCTGGAGCGATCACCAGCAACATTTGCGATTGCGCTTGCATGGTTGCTGCCAGGTTTTCGATAAAGCCATCGGCGGCCTTGCGATTGACCGGGATGCCGCCCCAACGCCTGAACAGCCAGTTGAACGGGCCCACGAACAGGGTGTGCTTGCCCACCCAGTTCAAGGGCCAGCCCGATGCCCACAGCACCAGAATGCCCCAGAAAAAGTCCCAGTTCGAGGTGTGCGGATAGACAATGATCACGCAGCGCGGACCCGGCGGTACCGCAAATTCGTAGCGCCAGCCCAGACGCGCAAGCAGCCACGCTGCCCAGCGTTTGGGCTTGAGGTGAAAGTTGTGTGGCGTGCTCACTGATTTCCTTGGCTGCAAGGCAGCATCCTACCTGCACCCCGGACCTGGGGCGATGGCAAGCCCGTGCGCCTCAGGCGCTCAACCAGGCCACCACTCGGGCGCACAAGGCCTGCGGCGCTTCGGTGGCGTCGACTTGCAAGACGCCGTTTTCACCGATGGGTCGCTCGAGCGTGGCGAACTGGCTGTCGACCAGCGCGGGGTTAAAAAAATGGGCGCTGCGCGTGCTGACGCGCTCGCGCGCTTGCTCCAGCGTCAGGTCCAGAAACACGAAGCGCAACCCTGGCGCGGCCTGACGCAAACGCTCCCGATAGCTGCGCTTAAGTGCTGAGCAGGTCAGGCCCACCGGGTGTGGGGCCTGGCGCAACTGCTCGCCAAGCTCAGCGAGCCAGCCTGCGCGGTCCTCGTCGTTGAGCGCAATGCCCTGGCTCATCTTGCGCCGGTTGCTCTCGCTGTGAAAGTCATCGCCCTCGATCAGGGCCATGTGCAGTTGCCGGGTCACATCCTGCCCCAGGCTTGACTTGCCGCAGCCGGAGACGCCCATGAACACCACATGGCGGCTGATCGGCGGGGCAGACGTTGTCATGGTGACTCAGGCCATCAGGGCCTGTAATTGCGCGCGGTTGGGCAGGCCATCGCTATCGCCCGGAAACTGAACCACCCGCGCACCAATCGCGTTGGCGCGTCGCGTTGCAGCCACCAGGTCCTGGCCTTCAAGCAAGGCCGAGATCAGGCCAACCGCAAAGCCGTCACCTGCACCCACCGTGTCAACCACTTTGTCCACGCGCCGTCCGGGCACAAGCTCGGTTTGTCCAGCTTGGGCACAGTAGGCACCTTCGGCGCCGAGCTTCACCACGACCGCGCGCACGCCACGGCTTAAGTACCACTGGCTGATCGCCTCTGGCGCATGCTGACCCGTGAGCAGGCGGCCTTCGCCGATACCGGGCAAAACCCAATCTGCGAGCAAGGCGAATTGGTTGATGCAGTCGATCATCGTTTGCTCACTAGGCCACATGCTCGGGCGCAAATTGGTGTCAAACGAGATGGTCTGCCCTTGCGCTCGTGCGCGCTGGGCCAGAGCGAGCATGACCGCACGGGCCTTATCAGAGACGCCGGCAAACACGCCGCTTAAGTGCACATGTCGGGCGCCGTCGCAAAAATCAAGATCAAGGTCTTCAACGTTGAGCTGGCTGGCCGCAGAGTTCTTGCGAAAGTATTCGATCGCCGGGTCACTGCCGTCAACGCTGAGCGCTTTCAACATAAAGCCAGTGGGGTAGGACTTCAGTGGCAGCAGTTGCCGGTGGTCAATGCCCTCGGCGGCGATCGCCTTGCTCAGAAAGCGCCCGAAGGAGTCGTCACCGACCCGTGAGACGTAGGCCGTTTTCAGCCCCAGCCGCGCCAGCCCCGTGGCCACATTGAGCTCTGCGCCAGCGACGATGCGATCGAACGCCTGAACCGTATCGAGTGCGCCAGCCTGCCTGGCCAGCAACAGGACCAGGGGTTCGCCGACCGTGAGAACGTCGATGGGCTTGGCCACGCCGACTTATTCGAAGTCCAGAATCACCTTCATGGCCTGCGAGCGGTCCGCTGCCAGGGCGAAGGCCTTGCCTGCGTCCCGAAACGGCAGCGTGGCCGAGACCAGCGGCTTGATGTCGACCAGGCTTTTGTTGAGTAGCTCAACAGCGACGCCAAATTCCTCGTGGAAGCGAAAGGTGCCGCGTACATCGAACTCCTTGCCTACCACTGTGTTCAGTGGCAAGGTAGTGTCACCGCCCGAGAGACCCGCCAGCACCAGCACGGCACGCGCTCGCAGCACGTCAAAGGCGCCGCGCAGCGCGACTTGGTTGCCACTGGCCTCGAGCAGGACATCGAAGTAGCCTTTGTCCTTGTTGTAAGCCGCGAGCGCCTCGCTGTCCGTGGCCATATTGATGGCCCGATCGGCACCAACTTTGAGCCCCTTGCGCAGGGGCTGGTCGACCACGTCGGTGACCACGATCTCGGCAGCACCAGCACGCCTTGCGGCAATCACCATCATCGCGCCAATTGGACCGCAGCCGGTGATCAGCACGCGCTTGCCCAGCAAGGGCCCTGCCCGATTGACCGCGTGCAAGGCCACCGCGAGCGGCTCTGCCATGGCGCCTTCGGCATCGCTGACGTGGGCGGCGAGCTTGAAGGCTTGCGCAACGCCCACCACGATTTCCTGGCGGAAAGCGCCTTGCACATGCGGGTTACGCATCGCGCTGCCGAGGTAACGCATGTCCAGGCAGTGATTTTGCAGACCACTTTGGCAATAGCGACATTGACCACAGGGGTGGCTGGGGTTGATCGCGATGCGATCGCCCGTGCGCACGCCCTGCACATCGTCGGCTACCGCGGTGATCACCCCGGAGACCTCATGGCCCAGCACCATGGGCTGCTTGACGCGCACCACGCCGAAGCCGCCGTGCTGGTAGTAATGCAAATCCGAGCCACAGATGCCGCCGTTGCGCACCCGAACGCGCACCTGGCCGACTGCCAAATCTGTAGGGGCGATGGTCTCGATACGCAGATCGCCCGCAGCGTGAATTACAAGAGCTTCCATCAATCAGCCTTAAAAAATGGTTGTTGGGCGGGTATCAGCGGGATTCCTTAAAGCACTGAAAGCCAGCCGCCGTCAACGTAAATGATTTGACCGTTGACGTAGTCTGAGGCCGCAGAGGCAAGAAACACCGCTGCACCAATCAGCTCTTCCGGGCGACCCCAGCGCTTGGCTGGGTTGCTGCTTTTGACCCAGGCGTCGAACGTGGGGTCATTGACCAGCGCGGTGTTCATCTCAGTCACGATGTAGCCCGGTCCGATCGAATTGGCCTGGATATTGAACTGCGCCCATTCGGCTGCCATCGCGCGCGAAAGCATCTTGATGCCACCCTTGGCCACGGTGTAGGGCGCAATCGTTGGGCGTGCAGCCTGGCTGGTGAGCGAGCCGATATTGATCACCTTGCCGCCGCGCCCTCTGGCAATCATGCGACGTGCAGCGCAGCGCCCCACCAGGAAGGCGGCCGTCACGTTGGTGTCCATGACGCGCTGCCAATCTTTGAGTGCGAGCTCCACCATGGGCTGCCGATGTTGAATGCCGGCGTTGTTGATCAGGATGTCAATGCTCAGGCCTTGCGCATCAAGGTCGGCAAAGGCGGCCTCGACGCTGGCCTCGTCGGCCACGTCAAAAGCCTTGCCGATGGCCTGCAGGCCCTGCGCTTGGAGCCGCGAGACGGCTTTTGCAACATCGTCGTCTTGGCGGCTGTTGATGATGACCTGGGCTCCCGCCTCGGCCAAGCCTTGGGCCAGCGCCAGGCCAATGCCGCGCGATGAGCCCGTGATGAGGGCGGTGTGACCATGCAGGTCAAACAAAGCAGGTGATTTAGGGCTTGTCATGGCCGCTACTGTACCTGAGCCACCCTGGTTTTTTTGCAGCAGGGCACCCGGGCCATTTGCTTTGCGCGGGGGTGTCCACAGCGCCCGGCGCGCTCGGATTTAACGCCGGCGCAAGCCGATGGTCATCACCGCGCCCACCACAATCAGCGCGCCGAGCAACTGAATCGGCGCCACGCTTTGGCCCAGCAGCAGCCAGGCCAGGGCCAGGGCAAACACGGGCTCCACATTCATGATGGCCGAATTACCCACGACGCCCATGCGCGGCAGCACTGCAAACATCACGCTAAAGGCAATGCCGTAGAGCAAGGTGAGCGCCACCAGGCCACTCCAGCCGGTGGTGTTGATGGGCAGATGAAAGCCACCATGAAGACCGACGGCGATCAGTGCCACGATGCCGGTGAAGGTCAGCGTGACCATGGTGCGCAGCTGGGTGTTGATGTCGCTGCCTTTTTGTTGTGTCAACACCAGCGCCAGGCCAAAACTCGCCGCTGCGCCCAGGGCAAACGCCACGCCTACACCGATGCGCGACCATTGCTCGTAGGCGCCGAGCCCCGAGGCCGCACCCATCACGTCCAAAGCCAGCGCCAGGCCCAACAGGATCACCGGCATGGCAATGAGCAATATTTTTTCTGGTTTTTGCCCGTAGAGTGCGCGCGCCCAGAACGCCGTCCAGATCGGATAGGTGTTGAATGCCAGCAGGGCGAGTGCCACCGGCAGCCTGGCCACTGAAGAGTAAATGCAAAAGCTTTGAATGCTGATCAGCACGCCCAGCACCCCCAGCAGGCGCCACTGGTCTGCACGCAGCCGCCAGGACTTGCCCTGCGCCAGCAGTAGAGAGGCAATCACCGCCGCGGTCAGCGCGCTTCTGAAGAATACGGCGGTGCTGACGTCAACGCCGTTGTCGAAAGCCAGACGCGCGGCCACATGGTTGGCGCCAAAAAGCAGCGCCATGAGCAGCAAAATGGCGAAGGCTGCGCCGCTCAAGGCGCGCTGTGGATGGTTCATACGATAAACCCGACAGGATGCAGCTGGCCCGATACAGATGTGCCCAACAGCCCGACCGGGCAATGAAGCTGGCGCTCAGGTGCCTGATTGAATGGCATTCGGGGCATGCTGGGTCATCTTCTTGATAAGCCTTGCAGCGCAGATCGCGGAAAACCTGCTCTTTGGCCAGGCGCGAACGTTACCACGGGGTGAGGGTTTGGACATCTTGATGAAATTGAAGGGCGAGGCCTGCCGTCAAGGTGGTGACCGGGCTGAGATCAGCACCGCGGGAAGTCATATTGTTTGCAAGACCAAAAGGCCATCCGTGTCGGTGCTTCCATTGGCTGGCTGCGTGCGAGGCGCTACAAGCGCGATCAGGCCTGAGCCAGCCACCGGGCAATGGCTTTTGTCACGGCGTTCGCTTGTTCGCGGTGCAGGAAGTGGCCAGCCTGGTCGATCAACTCGAAGGCGTAGGCCCCGGTGAAGTAGGCGCTCTGCTCGAGCATGAGTTCAGCGCGCATGTCTTGCGCACCACACAGCGCCAGCGTGGGCACATTGATGGGTCTGTTCATTCGCAGGCGTAGGTCAGCCAGCGTCGGGTCAGCTCTGCCAGGATCGAACATGGCCCGGTAATAGGCCAGGCTCGCCGTCAAGGCGCCGGGCTGGGACAACAGCTCTTTGACTGACTGAATATGCGCGGCGTCTTCAAAGCCCTCAATCGTCCAGTAGTCCCACAAGTAGTCGATAAACCGCATGTCGTCTTTAGCCAGGGCTTGCTCGGGCAGGTCAGCCAATTGAAAAAACCACCAGTGAAATGAGCGGTGGATGTGGCGGGGATCGAGCAGGCTTTTTGCCACCTCGCCCGGATGGGGCACTGCCATGACGACCGCGCGCTGCACCAGTTCAGGGTGTGCTGCCAGCAGGGCATAGCTAATGATGGCGCCCCAGTCCTGACCCACCAGATGAACAGTTTGCCCGGGACAGATCGCCTGGATGAACAGCGCAATGTCGTGGACCAGTGTGGCTTTGTCGTAATAGCCGCCCTGCGGAATTTGCGTGGGTGGATAGCCCCTGAGGTAGGGTCTGACCACACGGTAACCCTGCGCCACCAGTTCGGGCACTTGATGGCTCCATGTTTCGGGTCGATCTGGAAAGCCATGCAACATCAGAACAACCGGCCCCTGACCGTCGTCCAGATAAGCCATGCGCAGGGTGTCGAGCTCAGCAAATTTCATGGCGTCATTGTGATGAAAAATTTGTCAGGTTTCTGCTGGGTTCATCCGCTGGCCTTGATCCAGGTCGACGCCTCCGCTGATGGTGCAGCCCGGTTGAGGCCCAGCGGGTCTGTGGGCATCGACGCCATGGTGCACGTATGGTGCAGCGTTCAGTGCAAGCCTGAGTGCATCGTCGTTGGCCGCGCATCTGGCCGGCAGGTCCCGCTCGTTGCGATGCGTCAGGGCAGGGGCTGACTGACGGTGCAGACCAGCTCATCTTGGTGTTGTGACATGCGCGCCAACACCTCGGGCAGACCAGGCGCGCCCAGACGGCCTCCAAAATGTTCACACTTGATCGCCGCAGCAACATTGGCTGCACGCACGGTGCGTGACAGCGGCCAGCCTTGCACCAGGCCGTAGACGTAGGCGCCGTGCCAGACGTCTCCTGCGTTGAGCGTGTCTAGAGCCTGAATCTTGATCGTCGCAACCTGATGCAGTCGGGCATCAGCGCCCTGTTTTTCCCAGACCAGAGCGCCGCGCGCACCCAGGGTCACGCCGACGACCCGGGCGTCAATTTCGCCCGCGATTTGGCGCAAGGCTTGATCGGCTGGCGCATCGATCAGGCAGCGCAGGGCAGGCTCGGAAAACAGCACATGATCAGCCAGCGCGATCATCGCGCGCAGATCCTTGGCTGGGGCAACGTCGGCATCCAGAATAGTTGGAATGCCCAGGCGGCGCGCTTCAGAGAACACTACACGCGCGCCCTCTTGCCAACGCATGTCGCACAGCACCGCGCTGGCCTCTGCAAGCTCGCTCAATGGCAGCCAGCCGGGGTCAGGGTCGAGTGACGGATCAAAGTAAGGCACGACCAAGCGTTCGCCGTCGCGGTCAACCAGAATCGATGACAGCGTGGTGCGCCCACCCGCGGTCTGGCGCACACCCGATGTGTCGACCTGTTCCCGTGCCAAATCCTCAAGCAGCATGTGCGCGGTTGCGTCGCTACCGATCCGGCTCCACAGCTTGACGCGCTGGCCCAGTCGCGCCAGGCTCACCGCCGCAACGGTGATCATGCCGCCCGCTGCCTGCACGGCCTGGCTGGCCAGAAGCTTTCCACCCCCTGCGGGGAATTGATCAACCTTGAGAATCGTGTCCCAAATGGTGCAGCCCAGACAGATCACAGGCTTGGCAGACAGCGGCAGGGGTGCGCTTGACATCTGCAATCTGCTGGGCCCGGATCGACAAAACTTTGAGTGCCTGGGACCTGCGTTTACACGTCAATATTGCCTGCGTGCAGCGCGTTGGTTTCGATGAACTCGCGGCGGGGTTCGACCTCGTCGCCCATCAGCATGGTGAACACGCGGTCGGCCTCGATGGCGTCGTCGATCTGCACGCGCAGCAGGGTGCGCACCGATGGGTCCATGGTGGTCTCCCACAGCTGCTCGGGGTTCATCTCACCCAGGCCTTTGTAGCGCTGCCGGCTGGTCGCGCCCTCGGCCTGCGTAATCAGCCAGGCCATGGCCTCGCGGAAATCGCTGACCTTCTGCTCTTTCTGGCGCTCGCCCTCGCCCCGCGTCACGCGCGCGCCGTCTTTGAGCAAGCCTTTGAAGGTCTGCGCCGCCTCATGCAGGGCGGCGTAGTCGGCGCCATGGGCAAAGTCTTGCGTGAGTACGCTGCTCTTCACATTGCCGTGCAGGCGCCTGCTGATGCGCAACAAAGGCTTGTCGGATCGCACATCGAATTCAGCGCTCACTTCGGCGTCGGGCAAGTCGTCCTGCAGGGTTTGCGCGCTTGTTGTGGCGTCCGCCATGGTGTCCAGATTCAGGCTCAGGCCGTCGGCAATGGCCTGCAGCGCGGCCGCGTCCATGAAGTGGCTCAGACGCGCAATCACGCCCTGCGCGGCCTGGTGCTTGCGCGCAAGCTCTGCCAAGGTATCGCCGCTGAGGGTGTTGGGTGCCTCGCCGCCGGTGATGACCGATGCGTTGACCAGGGCCACACGGAGCAAAAATTTGTCGAGATCGGAGGCCCCTTGCAGATACAACTCTTCCTTCCCGGCCTTGACCTTATACAGCGGCGGCTGGGCAATATAGATGTGACCGCGCTCGACGAGCTCTGGCATCTGGCGGTAAAAGAAGGTCAGCAGCAGGGTGCGAATATGCGCGCCGTCCACGTCGGCGTCGGTCATGATGATGATGCGGTGGTAGCGCAGCTTGGCCACGTCAAAGTCGTCGCCCCCGGTGCTGCCGCCGGCCTTGCCTATGCCTGTTCCCAATGCGGTGATGAGGGTGAGGATCTCATTGCTGGTCAGCAGTTTTTCGTAGCGCGCTTTCTCCACGTTCAGAATCTTGCCGCGCAAGGGCAGGATGGCCTGGAACTTGCGGTCGCGCCCTTGCTTGGCTGAGCCGCCGGCGGAGTCACCCTCCACGATGTAAATCTCGCACAGGGCAGGATCTTTTTCCTGGCAATCGGCGAGCTTGCCGGGCAGGCCCATGCCGTCGAGCACGCCTTTGCGACGGGTCATGTCGCGTGCTTTGCGTGCCGCTTCGCGGGCCCGTGCGGCCTCGATGATTTTGCCTACGATGATCTTGGCGTCATTTGGGCGCTCTTGCAGGTAGTCATAGAGCAGTCGGCTCACGATGTCTTCAACCGGGCCGCGCACTTCCGAGCTGACCAGCTTGTCCTTGGTCTGGCTGGAAAACTTGGGCTCGGGCACCTTGACTGAGAGCACGCAGGTCAGGCCTTCGCGCATGTCGTCCCCGCTGACTTCAACCTTGGCTTTCTTGGCCTGTTCGTTGTCGTCGATGTATTTGTTGATGACGCGTGTCATGGCTGCGCGCAGGCCGGTCAGGTGCGTGCCACCATCCCGTTGGGGGATGTTGTTGGTAAAGCACAGCACCTGCTCGTTGTAGCCACTGTTCCACTGCATGGCCACTTCGACGCCGATGTTGGTGCCCTGCTCGCTTTCACGATCACCGGTGGCGTGAAAAATGTTCGGGTTGAGGACGCTCTTGCCTTTGTTGATGAAGTTGACAAAGCCGCGCACGCCGTCCGCACCGGAGAAGTCGTCTTCCTTGCCGCTGCGCTCATCGACCAGGCGGATGCGCACACCGTTGTTGAGGTAGCTCAGCTCGCGCAGGCGCTTGGCCAGCACGTCGTAATGAAAGTCGCTGTTTTGCTGAAAGATGTCGGTGTCAGGCAGGAAATGCACCTCGGTGCCGCGTCGCTCCGTCTCGCCAATCACCTTCATGGGCGAGACCTCAACCCCGTCGGTCACTTCGACGATTCGGTTTTGCAAAAAGCCCCTGCTGAACTCGAGCACATGCACTTTGTTGTGCCGGCGCACCGTCAGGCGCAGCATTTTCGATAGCGCGTTCACGCAACTCACGCCCACGCCGTGCAGGCCGCCTGAAACCTTGTAGCTGTTCTGGTTGAACTTGCCACCAGCATGCAATTCGGTCAGGGCGATCTCAGCTGCGCTGCGTTTGGGCTCGTGCTTGTCGTCCATCTTGACGCCCGTGGGAATGCCGCGGCCGTTGTCGACGACGCTGACCGAGTTGTCGGTGTGTATGGTGACCAGGATGTCGTCGCAATGGCCGGCTAGCGCCTCGTCAATCGAGTTGTCAACCACCTCGAAGACCAGATGATGCAAGCCTGTGCCGTCCGAGGTGTCGCCGATGTACATGCCTGGGCGCTTGCGCACGGCTTCGAGTCCTTCCAGGATCTGGATCGCGCCTTCGCCATAGGCCGTGGAGGCGCCACCCTGATCAGCGCCGGTGCCCTCGGCGTTGGCGGGTACATCGGTTTCGGTGGGCTTATTGGTGTCGCTCATAAGGTCGTTGGTGTCAGCCGGCTTGGCCGTCCAGGGGTGAGGCCTGCAAAAAAAAGCAGGCCGGTTTCGTGCTTGGCTTGGCCCAGCGGGCCTGCGCGCGGCGCACCTCAGATGCGCATGGGCATGACCACGTACTTGAAGTTGTCGTCATCCGGAATGGTGATCAGGGCCGAGCCATTGCCATCGGCCAGTTCGATCTTCACCATCTCCTGGCTCATATTGGTCAGCACGTCGATCAGGTAAGTCACATTAAAGCCAATTTCGATGCTGTCGCCCGCGTAGTCGATGTCGAGCTCGTCAACTGCCTCCTCCTGCTCGGCATTGCTGGAGGCAATGCGCAGGGTGCCGGGGTCCAGATTCAGACGCACGCCTTTGAATTTGTCGCTGGTCAGGATCGCAGTGCGCTGCAGGCTTGACAGCAGTGCAGCACGACCGAGCGTGAGCTTGTTTTTCTGGTTTTTGGGGATGACGCGGTTGTAATCCGGGAACTTGCCTTCGACCAGCTTGCTGACAAATTCCATGCCGTCGAACTGGAAACGGGCCTGGTTGTTGGCGAACTGAATATCGATCGCGCCGTCTTTATCTGTCAGCAGGCGCTGCAGCTCGAGCACGGTTTTGCGCGGCAGGATCACCTCCTGGCGCGCGACGTTCACATCCATCGCCGCACTGGCAAAAGCCAGGCGATGGCCGTCGGTGGCCACCAGGCTCAGGCGATCACCTTCCACCACAAACAAGATACCGTTGAGGTAGTAGCGAATGTCGTGCAAGGCCATGGCAAAGGAAACCTGACCCAGCAATGACTTCAGCGTTTTTTGCGGCACGCTGAAGGCGGCGCCGAAATTAGCCGATTCCTGCACCAGCGGAAAGTCCTCGGACGGCAGCGTTTGCAGGGTGAATTTGCTTTTGCCCCCTTTGAGGATGACTTTGCCTTTGGCCGATTCAAGTGAGACGACTTGGTCGGTCGGCATGGTGCGCAGAATATCGATCAACTTGCGCGCACCCACTGTGGTGCTGAATTCGCCCGTGTCGCCGCCGAGTTCGGCGCTGGTTCGTATCTGGATTTCGAGGTCGCTGGTGGTCAGTTGCAGGCTGGTGGCTGTTTTGCGGATCAACACATTGGCCAGGATGGGCAGCGTGTGGCGCCGCTCGACGATGCCGCAGACCGACTGCAGTACCGACTGCACTTTGTCCTGGGTCTCTTTGAAAACAATCATGGGTTCCTTCTTTCCTTGTTCGATTGCTGGCCTGTATTGGTGTCAGCCTCCTCGGAGCGGGCTCGCAGGGCCCCCGGGCGACATTTTCCCGCAAATCCCGGGTGTTTCGGGGGCACAGGGTCTAGCCTTTCAGGGTTTGCTCCAGCACGTGAAGTTGTTGATTGAGCTCGCTGAGTTGCTGGCGCTCACTGCCGATTTTTCGCACGGCGTGCAAGACCGTGGTGTGGTCGCGCCCGCCAAACATGTCCCCGATCTCGGGCAGGCTTTTTTGCGTAAGTTCCTTCGCCAGGTACATGGCGATCTGGCGCGGGCGGGCGATGCTGGCCGGGCGCTTCTTCGAGTACATGTCGGCAATCTTGATCTTGTAAAAATCAGCGACGGTTTTCTGGATGTTTTCGACCGAAATTTGCCGATTTTGAATCGACAGGAGGTCGCGCAAGGCCTCGCGGGCCAGGGCGATCGAGACCTCCTTCTGGTTGAAGCGGGAATAAGCCAGCACCTTGCGCAGTGCGCCTTCGAGCTCGCGCACGTTGGAGCGCACGTTTTTGGCCACAAAAAAGGCTACCTCTTCGGGCATGTGGGTCTGCTCAGCCTGTGCTTTGTTGATCAGGATGGCCACCCGCATTTCCAGTTCAGGCGGCTCAATGGCCACGGTCAGGCCTGAGTCAAAGCGTGAAATCAGGCGTTCGTGGATGTCGGTGAGGCCTTTGGGATAGGTGTCGCTGGTCATGATGATGTGCGACTTGCGCGCCAGCAGCGCCTCAAAGGCGTTGAAAAACTCCTCCTGGGTGCGCTCCTTGTTGGCGAAGAACTGGACATCGTCAATGAGCAGCAGGTCCAGCGAGTGGTAAAGCGCTTTGAAGTCGTCAAATGTCTTGCGCTGATAGGACTTAACCACATCAGTGACAAATTGCTCTGCATGGATGTAGAGAACCTTGGCATCGGTTCGCCCGGCCAACAGATGGTTGCCCACCGCGTGCATCAAATGGGTTTTGCCCAGACCGACGCCGCCGTAGATGAAGAGCGGGTTGTAAAGAGCGCCGGGCATGTCGGCCACATGCATGGCTGCCGCGCGCGCCATGCGGTTGGCGGTCCCTTCGACCAGCGTATCAAAGGTGAGCGCTGAGTTGAGCCGGTGGCTGGGCAGATCGGTGCTACGACGCTCGCGAGGCTTGGCGCTGGCCAACAGCTCGGCGTCAGGATTGACCGGGCTGTGGTTGGCGGGCCGAGTCTCTTTGGCCAGGATCGCCAATTCGAGCTGCACCGGTTGGCCGATCAGGCGGTTGATCACGGCGCTGATGCGCGCACCGTACTGGGCGCGGACCCAGTCCAGCTTGAAGCGGTTGGCCACCAGCAAGGTGATTTTCGAGAAGTCCTCGGCGACCTCGGCCTTTAGCGGGCGAATCCAGGTCTGAAACTGCCGCTCGGGAATGTCCTGCGCCAGTTGGTCCAGGCATTCTTGCCAGAAATCATGGCCGACTGCCTTCTCGCTCTGGGGCGTTGGTGCGGCCTCTTGTCGCTCGCTCATTTGATTTATTGTGAATTGTGGATATTTAAGCTTTAACGCGGCCGGCGATTGTAGATTATCAAAAGCTTATCCACAAAAGAGGGTAAACCCGGGGATGACTGTCGGTGGGGGCGTCTCGGGGGTCAAAAAACCGCTTTTGGGGCTGGTCGGCGTGGCTGCCAGCGCCCGAGACAGGGGCCTTCCTGCGCTGGGTGCGGTTGCCTCGGGCGGGGGTTGGGCCGTGGTTTTTGCCATGCCTGCCGGTGGGCGCGATGCCGGCAGCAGGCCAGGGTGTGACATTTGCCTCTGGCCGGCGGCAAAGTTTGCGATAATCTTGGGTTCGCCGATTTCATCGGTTGAAAGCTCAGCGCCGCGCAAGACCGACTCCCGTCGGCTCGGCGACTTGGGTTCTTGCATAAAAGCTGAAGGATTTCTGACATGAAACGCACCTATCAACCCTCCAAGATCCGTCGTGCCCGCACGCACGGTTTTCTAGTCCGCATGAAGACCCGTGGTGGTCGCGCCGTCATCAACGCTCGTCGCGCCAAGGGCCGCAAGCGTCTGTCTGTCTGATCGTCGCCAGGTCTGGCCGTCTACTGCTTTGCACCGCCTGCAAAGCCGATCGCAGTTTCAGGCTGTCCTTGGCAGCCCTACGCTGGCTCGCTCGGCACACTTCAGCCTGCACGGCCTGACGCTGGCAGGCTGTGACGCAGAGGTGCAGGGCTTGTTCAAGCCTGTGGATGTCTGGATCGGCGCCATGGTTCCCAAACGCTGGGCACGCAGGGCCGTCACTCGCAACACCATCAAGAGACAAATTTACGCCGTGAGCCGCGACGCCATCCTGAAGCCAACGCCAACCGCCTACGTGATTCGCCTGCGCGCTGGTTTTGACCCGACGCGGTTTGTCAGTGCCTGTTCGGTGCAGCTGAAAAAAGCCGTCCGTGCTGAGCTCGCTGCATTGCTCGACGCCAGCGGGGTGGGTGCATGATGGCTCGAATGCTGTCGGCGCTGGTGCGGGCCTATCGCCTGCTGCTGAGCCCCTGGCTGGGCTCGTCCTGCCGTTTTGAGCCGACGTGCTCGGTTTACGCGCTGCAGGCCCTTGAGCGCCATGGCGCTGTCCAAGGTAGTTATCTGAGCCTGAAGCGCATCGCCCGCTGCCAACCTTGGTGTGACGGCGGGCACGACCCAGTCCCTGCCGCGCAAGCGGCGCAAGAGGGCCCGCTGGGTTGGCGCGCCCTGCTGCGATCACAACATCAAAAGAATTCTTCATGAACGACATACGCCGAACCATTTTGTGGGTGATCTTTGGTTTCTCCTCAGTCATGTTGTGGGACCAATGGCAGTTGCACAACGGCCGCCAGCCGACCTTTTTTCCGGGCCCGCAGCAGCAGGTGGAGAAGGCAGCTCGTGCAGCCAGGCCCTCTGATGTGCCCGCTGCCGTGACGCCAACGGCCTCTGCTGGGGCAGTGCCCGCCGCCAGCGCGGCGCCAGGTGCTGCGCAGCCGCCTACAGGGCCGATTGCAGCCACCCGTGAGGCCGTGGAGGTACAGACCGATGTACTCAAGCTCACGTTTGACACCCAGGGTGCATCGATCGTCCGCGCCGAGCTGCTCAATATTGCCGACCGCGACGACAAAAAGCGCAACTTTGTGCTTTTCGAGGATCGTAAAGACAGTATCTACCTGGCGCAGTCCGGTCTAATTTCTGCTGCGCCTGGTGCGAGCCTGCCGACGCATAAAACGCCAATGACCTTGCGCAGCAGCGAGCGTGAACTTAAAGCGGGACAGGACCAACTGAAGGTGCGCTTTGAGTCCGACAGCGTCAACGGCGTCAAGCTCGTCAAGACCTTTACCCTGACCAGGGGCAGCTACGTGATGGGCGTTGAGCACGAGGTGATTAACCAGGGCAACGTGGCGGTCCGCCCACAACTGTATTTGCAGCTGGTGCGCGATGGCAACAAGCCGCCCGGCGAGTCGAGCTTTTACTTCACCTTTACCGGTCCTGCGGTCTACACCGAGGCCCAGAAGTATCAGAAAGTGGAGTTCCAGGATATCGAGAAAAACAAGGTCGACGTTGAGAAGTCTGCGACCAATGGCTATGTGGCCATGGTGCAGCACTACTTTGCCAGTGCATGGCTGCTGGCCGATGGCGTGGCACGCGACATCTTCACCCGCAAGGTTGACACCAATCTTTATGCCGTGGGCATGATCACGCCGCTGCAAGAGCTCGCAGCAGGCGCCAGCCAGACCGTGTCGGCGCGCCTGTTTGCTGGCCCTCAGGTCGAGAAAACCCTTGAGGCGCTGGCCCCTGGCATGGAATTGCTCAAGGACTACGGTTGGCTGACTGTGCTGGCCAAGCCCCTGTACTGGCTGCTGGACCAGTTGCACAAGCTGTTGCAGAACTGGGGTTGGTCGATCGTGGCGCTGGTGTTCCTGCTCAAGCTTGCTTTTTACTGGCTCAACGCCAAAGCCTACGCCAGCATGGCCAAAATGAAGGCGGTCAATCCGCGCATCACCGAGATGCGTGAGCGGCTTAAAGACAACCCGCAGCAAATGCAGCAGGAGATGATGCGCATTTACCGCGAGGAAAAAGTCAATCCCATGGGTGGCTGCTTCCCGATCATGATTCAGATCCCGGTCTTTATCGCGCTCTACTGGGTGCTTTTGTCCAGCGTCGAGATGCGCAATGCCCCCTGGCTGGGATGGATTCAAGACCTCTCCGTGCCAGACCCCTATTTCATCTTGCCGCTGGTCATGACGCTGACCACCGTGGTGCAGACCTCGCTCAACCCGGCGCCGCCGGACCCGATGCAGGCCAAGCTGATGTGGTTCATGCCGCTGGCCTTCAGCGTGATGTTCTTCTTCTTCCCATCGGGTCTGGTGCTGTACTGGATTACCAACAACATCCTGTCGATCCTGCAGCAGTGGGTGATCAACACGCGCATGGGCGTGCCGCCCAAGTTCCATTTGCCCAAGTTTTGAGGCCTGGGCCCGGCCGGCGGGAGAGCGGGTACGCCCGCTCTTCGGGGGCGGCCGACGGACCCGCGGGCGGGCGCGTCACGATGTTGACATGGCCTCTTGGCTGGGTGTCGCTACACTAAATTTGTGGTCCATATCCTTAATCTGCGAGACCTGATTGCCGTTGGCGTGGGTACGCTCGCGCTCATTTGCCAGCCAGCGCTGGCGCAGACACCGGAACAGGTCTCCGAGCGAACGCGCATTCTGGTGCAGTTGAACTGGAAGCACCAGTTCGAGTTCGCTGCGTTTTACGCGGCCAAGTCCCAGGGTTTTTATGCCGCCGAGGGCCTTGATGTCGAGGTGCGCGAGGCCAAAGTGGGCATGTCTGTGACCAGCGAGGTGATTTCTCAGCGTGTGCATTTTGGGGTGGGTAACTCCTCGCTGCTGCTCGATCGTGAGCAGGGTGAGCCAGTGGTCGCGCTGGCTGCGCTGATGCAGCAGTCGCCCATCGCGCTGATGGCGCGGCGCGACAAGGGCCTGAAAAATCTGCAGGACCTTGTGGGCAAGACCGTGATGGTTCCGCCGCATGCGTTTGACGAGATCCGCGCATTTCTGACAGCCTACGGGCTTGATCCCAACCAGATGAGCTACGTGCCCATGAGCTTGTCTGAATTGGACGCTCGCCTGCAGGCGGCCGATGCGGTCGAGATCTACACCACCAATGAAGGTTTTGTTGCCAGCAAAGCGCCAGACAAATACATGATCTGGGCCACGCGTGATGCCGGCCTGGAGTTTTACGGCAATGTGCTGTTTACAAGTCAGTACCTGCTTAAGTCTGCGCCCGAGCTGGTGCACAAGTTTCGCAGGGCCACGCTCAAGGGCTTGCGTTACGCCATGGAGCATCCGGCAGCCATCACCGACCTAATTCTGGCGCTCTACAACACGCAGGCCAAATCCCGCGAGCACCTTCTCTACGAAGCCAACGAGATCAGTGTTGGCAATATGGGCCATCTGGTCGACGACGGTTACATGAGCGCAAACCGCTGGAAGCTGATCGCCAAAACCTATGCCGGCATTGGCCTGATGCGTGAGCCGGTGGTGCCAGAGGACTTTGTGTATGCGGCCAACATTGCCGGCTACCGGCTTGACGCCTTGATCAGGCTGTTGCTGGGGGCGCTGGCAGGGCTCACACTGATTCTGGCTGTGGCCGCTTACATCGTGCTTCTCAATCGCCGGCTCAAGCGCAGCCTGTCAGACCTGGGGCAGGCCAATGCCCAGCTGGCACACATGGCGCAACATGATGCATTGACGCAGTTGGCCAATCGCAGCCTGTTTGAGGAGCATCTGGGCAAAAGCCTGGACCTGGCCCGGCGCAACCAATCGCATCTGGCGGTCTTGTTGCTCGATGCCGACGGCTTTAAGCAGATCAACGACACGCATGGCCATGCGGTAGGTGACTTGGTGCTCAAGACCATCGCCAAGCGCTTGCAAGACCATGTGCGCCATGCGGATCTGGTGGGGCGCCTGGGTGGCGACGAATTTGTCGTGCTGCTGCCTCAGGTGACCAATGAGCAAGGCGCTTTGCAGCTGGCGCGGCACCTGCGCGAACAGGTTTACCAGCCCATCGTGGATGGCGTCCGCGTGTTTCGGGTCAGCCTAAGCATTGGCGTTGCGGTGTTTCCCCAGCACGGCGCGGACGCCAACGCGCTGATGCTTGCTGCCGATGCTGCCATGTACCGAGTCAAAAGCGGACAAGCCTTACAAGCCGGACTGGCTGAGGCACCTGTGCCGAGCGCAGGCCTCATGCGCAGCAAGGGTGATGGGTCACCCGTCGCCGCGGGCGAGCGGCCGCTTGCCACTTGACGCGCATGAACCGGCGTCGTGACCCCGTTTTGGCCATCGCCACCGCACCTGGCCGTGGTGCGGTCGGTATTGTGCGTATCAGCGGCGCTAACCTCGGCGCCTGGGCACAGGCCTTGTGCGGCAGGCCTTTGATGCCGCGCGTGGCCAGTTATGGTCCATTTCTGGACAGTGATGGCTCATCAATCGACCAGGGTCTGGCCTTGTTTTTTCCGGCGCCTCATTCCTTTACGGGTGAAGACGTGCTGGAGCTTCAGGCGCACGGCGGTCCGGTGGTGTTGCAACTCTTGCTGGCGCGCTGCCTGGGCCTGGCCCAGGAGACTGCACCTGACGGCCGCGCTTTGTTGCCTGGCCTGCGGCTGGCCGAGCCGGGCGAGTTTTCCGAGCGGGCTTTTCTGAACGACAAGATTGACCTGGCTCAGGCCGAGGCGATCGCTGATCTGATCGATGCCAGCACCGAAGCTGCCGTACGCAGTGCCAGCCGTTCGCTGGCCGGGGAAATGTCGCGTCGGGTTGAGCCGCTGCGCGCTGCGCTGATTCGGCTGCGCATGCTGGTTGAAGCCACGCTGGACTTCCCCGAGGAAGAAATTGACTTTTTACAGGCGGCCGACGCGTGCGGACAAATTCAAGGCCTGCAGCAGGGCCTGGCCGACCTGCTGGCGCAGGCCAAGCAAGGCGCGCTGCTGCGCGATGGCATCCATGTGGTGATCGCCGGCCAGCCCAATGCCGGCAAGTCTTCCTTGCTTAACGCGCTGGCCGGTGCGGAGCTTGCCATCGTGACATCTGTGCCTGGCACCACGCGTGACCGATTGCAGCAAACCATTCAGATCGCGGGTGTTCCGGTACACGTGATCGATACAGCTGGTTTGCGTGACAGCAGCGATGAAGTTGAGCAAATTGGCGTGGCGCGTGCCTGGGAGGCGATGGACCAGGCCGATGTGGTTTTATTCCTGCACGATCTGACGCGCGCTGCCAGCGCCGACTACCAGGCGCGCGATGCAGCGATTCGCGCCGCCATGCTTGCTCGGCTGCCGGCGCAAACGCCAGTGCTTGACGTCTGGAATAAGGCGGATGTGGCCGCCGGCGCCCCCGATCAGATGCTGCTTTCGGCCAAGACTGGCTCGGGCCTGGAAGCCTTGCGCGCGCAGTTGTTGCAGATGGCTGGATGGCGGTCCTTGCCCGAGGGCGTTTTTATGGCGCGTGAAAGGCATGTGCAGACGCTCAGCCAGCTCGGCCTGCATTTGGCGCAGGCTGCGCAGCTCATGCAGCAGCAGTCGGCGTCCTTGGACCTGGTCGCAGAAGAATTGCGATTGGGGCAGAATGCACTGAATCAAATCACCGGCGAGTTTGGCAGCGATGATTTGTTGGGTGTTATTTTTTCGAGCTTTTGTATCGGTAAGTGAGGGCCTGTGGGTTTATTTGGATTATTTGGTGAGGGCGAAAGCAAAACCCCAGCGCAGGAGGGTTCCAAGGCTGAGCCCACGACTGCGAGTACATCACTTGCCCAAGACAGTCAGGATCCCTCGCGTGAGGTTCGGCATCAGCGTCGATCGAACCGGGAACAGTTGTTTTCTTTGGTTCGCAGCGCCTTGGCCGGTGTGACGCTGCCGGCCAAAACCTATAAGTTCAAGGTCATGGCCCTGGATGCGGCGGGCAGCTCCTTTATCGTCATGATTGATCTGGCCTGCTCGCCCGACGGCGCAGGCCCCGCGCTCAAGGCTGTTGAAGACCTGATTTGCGCAACCGCCGCGGTAGGGCAGGATCTGCGGGTTCAAGGGGTGTATTGGCATTTCGAGCCACAGGCGAAAGCCCCCTCGCATCCAACGACCGGCGCTTCGGGTGTCGCATCGGGTGCGCACGACGCACTGGCGCAGCGCCTGCCAACGGGCTCGGTTTTGGAGCAGATCGGGGTCGATGAAATGCTGGCCTTTCGCGCCGCCCAGGCACGCGGGCGCGCGCAACTGGCCAAGAAAAAAGGCCTTGATGCCTCTGGCGCGTCGGACGCGGTGAAAGACACCGGGTTTTCTGAGACCCGACAGCTTGAGGACAAACCAAAAACAGAGCGCTCGCCACTGAGCCCGACCCAATTCGGAGATTTGTAAGCCGCGCGCGCGGCGCCACCAGAGTAAGCTGCGCGACTGGCGCGGCCAGATTCAGTAGCGCACCAGGGTGAAGAGCTCAAGTCCGCTGGCGCGCAGTTTGTCGGAGCCGCCGAGCTCGGGCAGGTCCACGATGGCAGCACCTTCAATGACCACGGCACCGAGCTTCTCGAGCAGGCGTCGACCGGCCATCATGGTGCCGCCGGTGGCGATCAGGTCGTCGATCAGCAGCACACGCTGCCCGCTGCGCACGGCATCGGTGTGCAGCTCGACCGTGGCGCTACCGTACTCCAGCTCGTAGGTTTCAGTGACCGTATGAAATGGCAGCTTGCCTTTTTTTCGGATCGGCACAAAACCCAGGCCGAGTTCGTAGGCGACCACCGAGCCCAGAATAAAGCCACGGGCGTCCAGACCGGCAACGATGTCTGGTCGATGATGAGCCGCCATGTAGCGGTGTACGAAGGCATCGATCAGAACCCGAAAGTCGCGCGCGTCCTGCAGCAATGGCGTGATGTCCCTGAACTGGACGCCGGGCGCTGGCCAGTCCGGCACAGTCCGTATGCGTTCCTTGACATAGTCACTGACACTGAATGGGGTCATGTTGGCGCGGCCCGTGGGCCAAGAAGTCGGAGGTCCAGTTTAATCGCCCCGTCACGCAGCGCTAGCAAGTGCGGCAGAACTGTGAAATCACCCCCCGAGGCACCCCGTGATGGCTCATCTGGGCCAGGCCGAGGGAGTACACTGCGTCGCTCAAGGTGTAGCCACGCCTTGGCTTCGCAGCCGCAAAATTCCGGGCCCTTGATTGCCTGCCCTAGTGTGGGCTGTCCGGGTTAATGTACATGGAAGGAGCAGGTTTTGACGCAGGCAGGGGATGCCACTCATCAGACCGTTTTGATCATCGATGATGATGAGGTCTTGGCTCGCGCCTTGCGACGCCATTGCGAGGATCTGGGCTGGCTGGCGCGGGTTCGAAGCGATACCGCTAACCTGAAGACTTCCGATTTTTCAGCGTTTGACGTGGTCATTCTTGACCTCATGATGCCCAATCTTGATGGCATCGAGATCTTGCGCCTCTTGGGCGATTGCGAGGAAAAGCCGGCCCTGATCCCGATGTCCGGTCTTGGGACCAAGCTCCTGAACTCGGCAACCCAGTTGGCCCAGTTTCATGGCCTTCGGGTACTGGGCGAATTGCAAAAGCCGTTCAAGATGGGCGACCTTGCCGAGCTCCTGCCTGCCCGTAAAGAGCCTCAAGTCAAGGCGCCGACGCAAGCCCCTTCAGATCAGGAACACGTCTTCACCCTGGGCGATATCGAGCAGGCGATCAACAACCATGAGTTTGTGGTTCATTTCCAGCCTCAGGTCAGCCTGAGTGACTGGCGATGGGCGGGGGTAGAGGCACTGGTACGTTGGCAGCATCCGCGCTTGGGCCTGCTCGCGCCGGCTTCGTTTATTCCAATCGTTGAGTCTTCGCCCCTGGCGCGCCGCTTTACCTTTGAAGTGCTGCGTCAAGCGATTCTGGGGGCGAAGGCGCTTGAGCGCGACGCTCAGTTTCAGGGCAAGCTGTCGGTGAACTTCCCGCCAGCGGCGATCGATGATGTCACCATACCCGAGCAAATCGAAAAACTGTTGACCGAACTGGACTTTCTCAACCAACGACTGACGATTGAAATCACAGAAACCTCGCTGCCTCAGGCGGTCAAAGTGTCGCTGGATGTGCAGACCCGACTTGCTTTGCGCGGCGTATCGCTTTCGATCGACGACTTTGGAACCGGGCACTCCACCCTTGAGCGTTTGAGTGATTCCCCTTACAGCGAGCTCAAGATCGATTTGATGTTCGTCTCTCGTCTGGAAGACAACGAGTCTGCCCGACGCATTGTTGAAAATGCGATCAGCCTGGGGCATAACCTCAACATGTCAGTTGCTGCCGAGGGCGTGGAGACCGAGGGCCAGCTGCGATGGCTCAAAAACCACGGCTGTCAGAGTGCCCAAGGCTATTTCATCCTGCCGCCTGAAGACATCACGGTCGTGGGGCGCTGGGCCACCCAGCGCCTGCCGGAGCTGGCCGCCATGCCTGCTTTAAATTCTCAAGGGAGCTGAGCGAGTCCGCCCAATTGCCTTGCGTTGAAGATGCCTGTACACCAAGACCCGCGCACGTTGATGCCACTGGCCGCAGTCTTGGAGCATGACACCAATAACCTGATCGGCAAGCTTTACGCAGCTGCAGACTGGCTGGGTGATAAGCCCGATGCGGATGCGCTGGTCGAGGGCCAGTTGGCGGTTGCAGATGCTTTGGGTGCTGCTTTCGCGCTGCAAGCTGTCTTCCATCTATTGGCCTTTGACGCAAACCCGCCTGCGCCACAGCCGCCTGACGCGCCGCAAAAGCTGGCGCGGTCTACGCAATCGAGGCTGTTTGCGCGGCTGAAAGAGGCCGCCGGGGTGCAAGTGCCAGCGCCCGACGAGCGTTTCGCGTCGGCCTTGGTTGACGCTGGCGTTGATACCCTGAGCGCTGTGCTGGTCTGTGCGGCCCGTTTGTTGCGCCGGCGCGTGGGGTCTGGGCCGACCATCAGCCTGGCTTTGCAGCAGCTGCCCTCAGGCGGCTTGCAAATGTCTTTGACCGCGAGCCCGGCGCGCGCGCCGGACCCGCGTGAGGCTGATCGACCCGAGGCGCAGGCCCTGGCGGGCGCGCGCGCCCAGCTTGATGCGCTGGGCCTGAGCTGGCGTGAACCGCTTGAGGCCGACGATGGATGGCAGCTCATGTTGATGGCAAAAGGGGTGCAGCCGTGAGCATGGCGTCACGCACCCCGTTAGCAGGTGTCAAGGCGTGGGCCGGACTGGGCCCATGGCCTGTCACAGTGCTGCGCGCGCTCCTGGCTGCGTGGGCTGTGACGGCGCTGGTGGTGCTCGTCGGTGGCTGGCTGCTCTACCAGCAGCGCCTGCAGACTGAAGTCAAAAGGCTGGAGGGCGTCCAGCAGGCCGCCCTGGAGAACCTGACCCAGCGTGTGCAGCGCGACCTCCTGAGCCAAGTTGATCAGCAGCGCAGGGTTGTAGCCCTGGCCCCGAATCTGAGTCCTGCCATGCCCGCTTCACCGGCGGCGACTGATCAGTTGGACGTGCAAACTCGTGCGAAGTGGCTTGGGCAATTGAAGCGCGGCCAGGCACTGCCGTATGTTCAAAAAATTGCGTGGCGTGCGGGCCAGGCCGCGCCGATGGTTTTCTTGCTCTCTGATCAGGGTGCGTTGGTCGAAACAGGCCCATCCGAGGCGCTCTCGGCCTTGCTTCGTGCCAGCGATACGGACAGCGCCGCACGAGGCACGGCGGGTGTCCAGTGGTCGCAAGCCAGAGGGCAAAGCCTGTTGCATCTGGCGATGCCAATGGCACAGGGCATTGATTCAAGCCAGGGCGTCATGTTGTTTGAGTATGACTTGGCCAACTTGATCGACAGCGCACTGGCTGCTGTGCAACCCTCGGCGTTCTATGCGCTGCTTGGGAACAATGCCCAGGTGTTGTGGACCGACTCGCGTCGCGCCTGGAACCCTGGCGCCAACCTGGCTGAGCTGGCCCCTCAGGCTTGGCAGGCCATCAGCGCCGCGGATCGCGCAGTCCATGCTGATGCGCAGTGGCGATGGCTTGCGCAGCCCGTGAGCCTGTCGCCGTTCGGCGAGCTGGGCTTGAGCAGCAGCATGCGCCTGGTGTCCATGCGGGCGCTCAGCGACATGCCCACTGAGGCGGTTGTCGCCGAGCTCAAAGCGCAGACGGCCTGGCAGAGTTTTTGGGCTTGGCTACTGCTCGCAGGCGCTGCCCTCATGGTTGGCGTGTACCGGGTGCGCCGGCGGGGCCTGCGTGCAGGCGAAGAAGAGCGCCTCTTGGGGCTGATCAATGCATTGGGGCAGGCCGTGATCTTGCGTGGGGCCGACGGCCGTGTGCTGCAGGCCAATGCCGGCGGGCGCGACGTGATGGAGCAGGGGTTTTTGCAAGCCCTTGACCGGCGGTTTGGCCCAGCCGGTCCGGCGATGGGTGAAACCTATGAGCTGGCGTGGGAGCCCCATCAAGGGCAGAGCCAGATCCATCGTGTTGGCCTCAGCGCGTACCAATGGGGTTGGATGTCGTGCCAGTTGATTGTGGCCCAGTCTGAGACGGAGTTGGCGCTGATCAAAAAGCAAGAGGCCGTGGCCCAGGAAATGCTCACAGCGTTGTCGATGCTTGCGGTGTTCAGGGGTGATTGCACCCTGGTGGATATTGATGAACGCTTGTGCCAGATATTCGGTCGCGATCGGGACGAGCTGGTGGGGTCAAGCTACCGTAGCCTTCTGTTTTTGGAGGTGTTCTCCTCTGAGAGCTTTGAGGCCAGTTGGGCCCGGCTGGTCAAAGGCGACATCGTGAACCGAAGCTTGCGCGTACGCTCGCCAGCGGGCGCGGTGCATGATCTCGATGCGGTGTATGCGCCGGAGTTTGGGCCGGGCGGCCATTTGCGACGTGTGTTGTGTTCTGTGCGAGATGTCACAGACCTGGCCCTGGCCAAGCACGAGGGCGATAAGTCCCAGCGGATGCTCGAAGCCGTGTTTCAGGTATCTGAGTCAGCGTTGGTCTTGCTCGACGGGAATCAGATGATTATGTTGGCCAGCCAGCGATTGGGCCTTTATCTGGATCGTGAGAGCACGGACTTGACCGGCGAGCACTTTCTGAAGATGCTGGCGCCGGGTGAACGCCAGAGGGTGCAGGGCCTGTTGCAGGCGTCTGACGAGGGCGCCGAGTTCGCGTTCGAGCTTGATCTACGCAGTAGGCATGGGCAAACTCGTCGCTTGCATGCCAACGTGACCTGCAGAATTATCAATGCGCAAAAGTATTTTGCCCTTGAGCTCACGGACCAAAGCCAGCGAGAGCGCGTGAGAGAGCGCCTGGCTGCTGTGCAAAACCTGCTTGACGACAGCGCCATGGTGCTTGAGCTCGATAGTCAAGGCTGTTATGTCCGCGCCAATAACAGATGGCTTCAGCGCTTCAGCCCTTTGGCGCAGCCCGATCGGACGCAAGTGTTGTGGCAGTACTGTCCGCCGGGCGCGTCGGTCGGCGCTGCCAACGCGTCGCTTATCGAGTCTGAGATTGAGCTTCAAGACAGTGCTCATCACCCGGTCTGGGTCCAGGCTTTTGCCTCGTCCACCGTAGACCTTGCCAGTGGCCAACGCAACGTGCAAGTGCTGTCTTTCGATATTTCAGACAGTGTGTCTGCAAAGAGGCAACTCTCTGATACTCAGCAAAACTATCGCATGTACCTTGATCTGAGCCTTGAGGGTTTCTTGGTGGTCAGCGAAGGCGGGCAGGTTCAGGACGCCAACCCCGCCGCGTGCCACCTGCTGGGCTACACCCACCACGATCTGTGCGGGCTCAAGATCAGTGAGGTGGACAAGGGCAGTACGCTTGCCGGCATTTTGGCTAAGTTGGCCAATGACGAGTTTTCCGCGGGTTTCCAACAGTTTGAGAGTGTCATGCGCAGATCGGACATGACACTCATTCCTGTAGCGCTGCGGCTTGGCATCATGGGACTCGGCGATGAGCGTCAATATGCGATTGTGGTCAAAGACCTGAGCGAATTGCAGCAGCAGCGCAGGGCGATGATCAGTTTGCGCACGGCCCTCAATGCCACGCACATGGTGCTCGAGCTCGATGAGATGGGAAATTTTGTGACAGCCAACCAGAGTTTTCTCAAGTGTTTTGGTCGCATCGAGGCCGAGTGTATAGGGCGACCCTTCAGGGGCTTTGACAAGGAGACTGTTACGCGGCGCAGCCGGGCCATGGGTGTGGCGGGTGCACCGAACATTGCATCCTGGGAGGCCGAACACCGACGCTTCGACAAAACATCGGTGTGGCTGCGCTCAACCTTGGTCCCGATCAAAGTGGCGGCCGGCCAAAAAGAGGGTTTCTTGATCTTGTCTTCCGATATCACCGCTGCCGTTCTGGCGCGCCAGGCGCTGGAGCAGGAGAAAGCGCTGACCAGCACCTACATGGAGTCAATGCCAGTGGGCATTTTTGTTCATGATTCGTTCGGGCAGTTCACCGAGGTCAACAAAGC
Organism: Comamonadaceae bacterium; assembly: GCA_038145425.1. Taxonomy (GTDB): domain Bacteria; phylum Pseudomonadota; class Gammaproteobacteria; order Burkholderiales; family Burkholderiaceae_C; genus Rhodoferax. The sequence goes on along the minus strand of JAYQPP010000002.1, from coordinate 11,565 downwards.
TTTCTGCGAAATGGTGGGCATGACGCGTCAAGAGCTGATCAGCATGTCGATGTTTGATTTGGAGGTCGGTATCTCTATCGAGAGCCTGACCGAAATGTGGGCAAGCCTAGTGGGCGAGCACTCACAGGCGCGCTATGAGGGTGTGGCTTCACACACCGGTGGCCAGCGTATTCCGTGGCGCATCAACCTGGCGGGCATTGACGTCAATGGGGAACGCCGCTTCCTTGGCGGTGCGCGCGATCTAACGCAGGAGCGAGAGACCGAGAGCATCTTGGAGCGACAGACCCATGCACTGGATGTGTCACACATGGTGGTACGTATGAACCCCGAATGGAAAATCGTCGATGCCAACCAGATGTTTTTGGAGCGGTTTGAAACCTCGCTGGCTGAGGTGCTTGGTCAGGACTGGAACGAATTTGGCCAAATGGCGCCGTATGAGTCTTCAGCGGCTGAGCGGCGAAGCCAGATGAAAGTGCTGGCTGCGGGCAGGTCGGTGCAGACGGAATTGGGCCGCTTGACCAAGCTCAGGCACACGGTCTGGATGCTGGCCAGCTACCACGCTTACCTAAACCCCTTAGGTGAGATGGAGTCCATCACCATGTTCGCTCTGGATATCACTGATCGAAAAAATGCTGACAGGCGCATCGGTGAGGCCCAGAAAATGGAGGCTATCGGTGAGCTCACGGGCGGCCTGGCGCACGACTTCAACAACATGCTGGGCATTGTCCTGGGCAATCTGGAAATGATGGAGCCAGACCTGCCACAGGACGACGTGGTGCTCGTCGAATGCTTCAATGCGGCGCGCCAGGCGGCAACGCGCGGGGCATCGGTGGCGAATTCCCTGCTGGCTGTGGCCAGACGCCAGAACCTGGACCTGGCGCGTATCGACGTGAATGAATCGCTCATGAGCTTGATCGACCTGCTGCGCCACTCGGTCGGCTCCAACATTCGCCTGAACTCCCAGCTTTGTCCGGGTGAGCTTCTGGCGATGGCAGACAGTTCTGGACTGAGCAATGTGGTGCTCAATTTGGTGATCAATGCGCGCGATGCCTTGAATGAAAAAACCGCAGGGGCTAAACACATTCAGGTCGCCTCGGACCGTCTGCAAGTGCCAGAGAACAACCCGCACGGACTGCTGCCTGGCAGCTACGCGCTGATCACCGTGCAAGACACCGGCGCGGGCATGACCGAGGAGGTTCGCCAGCGTGCTTTCGACCCCTTTTTCACCACCAAAGCGCAGGGAAAAGGCACTGGGCTTGGGCTGGCGACGGTGCGGGGTTTTGCAGAGCAGCTTGGCGGGGCGGTGTTCATTGAGTCGGCGCTGGGGCAAGGGACGACGGTCAGCCTGTACTTGCCCCTTTTGCGGCCCGAGTCGCGTGAATATCTGCGCTACGAGGCCGAGCGCTTGGCTGCCCTGCAGTCGCTGGAAATTCTTGACACCCAGCCCGATGTCGAGCTCGACAAACTGGTGTCGCGTGCCGCGGAGCTTTGCAACGCCAAAACCGCGTTGATTTCATTGGTGGACGCGGACCGGCAGTGGTTCAAAGCCAAGTTTGGCCTGACGGCTGACCAAACACCTAGAAGGGATGCGTTTTGTGCGCACGCGATCGAGTCCAGTGATGATGTTTTTCAGGTGACCGATGCCAGCGATGATTCGCGATTCAGTGGCAATCCCCTGGTCGTGGGTGAGCCCTTCATCCGCTTTTACGCCGGTGTGCCCTTGCTTGACAATGCCGGGCATGCCTTGGGCACTTTATGTGTGCTGGATACCGAACCGGGCATGCTCTCGGACCGGCAACGCGCCGAATTGCGCAAGCTCGCGGGCTTGGCAGCGCAGAGGATCGACGCCAGGCTCGGGGCTTCGCCGGCTGAAGGCCACGACAGCCCGTCGGACGATACGACGCGCAAGCCCGTGGCAGGCGAGACCGACTCAGGTTTCTCCTTTGGCGAAGGCCGAAGCGTACTGGTGGTTGACGATGAGGAGGGCCTATGCCGAATTGCGCGCAAATGGCTAGAGGCCATGGGATTTGCGGTGCAGACCTCAACATCCGCAGAGGAGGCGCTTGTCTTGATGCGCGAGCAGCCTTTCGATGTGCTGTTCAGCGATATCGTGATGCCAGGCGACCTGGATGGCCCGGCGCTAGCCAAAAAAGCCAAGGAGATCAGCCCTGGGTTGCAAGTGGTATTGACCACGGGTTTCTCGCCAGAAGCGCTGGACGATCTGGATGGCGCGAAGGTCCTGCGTAAGCCTTACGCCCGCTCTGACGTACAAGCGGAGTTTGCCAGCCTGCGCTTCGAGGCGACGCAGGCCGATGGCTCAGGAACCTGAGCCAAGGCGGGCCTGCCAAGCCCAATCCTCATGCGCCGCGAGCTTTGGACTGGCTTTTGATACGCAACAAGCGGGCTTCAGCTTGCGCGAGTGCCTCAGCCCTGCCCGACAGGACCAGGGTGTCACCCTCTTGCAGCACTGGATCACTGGACAGGTCGACACCAGCGCCGTTTTTGCGGCGCAGGCTGATCACGCGAAGCGCCGATGCAGCCAATTTCATGTCAGACAGCAAGCAGCCCAGCGCCGGCGCATCCGCAGGCAAGGTCACGCTCCAGAGTCGCTCAGCCTGAGCCTCGTCGATGTCACCATCATCTGAGCCTCGGAAAAAGCCGCGCAGCAGGCTGTAGCGCTGTTCGCGCTGATCTTGAATCACGTGGATCACCCTGCGCATGGGCACTCCAAGCAAGGCCAAGGCATGGCCGGCCAGCATGAGCGAGCCCTCGATTGCCTCGGGTACGACCTCGGTGGCGCCAGCCTGCTGCAGGACTTCCAGGTCGTGGTCGTCTTGCGTGCGCACGATCACGGGCACCTGGGGCGCGTGTTCCTGAATGTGTGCCAGCACGCGCAAGGCGCTGGGCGTTTCGAGATAGGTCACCACCACAGCGCTGGCGCGCGCCAGGCCAGCGGCCATCAGGGCCTGCAGGCGGGCGGCATCGCCAAAGACCACCGAGTCGCCAGCCTCGGCCGCCTGGCGCACGCGGTCGGGGTCAAGGTCAAGCGCCATGTAGGGGATTTGCTCCTGCTCCAGCATGCGCGCCAGGTTCTGCCCGCAGCGTCCGTAGCCGCAGATGATCACGTGCTTGTTGGCCGACATGGACTTGCGCGCAATGCTGGTCATCTGCACCGACTGCATCAGCCATTCGGAGCTGACCAGCCGCATGACCCATTGGTTGGCGTGCATCACGATAAAAGGTGTGGCCAGCATGGACAGCACCATGGCCGCCAGTGCCGGATTGAGCAGCTCTGGCGGAATCAGTGCATGCGTTTGCGACAAGGCCAGCAGCACGAAGCCAAACTCCCCAGCCTGCGCCAAGTACAAGCCAGTTTTGAGCGCAATGCCAGTTGATGCGCCCATGGCGCGGCTCAGCAGCGTGATTAGCACGGCCTTGAAGAGCACGGGTAGCACCAGCAACACCAGTACCAGCGCCCAGCGTTCGAGCACCAGGCGCCAGTCGAGCATCATGCCGATACTGATGAAGAACAGGCCCAGCAAGACGTCGTGAAACGGCCGGATATCGGTTTCGACCTGGTGCTTGTACTGGGTCTCGGAAATCAGCATGCCAGCGATAAAAGCGCCCAACGCCAGGCTAAGCCCTGCCAGCTCGGTCAGCCACGCCAGGCTCAGTGTGACCAGCAACAGGTTGAGGACAAACAGTTCTTCGCTTTTGCGTCGCGCCACCAGGTTGAGCCACCAGTGCATGATGCGCGGGCCGCCGACCAGCAGCAAGGTGATCAGCGCCACCGCTTTGACCAGCGCAAGCGACATGGTGTAGGCCAGCATGTCAGCAGACGCGCCAAGCGCGGGGATCAGGACCAGCAGCGGCACCACGGCCAGGTCCTGAAACAGCAGAATGCCCAGCACGCGGCGCCCATGCGGGGTTTCCATTTCGAGTCGCTCAGCCATGAGCTTGACCACGATGGCTGTGCTGCTCATGGCCATGGCCGCCGAAATCGCCAGCGCACTTTGCCAGCTCATGTTCCAGTAGACCGGCGCCAGCCAAGCCAGGGCCAGGCTGCCAGCCGTGGTGATGAGCATGGTGAGAACCACCTGTGACAGGCCCAGACCAAACACCAGCGCGCGCATGGCACGCAGCTTGGGCAGATTGAATTCGAGCCCGATCACAAACATCAGAAACACCACGCCGAATTCGCCCAGATGCTGCACGCCTTGCGCGTTTTTTGCCAGCGCTAGTGCGTTGGGCCCAATCACCACACCCACAGCCAGATAGCCCAGCATGGGCGGCAATTTGAGCGAGCGGCAGATCACCACGCCGAGCACGGCGGCCAGCAAATATAAAAGCGTGAGCTCAAGAGGTGACATGTGCCGATGCTAACAAGGCGACCTCCGCGCGCGTCGCATGCCGCCCTAAAATAATCTGATGAACTCTGGCGCGCCGGATCGCTTAAACCATGACCGAGCTTTGCAGCTTGCGCGTGACACGCTTGACATTGAGTCGGCTGCGGTGCTTGGCCTCAAGCAGCGCCTGGGCGAACCGTTTGTCCGTGCCATGCAGCTGATCCTGGGCGCCCGTGGCCGTGTCGTGGTGATGGGTATGGGCAAGAGCGGCCATGTCGGGCGCAAATTGGCTGCCACCTTGTCGTCGACCGGAACGCCTGCCATGTTTGTGCACCCTGGCGAGGCCAGTCATGGTGACTTGGGCATGGTCACCGCTGCCGACGTGGTGCTGGCTATTTCCAACAGTGGTGAGTCCGCCGAGTTGCAGGCGATCGTGCCGACCATCAAGCGCCAAGGCACGGCGCTGATTGGTATGACCGGCAAACCCCGATCGACCTTGGCGCGCCATGCCGATGTCCATCTTGACAGTGGCGTGGACAAAGAGGCCTGTCCCCTGAACCTGGCCCCGACGGCGAGTACCACGGCGCAATTGGCGCTGGGCGACGCGCTGGCGGTGGCGCTGCTCGATGCACGTGGCTTTCGCGCCGAGGACTTCGCGCGTTCGCATCCGGGTGGCGCACTGGGGCGCAAGCTGCTCACGCATGTGCGAGATGTCATGCGCGACGACGCACAGGTGCCGCGTGTGGGCCTTGAGGCTGGCCTGAGTGAAATCATGCGCGAGATGAGCGCCAAAGGCCTGGGCGCAACCGCGGTGGTCGACGATGCCGGCGGCCTGCGCGGCATCTTCACCGACGGTGACTTGCGCCGTTTGCTGGAAAACGGCGCGGACCTGCGTGCGCGCAAAGCTTCTGACATCATGCACGCCAATCCCTGCACCGTGCAGAGCGATGCGCTGGCGGTGGAGGCGGCAGACTTGATGGAGGCGCGGCGCATTACCAGCGTGCTGGTGCTCGACGAAAAGGGCCGCCTGTGCGGCGCGCTCAACAGCAACGACTTGATGCGCGCCAAAGTGATTTAAAGGCAGGACAGGTGCATGGCAAGTTTGCAGTTTGACCCCGATTTGCTGCTCAAGGCGCAGGGCATCAAACTGGTGTTTCTGGATGTCGATGGTGTGCTGACCGATGGCGGTTTGTTTTTTTCCGACCAGGGCGAAGCGCTCAAACGCTTCAATACGCTCGACGGGCACGGATTGAAGTTGCTGATTCGTGCCGGCATCACGCCGGTGGTGATTACCGGGCGCGACTCGGCGGCCTTGCGCTGTCGTCTGGCTGCCTTGGGCATCACGCAGGCCCACTTTGGTATTGAAGACAAGGCCAGCACGTCGCAGGCCACGCTCGATGCGCTGGGGTTGTCGTGGTCACAGGCCGCAGCCATGGGTGATGACTGGCCTGATTTGCCGATGTTGCAGCGTGCCGGCCTGGCGTGCGCGCCGCCCAATGCGCACGCGGAGGTACTCGCTGTTGCTGACCACGTGACAAGTCGGCAGGGCGGTCATGGCGCGGTGCGTGAACTCTGCGATTTGCTGTTGCTTGCCAGCGGCCGCTACCAGACGCTCCTCGATGGCGAGGGCCAGCACGCATGAAGTGGAGCGCCTGGCTGGACCGCGTGGTCTTGTATCTGCCGGTGATCCTGATGGGTGTGCTGGCCGCTGCGTCTTACTGGCTGTTGCAGCGTTCGCCTGAGCCGAGCGCGGCGCGCAGCGAAAAAGTCATGCGTGCTGAGCCTGACTATGTCATGCGTGATTTTTCGGTGTGGGCCTATGACTGGCAGGGCCTGCCCAAGAGCGCGGTCAGTGGTGCGCTTGCGCGGCATTTCCCGATCACCGACACTTATGAAATTGAACAGATTCGCATCCGCAGCGTCGATTCCCAGGGCCGCATCATTCAGGCGCGTGCGACGCGAGCGCTGACCAACGCCGATGCCTCGCGCGTTGACCTGCTGGGCCAGGCGCAACTCGTAGGCTTTGGCGCGCCGGCTTCAAGCAGCGTCGATTCTTGGCGCGTCAGCGGTGAGCATCTGCAGGCCTTTACCGAAGAGCGGCGCTTGATTTCAACCAAGCCTTTGGTTGCGCAGCGCGGCTCGGACCGCTTCAGTGCAGATGCCGGTCGTTTTGATGACCGCGCGCAAGAGCTGATTTTGCAGGGTCGGGTACGGGGCCAGTTCATGCCGGCGCCCTCTGCTGCAGCGCGCAAGCCCTGACATGAAGCCCTTGGTGCTGATCACCGGCGCATCCAGCGGTATTGGCCTGGCGCTGAGCCGCGAATTTGCCAGCAAGGGCTGGCACTTGGCACTGGTGGCGCGCCGCGCCGATCAGATTGCGGCGCACATGGCAGATATGGGTGTGGGGCCCGAGAGCTATCACGCCTACTGCGCTGATGTGTGCGACCAGAATGCCATGTTGACGATGGCGCAGGACTGTCTGGTGCGCCAGGGTTTGCCCGATGTGGTGATTGCCAACGCCGGCATCAGCATGGGCGTTGATCTTTCACAGCCGGATGATCTTGCGGTCTTGTCTCAAATCCTGAACACCAATGTGATGGGCGTGGCTGCCACTTTTGTGCCGTTTATCGAGCCGATGCGTGTTCGTGGCAGTGGACAGTTGGTGGGCATGGCCAGTGTGGCCGGCATTCGTGGTCTGCCAGGCCACGGCGGCTATTGCGCGAGCAAGTCAGCCGTGATCAGCCTGTGCGAGAGCCTGCGTGGCGAATTGCGCGGCAGTGGCGTGCGGGTGCAGACCATCTGCCCCGGCTACATCGCCACGCCCTTGACCGAGAAGAACCGCTACAACATGCCGTTTCTGATGCAAAGCGATACATTCGCCCGCAAGGCCTACCAGGCCATTGCATCGGGCGTGAGTTACCGCGTGATTCCCTGGCAAATGGCGATCGTTGCCAAATTGCTGCGCGCCTTGCCCAACAGCTGGTTTGACCGCTTGTTTGCCAAACGTGCGCGCAAGGCGCGTGCGCCAAGCGCCTAGGCCTGAAGTTCGGGGATCGGCTCCTATTGGCAGCCGGTGTGCTCAAAGTTGAGTGGGTTTAAGCAAGGCCGGTTGGCGCTCCAGTCGCGCGCCTCAAGCGCAAGGCCTCGGGAAGCGATGGCGCAGGCGGACGCGTTGGCCGAGGGGGCGATGTGTCTGGCGCGGCAGTAAAAAAGGCCCTTGGCGGGCCTTTTCATGGGTGCGTACAAAAGACGGCTTGAGCGTATCAGTAGCCGCCGCGGTTGCCGCCACCATAACCGCCGCCGCCACCTGCAGGGCGACCACCACCGTAGCCACCGCCACCGGAGCGACCACCACCGTAGCCACCGCCGCCGCCAAAGCCGCCAGAGCGCGGGGGACGCGGCTCCATGGGGCGCGCCTCGTTAACAACCAGCGCACGACCGCCAACCTGTTGGCCGTTCATCGCGCCAATCGCAGCTTGCGCCTGTGCGTCGTCGCCCATCTCGACGAAGCCGAAGCCCTTGGAGCGACCGGTGTCGCGCTCCATCATGACTTTGGCGCTGGTGACGGACCCGTGCGCAGAAAATGCCTGCACCAGATCATCATCACGAAAAGAATATGGCAGATTGCCAACGTATAGTTTGTTGCCCATGCAAGGACTCCTGAAAACAAAAAAAGCGATGGGGTCCCTGACTGAAATGATCCGAAACGGGTGACCAAATACAGATAAGAGCCGGGCAAACACCGCGGGTTAAATGCGCGAAACGTACGCGCACAGGCCAGATGATATGTCAATATGATGGTAGGAATGTATTTTTTATACTCTTGCAACACATTTTTAGTGTTTTTGTTGCAACGCCGCCGGTTGTGCCGCCTCCGCTGTTTCAAATTTGACAGCCCGTACGCCCTGGGCCGTTGGCGGTCAACCGGCGCACGTGGAGGCGAAAGCATGTGCCCTCCAGGCTCTGACAGGCGGGCATCGGGCGCACACCTGGTGCGCTATGCGGTATTACCAGCTGGTCTCTTTTTCGGCCGATGCGCTGATGCGATGCACCGCGAGGTCGGCGCCCTCGAATTCGTCCTCCTGGCTCAGTCGCAGTCCGGTAATTTTCTTGATAAGGCCGTAAACCACCAGCCCGCCCAGAAAGGCCCAGGCCAAGCCCATCAGCGTTCCCAGCGCTTGCGCGCCCAGGCTCACGCCGCCGAGCCCGCCCAGCGCTTTGCTGCCGAAAATGCCGGCGGCCAGTCCGCCCCAGGCGCCGCAGATGCCGTGCAGTGGCCAAACGCCAAGCACGTCGTCGACGCGCCATTTGTTTTGCGTCAGCGTGAACAGCCGGACAAACAGGGCGCCTGCAACCAGCCCGACCACCAACGCACCAATCGGGTGCATCAAGTCGGAACCCGCGCAGACGGCCACCAAGCCGGCCAGCGGCCCGTTGTGCACAAAGCCAGGGTCATTCTTGCCCGCTATCAGCGCAGCCAAGGTGCCACCCACCATGGCCAAGAGCGAGTTGACAGCGACCAAGCCTGACATCTTGTCCAGGGTTTGTGCGCTCATCACGTTAAAACCAAACCAGCCAACGGTCAGGATCCAGGCGCCGAGGGCGAGAAATGGAATGCTCGAGGGCGGGTGCGCCGACATGCCCCCGTCCTTGCGGTAGCGGTTATGCCGCGGGCCGAGCAGCAAGACGGCAGCCAGCGCGATCCAGCCGCCGACGGCGTGCACCACGACGCTGCCGGCAAAGTCATGAAACTCCTGCCCGGTGAGTGCTTTGATCCAGGCTTGAATACCAAGCTGCTGGTTCCACACGATGCCCTCGAAAAATGGGTAAATGAATCCGACGATGGCAGCCGTAGCGATCAACTGCGGCCAGAACCGGGCGCGTTCTGCGATGCCGCCCGAGATGATGGCTGGAATTGCCGCGGCAAAAGTCAGCAGGAAGAAGAACTTGACCAGCTCATAGCCGTTTTTCTCAGCCAGCTGCTCGGCGCCCACCAGAAAATGCGTGCCATAGGCCACTGCGTAGCCAACCAGAAAATAAACCACGGTTGACGCAGAAAAATCGACCAGGATCTTGACCAGGGCATTGACCTGGTTTTTGCGCCGGACCGTGCCCACTTCCAGAAAGGCAAAGCCGGCGTGCATGGCCAGCACCATGATCCCGCCCAGCAAAATGAACAAAGCATCCGCGCCCTGTTTTAGTGCATCCATCTGAACCCCTTTGTGCTTAATGCATTATTTTGGTGCGTTTCATGCCCTGGCGATGAAACCACAGAAAGTGTCAGCAATAAGCGCGCCAGGCTGGCTGGCGTGCCACGCTGCGTTAGCTTGCCACTTGCAAGTCGCGCCAGGCTGGCACAAAACCGTGCACGGTTGGCAGGCCTTGGGCGTGGGTGATCGCGTTAACCGTGGCCATGGCGCAAGCGTGGGCGGCCATGACCCCGAGCAGTACCATGTCGGGCGTTTGCATGACGGTGCCGGTCGCCAGCGCGAACAAGGTGTCACCGTCGAGCAGGGTGTGCGCTGGGCGAATCACGCGCGCAAGACCGTCGTGTGCGCTCATGGCCAAGCGCCGCGCCTGGGCCTTGTCGAGCAGGGCGTTGCAGGCAATCACGCCAATCGTGGTGTTGCCACCCACCAGCGGACTTAGGCGCTTGTCGCCGCGCAGCAGGGCTTGCTCGGTGTTGAGAAACGCAGCACGGCGGTGGTCGCGCGCGCCAGCGAGCACCGACGCGTCGCGCTCAGAGACCACGTCGCCAACCGCGTTGCAGGCGATCATGGCAGAGACCGTCCAGGCCCCCGCGCGCACACTGGCTTGCCCAAGCCCGCCTTTCATGGCGTGCGCCATGCCAAAAAGTTTGCCAACCAGGGCCCCTGAGCCGGCGCCCACATTGCCTTGTTCGGTGTTGGGGCTGCAGGCGACGCTGGCGGCCTGATAGCCGCTGGCCGCATCAGGTCGGGCCCGTGCGTCATGCGTGCTGTCGTAGGCGGCCAGGTCATAGAGCACGGCAGCTGGCACGATGGGCACCAGGCCGTAGGCTGTGGGCAGGCCGATCTGCTGTTCCTGCAGCCACTGCATCACGCCCGAGGCGCTGTCCAGGCCAAAGGCGCTGCCGCCACTGAGCACGATGGCGTGGACCCGATCGACCAGATTGCTGGCATCGAGCAGGTCGGTCTCGCGCGTTCCGGGTGCTGCGCCGCGCACGTCCACGCCTGCAACGGCACCCTCGGGCGCGAGCACCACCGTGCACCCGGTGGGTCGGGACGCGTGCGTAAAATGACCGACCAACAGGCCGGCAACGTCAGTCAAAGCCCCCGCATTGGCGTGATTCATGGCAATACCTGTTTGTATGATTTCTGGCAAGCGCATCATAGTTGCCAGACTCCATTTCAAGGCTGAATGGCAACTCTATGGGTTTATCCCTGTTTCGCCGCCTGGGCAGCTTTTTGCTCACCCTGAGCCTGGCTTCGGTGCTGGTCTTTGTGGTGCTCGAACTGCTGCCGGGCAACGCCGCCGAAGTCATGCTGGGAGAGACGGCAAGCCCGGAGGCGGTGCAGGCCTTGCGCCAGAAACTCGGCCTCGACCAGAGCGCCTGGCAGCGCTACCTGCAATGGACTTCGGGCTTGCTCAAGGGCCAGACCCAGCTCAGCGTGGCCTACGACACCCCGACGGCTGCGCTGATTGCCGAGCGCCTGGCCGTGAGTTTGCCGCTGGCGGTGATGGCCATGGCTCTGACCGTGGTGCTGGCGCTGGCACTGGGTGTGTACGCCGCGGCGCGGCATAACCGGATCGGTGATGTTGGTGTGATGGCGCTGAGTCAGGTCGGTGTGGCGATTCCGAATTTCTGGCTCGCCATTTTGCTGATTCTGTTGTTTGCCGTCGAGTTGCAGTGGGTCAACGCGGGTGGCTTTCCAGGTTGGCGCGAAGCGGACGGTGGTGGGCTGCTTGAGGGGCTGCAGGCGCTGATCTTGCCCGCTGTGGCCTTGGCCGCGGTGCAGGCCGCCATTCTGGCGCGCATCACCCGCTCAGCGGTGCTCGAAGTCATGCGTGAAGATTTTGTGCGCACCGCCCGCGCCAAGGGCTTGTCTTCGCGTGCGGTCCTCTGGCGCCATGTGCTGCGCAATGCCATGATCCCGGTGCTTACGGTGATGGGGCTTCAGTTTGGCAACCTGATCACTGGCGCCATCGTGGTCGAGAACGTGTTTGTGCTGCCTGGCAT
>JAYQPP010000001.1:0-198865 GCA_038145425.1 Comamonadaceae bacterium | reverse complement strand
CCTTTGACATGGACTCCACGCTGATCAACATCGAATGCGTGGACGAAATCGCCGATGCCGTCGGCCGCAAGGCTGAGGTTGCCGCGATCACTGAAGCCGCCATGCGCGGCGAAATCGGTGACTTTCAGGAAAGCCTGAGGCGGCGCCTGGCCTTGCTGCAAGGCGTTACGCTGGCGGACATCGACAGGATGTATGAGGAGCGCCTACAGCTCAACCCTGGGGCGTCCGAGTTGATTTCAGCCTGCAAAGCGGCCGGCCTCAAGGTCTTGCTGGTCTCGGGCGGTTTCACCCTGATCAGCGATCGAATCGTCGAACGCCTGGGCATTGACTTTTCCAAAGCCAACCAACTGGAGGTCCAAGACCAGCGGCTCACGGGCCGCCTGGTGCGCCAGAGTTGGGGCGAGATTTGCGATGGCGAGGAAAAGAAAAACACCGTACTGGCGCTGTGCGCACAGCTCGGAATTTCCCCAAGCCAAGCCATTGCGGTCGGCGACGGCGCCAACGACCTTCCGATGATGACCGTGGTCGGCCTGTCGGTGGGCTACCATGCCAAGCCGGTTGTGCGCGAAAGGGCTAATGTGTGTATCGACAAGGGCGGCCTGGACCGTCTTCTGTCTGTCTTTGCCTAAAACGCTGCGGTCAGCAGTGCCTGAAAATTGGTCGCAAGCCTTAAAATCACCACTGATTTAAACACCTCCAGCCGCCCAACATGACCCACGTTGTCACCGAAGCCTGCATTCGATGCAAGTACACAGACTGTGTCGATGTCTGCCCCGTCGATTGCTTCATCGAAGGCCCGAATTTCCTCACCATTGACCCGGACGAGTGCATCGACTGCGCGGTGTGTATCCCCGAGTGCCCAGTCAACGCCATTTATGCGGAAGAGGACGTCCCCAAGGACCAGCGCCACATGACGGCACTCAACGCCGAACTGGCCAAATTGCCGACCTGGAAGACCATCACCAAGCGCAAGACCGCCCCGCCCGATGCGGACGACTGGAAAGACAAGACCGGCAAGCTCGATCAGCTGATCCGTTGAACCCACCCTGACCATGCCCAATCCGAGCCCCACGGACGCGATCGTCATCGGTGCGGGCCCGGTGGGTCTGTGGACCGTTTTCGAACTGGGGCTGCTGGGCATGCGCTGCACGGTGATCGACACCCTCAGTGGCCCGGGCGGCCAATGTGCTGCACTCTACAGCGACAAGCCAATTTATGACATTCCAGGCCTGCCAGTGGTCACGGGTGATGGCCTGACCCAAGCCTTGATGCGGCAGGTCAAGCCCTTTGACCCGCAATTCCATTGGCAAGCCCAGGTCAGCGAACTCCAGCTCAAAGACGGACTGTGGCATCTCTGCGCACAGGCAACCGGCAGCAAGAAAGCGGGCCACTATGCGGCGCGCTGCGTCTTCATCGCCGCAGGTGTTGGCGCCTTCATGCCTAAGACACCCAGCCTCGAGGGTATGAATGACCTACTTGGGCGCGATATTTTTTTTGAGATACCCCCTGTCGATCGGTTTTTTGATGGTCAGCAAGTCTGCGTGCTGGGCGGAGAGCAAGAGGCTGTTGACAGCGCACTGGCCCTGCTGGATGCGCCCTGCCGACTCGATATCACGCTCATGCATCGCCGCGATGTCTTCCGCGCGGATGCGGCAACGCTCGCCCGCCTAGAGCGCGCCAAATCCGAGGGCCGCATCCGCTGTCAGGTCGGCCAGCCTACCCGCCTGCTCATGGGCAACAGCGCAAAACAAAGCTTGACGGGACTGGAGATCGACACACCCCATGCAGGCCTTGGGTCACTGTCATGCCAGATACTGTTAATTGCCCAGGGCTTGAGCCCGAAACTGGGTCCCTTGAGCACCTGGGGGCTACAGATGTCCCGCAAACAGCTGGTGGTAGAGCCCGCAACCTGCGCAACCAGTGCATCAGGTATTTTTGCGGTGGGCGACATCGTCGACTACCCCGGCAAAAAAAAGCTGATCGTCAGTGGCTTTCACGAGGCCACGCAAGCGGCGTTTGCGGCGGCCAGCATCCTGCGACCGCAGGACAACGGGCCTTTGCAGTACACCACCAGCAGTACGCTCTTGCAAAAACGCCTGGGCATCCTTGAGTGAGGCAGCCCTCGCCTCGGTACGGCCATGGATGGCACTGCGACGACCTGCCCGGGCCTTGAGGCAGAATCGCCTGTAACACGCGCCGCCGTGTTGGCGCTTGATCAAAGCTGATGACGATAGTGCGATGAATCTCATACATAAATGGGCCAAGGCGATTGTTGAAGCCAACCAAGCCCTGGCATTGAAGCCAGAGGCCTTGCGCGCGCTTCATTTTCTGCGACTCGGTGATGCGGTTCCGTTGACCGAGGGTCCTTCGGACGCGAGCCGGCTATACGACGCTGCCTTGCTTGCTTGCCATGCGCTGGACTTCGGAGACGCCGATGCGCAGCGTGTCGCGGCCGCCTGGCGTGCGCAGTACATCCGGGAAGGCAAATTTGACCCTGCCAAATGGCCAGAGCAGGCGCAAGACTTTGGCTTACAGACCTGGCCTCGAGAGCAAGCGGGGCTGCCCTGCCCCCAGCACATGGGCCTGTACGCGGTCGTTCCAGACGCGGCCTGGGTCGAGCGAATGGCCAAGGCCGGTGCGCCAGCGGTGCAAATGCGGTTTGTATCGGATGATCCCTACACGGTAAAAAATGAGGTCTTGGCCGCCGTTGACGCGGTGCGCGGCACCCAGACCCTGCTGTTCGTCAACAACCACTGGCAAGCTGCCATCGAGGCCGGCGCCTATGGCGTACATCTGGGCCGAGAAGACCTGAACATGAGCAATCTGGAGGCCTTACGTCAGGCCGAACTTCGCGTTGGCATCAGCGCCCGAAGCTATGACGACATTTTCCAGGCCCATTCCGCTCGAGCCAGCTACATTGCCATCGGCCCGATATTCGCTTTGCCCAATCAGCGCAAACGTGTGCACAGCCAGGGTACTGAACGCTTGAAACGCTACGCCACACTGTTGGCGGCACATCCGACCGTGGCCTTCGGCGGCATCCGACCCGACAGCGTAGGCCTCGTACTGGGCTGTGGCATTGGCACCGTCGCCACCATGAATGGCCTGCTCAAAGCCAACAATCCGGAAGAAGAGCTCCAGCACTACCTGGATGCCTGCAAGCGATTTGCACCAGGCGGCCAGGCCTGAAGCGACCGCAGACTTCAACGCAACATCAATTTGGCTGTTTGCGCCAGACCGTTTTTTGCCCGCTGGCCTTGTCAATTTGCAGGAGAACGGCTTCATGCGCGGCCAATTCTTTGTCGCTGGCCGATATCACAGGCAGGTTTAGTTCACTCAGGTCGGTGCCACCCGTGGCCAAGCCAGGACCCTGGGCCTGACTGCTCTCCTCCATCAGCAAGGCATCCTGGCCGCGGGTCAGCTTAATGTAGACCTCAGCTAACAATTCGGCGTCAAGCAAAGCCCCGTGCAAAACCCGATTCGAGTTGTCCACCTCAAGTCGGTCGCACAAGGCATCAAGCGAGTTTCGCTTGCCTGGGAACATCTCTTTGGCCATCGCCAGGGTATCGGTCACACTGGCAAGCGCGCCCTGCAAAGCTGGCTTGTCACAGCGCGCCAGCTCCATGTTCAAAAAACCCAGGTCAAACGATGCGTTGTGAATGAAGACATCCGCATCCTGGATATAGGACAGAAATTGATCCGCCACCGCTTCAAACGCAGGCTTATCAGCCAGAAATTCGCGCGTCAGTCCGTGCACTTTGAGCGCGTCCTGGTGGCTGTCACGATCGGGATTGAGATAGCTGTGCCAATTGTTGCCCGTGAGCTTGCGGTTGACGAGCTCGACACAGGCAATCTCGATCACACGATCACCCTCCTGCGCAGACAGACCCGTGGTTTCCGTATCCAAAAAAATCTGACGCATGCTTCATTAACCCATCTATGGCTCTGCGCAAGGCCTCTGTCTGCCCCCTGATGCCCCTTTCAGTGGGGTCAGTGGTTTTCCTTGGCGTGATTGATACTGTACTTGGGAATCTCGACCACCAGATCTTTGTGCGCCAGGATTGCCTGACAGCTCAGGCGAGACTGTGGCTGCAAGCCCCAGGCGCGGTCCAACAGGTCGTCCTCTTCCTCCTGGGACGGTGACAGCGACTCGAAGCCCTCGCGCACGATCACGTGGCAAGTGGTACAGGCACAACTCAGCTCACAAGCATGCTCAATGGCGATGTTGTTGTCCAAAAGTGCCTCGCAAATCGAGGTGCCACTCGGGGCTGAAATGCTGGCGCCCTCGGGGCAGTACTCGGCGTGCGGCAGGATGCGGATCTGAGGCATGGATCAGGATGTCAGAGGTTTTCAATGTGGCGCCCAGCTAATGCTTTCTGGATGCCGCGGTTCATACGCATGGCCGCAAAAGCTTCAGTGCCTTTGGCCAAGGCCTGGGTGAGGGCGTCGATCTGCGCAGCATCTTCCAGCGACACAGAGGCCTGGGCTTTGACGATCAGCGCATCAATATCAGCACGCTGTATCGCATCGAGCAAGTCACCGTCAGCGGCGAGCGCACTCTGCGCGGCCAGCACCATGCGATCGGACTCGACCCTCGCCTCAGCCAGCGCACGCGCCTTCATGTCAGACTGGGCCGAGGCAAAACTATCCTTAAGCATGCGGGCAATGTCATCGTCTGCCAGACCATAGGAGGGTTTGACCGCAATGTGCGCCTGCACGCCACTGGTCTCCTCATTGGCAGCCACACTGAGCAGGCCATCCGCATCAACCGTGAAGGTGACACGAATGCGCGCTGCGCCTGCCACCATCGGCGGAATACCGCGCAGCTCAAAGCGGGCCAGACTTCTGCAGTCAGCGACCAGGTCGCGCTCGCCCTGGACCACATGCAAAGCCATGGCGGTCTGTCCATCCACATAGGTCGTGAAATCCTGCGCTTTGGCGGTTGGAATGGTTTCATTGCGCGAGATGATGCGCTCGACGAGTCCACCCATGGTTTCAATGCCAAGCGACAGGGGAATCACGTCAAGCAACAGCAAATCGCCACCCGGGTTGTTGCCGGCCAGTTGATTGGCCTGAATGGCAGCGCCCAGAGCGACAACCTCATCCGGGTTCAGGTTGGTCAGCGGCTCACGCCCGAAAAACGCCTGGACGGCTTCTCGTACATGGGGCATACGCGTCGACCCACCAACCAGCACCACGCCCTGTACCTCGCTGGCCTCGAGGCGCGCATCACGCAGCGCCTTTCGAACCGCTGTTAAGGTGCGCTGTGTCAGCACGCCGGCTGCCTGACTGAAATCCGCAGCGCTCAGGTTGTATTGCAGCAAACCCACGCTGAGTTCCGCTCGGAACACTGCCTCAGGCTGCGCGGACAAGCATTCCTTGCAACGACGCGCTTCTGACTTGATCAAGGCCTTGTCAGCCGGGCCAAGCTGCGCAAGGTCTGCCATGCCACAACGATCGAGAACCCACTCGGCTAGCACATGGTCGTAATCATCACCCCCAAGGGCAGAGTCACCACCTGTGGCGACTACCTCAAACACGCCCTGGGTCAGTCGCAAAATTGAAATATCGAATGTACCGCCACCCAGATCGTAGACCGCGTACGTTCCCTCACTGCCATTGTCCAGGCCGTAGGCAATGGCTGCAGCAGTCGGTTCATTGATGAGACGAAGCACATTCAGACCCGCCAGCTTGGCAGCATCCTTGGTGGCCTGACGCTGCGCGTCATCGAAATAGGCCGGTACCGTGATGACCGCACCGTAGAGATCGTCGTCAAAGGTGTCTTCGGCGCGATAACGCAGCGTGGCCAGAATATCGGCGCTGACCTCCACCGGGGACTTTTCGCCCTGCACCGTCTGCACACCCACCATGCCGGGGTGGTCCACCCATTGATAGGGCCACTTCTGGGGTGACGCCAGGTCTTTGAGACCACGCCCCATCAGACGTTTGACCGAGGCAATGGTGTTGGCGGCGTCGCTGGCCTGCGCAGCCACAGCGCTTCGGCCAATCTGGCGTTTTCCATCGGACAGATAGCGAACAACAGAGGGCAGGATCACCTCGCCGTCTTCATCGGGCAGGCATTCGGCGATACCGCTGCGAACGCAGGCCACCAGCGAATGCGTGGTACCCAGGTCAATGCCGACCGCAATGCGTCGCTCATGCGGGTTGGGACTTTGCCCAGGCTCCGAGATCTGTAACAAGGCCATATTTATCGCGGCTCCAATGCGTCGGTCCTGGCATCGATGTCACGCAAGAAACGCTGCGTGAACATCAAGGCGCGCACCTGCTCGACCGCCTGTACAAAATTCTGTTCATGGTCAATGCTGCTGGCCAGAGCCTGCAAGGCTTGGCCCTCACTGGCCGTGACTTCCGCGCGCAAAGCGTCCAGATCCTTCGCGCCAGCGGCCTCATCCAGAGCCTCACGCCATTGCATCTGCTGCATCAGGAAAGAGGCTGGCATGGCGGTGTTGCTTTCGGCCTGTATGTCTTGCCCATGCAATTCGCACAAATACGTGGCCCGCTTCAAGGGATCTTTCAGGCGCTGATAGGCTTCGTTAATGCGTACCGACCATTGCATGGCCAGCCGTTGTGCAGCAGCGCCTTGCGCCGCAAACTTGTCGGGATGCGCCTCACGCTGCAAGGTCTTCCAGCGGGCGTCGAGTTCGCTGCGGTCCTGCGCGAACTGACGCGGCAGCCCGAACAAGTCAAAATCATCAGCCTGCAAGGAAAGCATTCGTGCGTTCAAAAAATGTTTTGCATCCAGTGCGGGGCGTAAGCCATTAACAGAGCGTAAGGGATCAACAGCGCCTCAGCCCTCAGCAGAGCGCTCGAGCCACGGTGTCAGACCCTGAATGACTCCCCGCAACCGCAACGGTCGCGCTCCTTGGGGTTGTTGAACTTGAAGCCCTCGTTGAGGCCTTCGCGCACAAAGTCCAGTTCGGTACCGTCCAGATACGGCAGGCTTTTGGGGTCAACGATCACCTTCACACCATGGCCTTCGAACACCATGTCCTCGCTTCCGATTTCGTCCACATATTCGAGTTTGTAAGCCAGGCCCGAGCAGCCCGTGGTCTTCACACCCAGGCGCACGCCCACGCCTTGGCCTCGCTTGGCGAGGTAGCGGTTCACATGCCGGGCAGCGGCATCAGTCAAGGTCACAGCCATAGTCAGCGTTTACGAAAAATCAGAGGTACACAAGAACCTGCGGCACATCAACGGCCAGGCCCTCACTTGTTCAGCCCGCGTCGGCGTGACGGTCACGGTAGTCTTTGACAGCCGCCTTGATCGCGTCCTCAGCCAGAATGGAGCAATGGATTTTCACTGGCGGCAAGGCCAGTTCCTGGGCAATTTCGCTATTTTTCAGGGACTCGGCCTCGGCCAGTGTTTTGCCCTTGACCCACTCGGTGACCAGAGAGCTCGACGCGATGGCTGAACCACAACCATAGGTCTTGAATCGTGCATCTTCGATCACGCCGGTTTGCGCATTGACCTTGATCTGCAGCTTCATCACGTCGCCGCAGGCTGGCGCGCCAACCATACCCGTGCCAACCGTATCGTCGCCCTTGTCGAACGAACCCACATTGCGAGGGTTTTCATAATGATCAACTACTTTTTCTGAATAAGCCATTTTTTGCTCCTTAATTCATCACACGGGTACGCGGGCTCATACCCGCCAGTCCCGCACAAGCATCAGTGGGCGGCCCACTGAATCGTCGATAGGTCCACCCCGTCTTGGTACATCTCCCACAAGGGGCTGAGCTCGCGCAGTCGCGCCACGTTTTCCCTGATGGTCTGAATTGCGTAATCAATCTCTTCCTCGGTGGTCCATCGGCCGATCGTCATGCGCAGGCTGCTGTGTGCCAGTTCGTCGCTACGGCCAAGGGCCCTGAGCACATAGCTCGGCTCCAGGCTGGCTGAGGTACAGGCCGAGCCGCTGGAGACCGCCAGGCCTTTGATACCCATGATGAGCGATTCACCCTCCACGTAGTTAAAGCTGATGTTCAGGTTATGCGGAACACGCCGGCTCAGGTGGCCGTTGATAAAAACCTGCTCAATGTCTTGCAAGCCGGCTACCAGGCGGTCATGCAGGGCTTGAATGCGCGGCAACTCCTGCGCCATCTCTTCGCGTGCAATGCGATAAGCCTCTCCCATACCGACGATCTGATGGGTGGGCAAGGTGCCCGAGCGCATGCCCCGCTCGTGACCGCCACCGTGCATCTGCGCCTCAATGCGCACACGCGGCTTGCGACGCACAAACAAGGCCCCAACGCCTTTAGGACCATAGGTCTTGTGTGAGGTCAGGCTCATCAGGTCCACGGGCAGGCTCGACAGGTCAAAGGCCACCCGACCCGTGGCCTGGGCCGCGTCCACATGGAAGATGACGCCGCGCTCGCGACAGATGGCACCGATCGCAGCCACGTCCTGAACAACGCCAATTTCATTGTTGACGAACATCACGCTGGCGACGATGGTGTCGGGCCGGATGGCGGCTCGAAAAACCTCGAGGTCCACCAGGCCATCGCTTTGAACGTCCAGGTAAGTCACTTCAAAGCCCTGGCGCTCGAGCTCACGACAGGTGTCGAGAACCGCTTTATGCTCGGTCTTGACCGTGATCAGGTGCTTGCCCTTGGACTGATAAAAGTGCGCAGCACCTTTGAGTGCCAGATTGTTTGATTCGGTTGCACCCGAGGTCCAGATGATCTCTCGGGGGTCAGCGCCAATAAGGTCTGCCACCTGCCCACGCGCTTTTTCGATCGCAGCTTCGGCCTCCCAACCCCAGGCGTGACTGCGAGATGCCGGGTTGCCGAAATGTTCACGCAGCCAGGGCACCATGGCGTCGACCACCCGCTGATCGCAAGGATTGGTTGCGCTGTAGTCCAGGTAGATCGGAAAGTGAGGGGTGGTGTCCATGAAAATCCTGATTGATAACGAGAATGAATGCGACTGGCGCTGGTCATTAACTTTTCGAGAGGGCATGGCCGAGGGCAAACACCGAATTCGGCGCATTCACCCGGATCGCCTGGCTCGCTGGCATCTTGCTGATCGCCCGCTTGACCAGTGCTTTCCCCTCTGGCTCAAAGCCCTTGGCGATTTGCTCGTCCACGAGCTGCTGCAGGTGCACCGAGCCCAGAAATTCAACCATCCTGGCATTCAAAGAGGCCCACAGGTCATGCGTCATGCAACGCGCACCGTCACCGAGACAATTTTCCTTGCCACCACATTGCGTGGCGTCGATCGGCTCGTCCACCGAGGTGATGATCTCGGCCACCGAAATCTCCAGCGCCGGCCGAGACAAGGTATAGCCGCCGCCCGGGCCGCGCGTCGACTCCACCAGGCCTTTTCGCCGCAACTTGCCGAACAACTGCTCAAGATAAGACAGTGAAATCTGCTGCCGCTGGCTGATCGCCGCGAGGGTGACAGGGCCGGCCGACTGGCGCAAGCCCAGATCAATCATGGCGGTAACCGCAAATCGTCCTTTGGTCGTGAGTCGCATGGCTTTCTCCTGACGTGCACTAAGCAGCCGGCTCTAATCCCGACTGTTCGGGTCAAGTATAGCAAAAGCCTAGTGAAATAGTCGGATAAAGAGCTTTAACCCCATGCAGGGGAATCAGGCGACCAGGTTGTCCGAACCAGATGCCCCAAAAGCACGGGCCTTCAAAATGGCCAACTGATCGCGCACCCGGGCCGCTTTCTCGAACTCCAGGTTGCGGGCGTGGTCCATCATGAGCTTTTCCAGGCGCTTGATTTCACGCGCCATCTCTTTTTCGCTCATGTCCTCCAGCTGCGCGCGCACCATGGCGTCCTGCTCGAGTTTTTCCGCCTCCTTGCCGGCTTTCTCGCTATAGACGCCGTCAATCAGATCCCTCACCTGCTTGACGATGCTGCGAGGCGTGATGCCCAGGCGCTGGTTGTGCGCGATTTGCCGGGCTCGGCGACGTTCGGTTTCATCGATCGCCCGGCGCATGGAATCCGTGACCTTGTCGGCATACAGAATTGCGCAGCCCTGCACGTTTCGGGCAGCCCGGCCAATGGTCTGAATCAGCGAGCGCTCGGAGCGCAAAAAACCCTCCTTGTCGGCGTCCAAAATAGCGACCAGCGAGACCTCGGGAATGTCGAGCCCCTCGCGCAGCAGGTTGATGCCCACCAGCACATCGAATGCGCCCAGTCGCAAGTCCCGGATGATCTCGACGCGTTCAACCGTGTCGATGTCGCTGTGCAAGTAACGCACCTTGACGCCGTTATCGGCCAGGTAGTCTGTCAGCTGCTCGGCCATGCGCTTGGTCAGCGTGGTGATCAGCACGCGCTGCGAGCGCTCCACCCGCACGCGGATCTCCTGCAACACATCATCAACCTGGCTGCTGGCGGGGCGGACCTCGACCTCGGGATCTACCAAGCCGGTCGGGCGCACCAACTGCTCAACAGTCTGACCGGCATGATCCTGCTCCCAGGGCCCCGGTGTGGCCGAGACCATGATCGACTGGCGCATACGAGCCTCGAACTCCTCGAAGCGCAGGGGTCGGTTGTCGAGCGCGCTGGGTAAGCGAAAGCCATATTCGACCAATGTTGTTTTTCGCGACCGATCACCGTTGTACATGCCAGCAAACTGCCCGATCAACACGTGGGACTCGTCCAGAAACATCAGCGCATCGCGCGGCAGGTAATCGGTCAATGTGGCTGGTGGCTCACCCGGGGCCGAGCCGCTCAGATGGCGGCTGTAGTTCTCAATGCCTTTGCAATGGCCCACCTCGCTGAGCATCTCCAGATCAAAGCGGGTGCGCTGCTCGATGCGCTGTGCCTCCAGCAGCTTGCCCTCGCCCACAAAAAACTTTACCCGCTCGGCCAACTCCAGTTTGATCGCCTCCACAGCCTGGAGCACCTGTTCACGCGGGGTCACGTAATGGCTGCTCGGGTACACCGTGAAGCGGGGAATTTTTTGCCGGATTCGTCCGGTAAGCGGATCAAACAGCTGAAGGCTCTCGATGTCCTCATCAAACAGCTCAACGCGGATCGCCATCTCCGAGTGCTCAGCCGGAAAGATGTCTACCGTGTCGCCACGCACCCGGAATTGGCCGCGGGAAAACTCGACGTCGTTGCGCTGGTACTGCATGCGAACGAGCTGGCTGATCATGTCGCGCTGGCCGATCTTGTCGCCTGCACGCAGCGTCATCACCATTTTGTGATAGGCCTCGGGCTGGCCGATGCCGTAGATGGCAGACACAGTCGCCACGATCACGACGTCGCGCCGCTCCAGCAGGCTCTTGGTGCAACTCAGGCGCATTTGCTCAATGTGCTCGTTGATCGCCGAGTCCTTCTCGATGAACAGGTCGCGCTGGGGGACGTAAGCCTCAGGCTGGTAGTAGTCGTAATAGCTGACGAAGTACTCCACTGCGTTTCTGGGGAAGAACTCCCGAAATTCGCTGTAGAGCTGGGCCGCCAGCGTTTTGTTCGGCGCGAACACGATGGCAGGTCGCCCCAGGCGCGCGATCACGTTGGCCATGGTGAAAGTCTTGCCCGAGCCCGTTACACCCAGCAGGGTCTGGAAAACCTCGCCGTTTTCCACGCCCTCGACCAGTTGCTCGATGGCTGCGGGTTGGTCCCCTGCAGGGGCATAGGGCTGAAACAGCTCAAAGGGTGAGTCGTCATACCGGACGAACACGCCATCAGCACCCGGCTGCGACGACGCCTCCGGTGTCACCAAGGTGGGGCCCTGCTGGACAGAGGTTTTGGAGGGACGGGGCATCAGACGGTGATTTAGCAGGGAATAACCAGCAATGTTAGCCGGCTCAAGACCGGAAAACAGCCCCGGTGGCGGGCGCTTAGCGCCTATGCGGGGCGATAAAATTAGCGGGTTTGAACTCACCGGACCGTCTCATGTCTCTGTTTTCCGCCGTCGAAATGGCACCCCGCGACCCGATTTTGGGTCTCAACGAGCAATTCAATGCCGACACGCACCCGCAAAAAGTGAACCTCGGGGTTGGCGTCTACTTCAATGACCAGGGCAAACTGCCCCTGCTGAAATGCGTGCAGGCCTTTGAAAAACTGATGATGGACAAACCCACGGCACGCGGCTATCTGCCCATCGACGGTATTGCAGCCTACGACGCCGCCGTGAAGAGTCTGGTGTTCGGCTCAGACAGTGAGCCTGTTCAATCGGGCCGGGTGGCAACCATTCAGGCCATTGGTGGCACGGGTGGCCTGAAGGTCGGCGCCGACTTCCTCAAACGCCTGAACCCATCGGCCAAGGTGCTGATCTCGGACCCCAGCTGGGAAAACCACCGGGCGCTTTTTACCAATGCCGGCTTTGAGGTCGAGACATACCGCTATTACAACCCCCAGACGCGCGACCTCGATTTCGACGGCATGCTGGCGGACCTGGCAGCAGCACCCCGTGGAACCATCGTGCTCCTGCACGCGTGTTGCCACAACCCCACCGGCTATGACCTGACACCTGCGCAGTGGGATGCGGTGATTCAGACGGTTCAGAAAGCGAGCCTGATTACCTTCCTGGACATGGCTTACCAAGGTTTTGGCTACGGCATCGCCGAAGACGGCGCAGTCGTTCAAAAGTTTGTCAAATCCGGCCTTGACTTCTTCATCTCAACGTCTTTCTCGAAAAGCTTCAGCCTCTACGGTGAGCGCGTCGGCGCGCTCAGTGTGCTGTGCAAAGACAAAGACGAGGCCAACCGGGTTCTGAGTCAGCTCAAGATCGTGATCCGCACCAACTACAGCAACCCACCGACGCACGGCGGCGCCATTGTTGCCGGCGTGCTAGGCAACCCTGAGCTGCGTGCGCTGTGGGAGCAGGAACTCGCCGAGATGCGTGTACGCATCAAGGAGATGCGTCAGAAACTGGTTGACGGCCTGAAAGCAGCCGGCGTTCAACAAGACATGAGTTTCATCACCCGCCAGATCGGCATGTTCAGCTACTCGGGGCTCTCCAAAGAGCAGATGACGCGTCTGCGCAGCGAGTTTGGCGTGTACGGCACCGATACCGGGCGCATGTGTGTGGCAGCCCTGAACAACGGCAACATCGCCCACGTGTGCCAGGCCATCGCCAAAGTTGTCTGAGCAACGCACCCGGCCTGTAGCCACCTGAAAGCCGCCAACAGACCGAATCTCTTGGGAAAAAGAGGCTGGCGGGGTGGCATTTTCAGGCCGTTTGAGTTAATATTGCACTGCAACAATTTCAACGCAAGGCAGCCCAGTGCTCTACAACATTTACGAAACCCAACGCTCCCTGATTGAGCCCTTCACCGACCTGGCACAGTCAGCGTCCAAGCTGTTTGCCAATCCTCTGTCGATCATGGGCCAGCATCCGCTGTCGCAACGCATCTCTGCGGCCTACGACCTGATGCACCGGCTGGGTAAAGATTATGAAAAACCAGAATTTGGCATCCGCACCGTCGACGTCGACGGTGTTGAGGTGGCCATTCATGAGCGCGTCGAAATCAGCAAGCCGTTTTGCCTTCTGCGCCGCTTCAAGCGCCTGACCGACAGCCCGGAGACGCTGGCCAAGCTGAAAGACCAACCCGCAGTTTTGATCGTAGCGCCCTTGTCGGGGCATTACGCCACCTTGCTGCGCGATACGGTCCAGACCATGCTCAAGGACCACAAGGTCTACATCACCGAGTGGATTAATGCCCGCCTCGTTCCTGTTGAAGAAGGCGAATTCGACCTCAGCGACTATGTGAACTACGTTCAGACCTTCATCACCCATTTGCAACAGGGTTATGGCAATTGCCACGTGATGAGTGTCTGTCAGCCCACCGTGCCCGTCCTGGCGGCCGTATCCCTGATGGCCAGTCGCGGCGAAAAAACGCCCTTGAGCATGGTGATGATGGGTGGCCCCATCGATGCCCAACGCTCGCCCACCCGGGTGAACAACCTGGCCATGAACAAAAGCCTGGAGTGGTTTGAAAACAATGTGATTTACCGGGTTCCCTCGCGTTTTCCCGGCGCCGGACGCCGCGTCTACCCTGGCTTTCTGCAGCACACGGGATTCGTGGTGATGAACCCGGGCAATCACCTGCGCAGCCACTTTGATTACTTTAAGGATCTGGTGCGCGGTGACGATGCCAGCGCCGAGGCACATCGTCGTTTCTATGACGAGTACAACGCCGTACTCGACATGGACGCCGCCTTTTATCTGGAGACCATTCGTGTGGTGTTTCAGGACTTCAGCTTGGTCAACCACACCTGGGACGTGCGCAACCCGCAAGGCCAACTCGAGCGCGTGCGCCCACAGGACATCCGTCACACGGCGCTACTCTCCATCGAAGGGGAACTCGACGATATTTCCGGCTCTGGCCAGACTGAAGCGGTGCACAGCCTGTGCAGCGGCGTGGATGCCAAGCGCAAACAGCACTATGAGGTCAAAGGCGCTGGCCACTATGGCATCTTCTCGGGCCGTCGTTGGCGCGAAAAAGTCTACCCGCGGGTCCTGGCCTTCATCAAAGCCAACCAGCCAGCGCTCGAGGAACTGACACCGTCCACTTCTGAGCAGCTGGCCAAAACCACCCAAGCGCTGCAGGTGGCGATGGCTGGCCTGCGCTCCGGCGCCAAGGCAAAGACCGCCTCTGCATCAAGCAAGGCAGCAGCCAAGAAGACCGGCACCCCTACGAAAGCAGCACCTGCGCGCGTCGCAGCCGATCGAAAGCCCAAGGCTCAGGCCAACGTCAACCAGTCCGCGCGGGTGGTCAAGACCAGTGCAGGCCAAACAGCCGCCAAACCCAAACGCGGCGCGAGCACACGCCAAAAATGAGGCTGCAGGCCGCCAGCATTCTGGCGGTGCTGCCGCAAACCCAGTGCACTCGTTGCGGCTACGCAGACTGTGCGGCTTACGCGCAGGCTATTGCTGAGGACCTGAGTCCGATCAACCAGTGCCCTCCAGGTGGCCACGAAGGGATCGCGCGCCTGGCCGCCCTGACCGGCAAAGCGGTGCTTGCGCTCAATCCCGACAACGGCCAGGAGGCCCCCCGCGCCGTTGCCTATGTCGACGAGAACTGGTGCATCGGATGCACCCGCTGCATCGAGGTGTGTCCGGTCGATGCGATTGTGGGCGCCAACAAACGCATGCATACCGTGATCGAGCCGTTTTGCACCGGCTGCGAGCTGTGCTTGCCCGTATGTCCGGTCGATTGCATCCTGCTCGAGCCGGTCAGCGGCCAGGCCAGTGGATGGTCCGCCTGGGGCGATGAACTGGCCCGCCAAGCGCAACAGCGTTACGCCAAGCGTCAGGAACGCCTCCAGCAGGGCAAGGCCAGACACAGGCCTGGCGCACACAGCTCGCAGCGCCCGCAGACGCCAACAGAGACGAAAAGCCCGCAGGCAGCAGGCCCAGGAGAGCCAAATGATCGAAAAAAATCAGTGATCGAGGCAGCGCTGGCACGCGCACGAGCCCGCCGATCAGGCCCCTGATGCTGAGGCGGCCCGGATCACCTCGGGCGGGGCCTGTACCAATTCAATGAGCACGCCCTGGCCAGCGATGGGAAACGCATCGTTGGACTTGGGGTGCAAAAAACAAATGTCGTAACCGGCAGCACCCACTCGAATACCGCCAGGCGCAAATCGAACGCCCTGGGCACTAAGCCAGTTGACCGCTGCGGGCAAATCGTCGATCCACAAGCCAACATGGTTCAGCGGCGTGGCATGCACGGCAGGCTTTTTCTCTGGATCAATCGGCTGCATCAGGTCGACTTCCACCTTCAGGGGACCCTGGCCGATCGCACAAATGTCTTCGTCTACATTCTCGCGTTCGCTTCGAAAGGATCCCGTCATACTCAGTCCGAGCATGTCGACCCAGAGTCTGCGAAGCGGGGCTTTATCCAGGCCACCGATCGCGATCTGCTGGATACCCAGCACCCGAAAAGGCCGGCTCGCTGTCATGACGCGAACTCCACGATGGCTTGATCAACCACCAGGCTCTCGCCTTTGCTGGCCAGCAGCTTGGCCACCACGCCATCGGCCGTTGCGAACAGAACGTTTTCCATCTTCATGGCCTCGATCACCGCAACCTTTTCGCCGGCTTGCACATGCTGCCCGACCGACACAGCAACATCAACCAGCAAGCCTGGCATCGGGGAGAGCACATATTTGCTCAGGTCTGGCGGCGCTTTGTAGGGCATCAGTTGATGCAAGCTCGCCATACGCGGAGAAACCACCATGCACTCCAGACGCGTGCCATTGTGCTGAACCACCAGCGCCAGCGGGTTTTTGCTGGAGCCGCGTTCAACCTGCGCCACAAAGGGCACCCCGTTGACGTCACCGCGAATCACAACGTCATTCAGACGCGACGATGATGTGAATTTATAGACCTGCCCCGCCACCTGCACAGACGCATAGCCGCTCTCGCCAACGAACTCGTCCACGTGAACCGCGTGGTAGCTGTGCTTGCCGAGTCGATCAAGCGCAATCACGCTGTAGTCCTTGCCGACTTTGACGCCGTAGCCTGGCAACTGCCCGCTCAGACCTGTGGCGCGCTCGCGCGACTTGCGGCGCACAAACGCGGCCAGAGCCACCAGAAAACCGTGATCCTCGTGCGGCACGTCTTCCGCTCGGAACCCTGCGCTGTAATGTTGCGCGATAAAGCCGGTGTTGAATGCGCCGGAAACAAAATCGGGGTGCGCCAGCAAGGCTGACTGAAAAGGAATGTTGCTGCTGATGCCGCGGATGACAAAAGCATTCAGGGCCTCGCGCATTTTGCTGATCGCCTCGAGCCGGTCGTTGCCATGCACGATCAATTTGGCGATCATCGAGTCGTAGTACATCGGAATTTCGCCGCCCTCGAAAACACCGGTGTCGACGCGCACCCCGTGCAAGTGATCCAAATCCGCTTGCCACATGGTCTCCGACGGTGGCGTGAAGCGCACCAGGCGGCCCGTGGAGGGCAGGAAATTTCGAAACGGATCTTCGGCATTGATGCGGCATTCAATCGCCCACCCGTCACGACGCACATCAGCCTGCGACATCGGCAAGGCCTCACCTGCGGCGACGCGAATCATCATCTCCACCAGATCAAGCCCGGTAATGCATTCGGTCACCGGGTGCTCCACCTGGAGCCGTGTGTTCATCTCCAGAAAGTAGAAATCCTGGTCCTTGCCCACCACGAATTCCACGGTGCCGGCGCTCTGGTATTTCACCGCCTTGGCCAGCGCCACGGCCTGTTCGCCCATGGCTTTGCGTGTCGCCTCACTGATAAAGGGGCTGGGCGCCTCTTCGATCACCTTCTGGTGCCGACGCTGAATCGAGCACTCGCGTTCATTGAGGTAGACCACATGGCCCTGGCTATCGCCCAGAATCTGAATTTCGATGTGGCGCGGCTGCTCGACGAATTTCTCGATGAAGATGCGGTCGTCGCCAAAGCTGTTGCGCGCCTCGTTCTGACAGGCACCAAAGCCCTCGCTCGCTTCCTTGTCGTTAAAGGCCACGCGAAGACCTTTGCCGCCACCACCAGCGCTAGCCTTGATCATCACCGGATAGCCGATGTTCTTGGCAATCTCGACAGCCTGGCTCGCGGAATCGATGGGCTCGTTGTAGCCGGGAATCGTGCTGACGCCCGCTTCCATCGCCAGCTTTTTCGATGCGATTTTGTCGCCCATGGCTGCAATCGAATGCGCCTTGGGCCCAATAAAGACAATGCCCTCGTCCTCGCAACGCTGGGCAAAGCGTTCGTTCTCACTCAAAAAGCCATAGCCGGGGTGAATCGCCTGCGCGCCGGTCTGTTTGGCTGCGGCAATGATCTTGTCAGCCTGCAAGTAGGACTCACGGCTGGGCGGCGGGCCGATCAAAATCGACTCATCGGCCAGACGAACATGCCGTGCCTCGCGGTCGGCTTCGGAATACACCGCTACCGTGGCAATTCCCATTTTGCGGGCTGTTGCGATCACCCGGCAGGCAATCTCGCCACGGTTGGCGATCAATATTTTCTTAAACATCAGAAGCTGCTCCTCAAACCGGGGGATCAAAGCGGAATATTGCCGTGCTTGCGCCAGGGGTTTTCAAGCTTTTTCTCCCTGAGCATCACCAGCGAGCGGCCGATGCGTTTGCGTGTGTTGTGCGGCATGATCACGTCATCAATGTAGCCACGGTTAGCCGCCACAAAGGGATTGGCAAAACGCGCCTTGTACTCAGCCTCTTTGGCAGCCAATTTTTCGGGGTCGCCTTTGTCCTCGCGAAAAATGATTTCCACGGCACCCTTGGCGCCCATCACCGCAATTTCCGCATTCGGCCAGGCGAAGTTGACGTCACCGCGCAAATGCTTGGACGCCATCACGTCATAAGCACCACCGTAGGCCTTTCGCACGATGACCGTGATTTTGGGAACCGTACATTCGGCATAGGCATACAAGAGCTTGGCACCGTGCTTGATGATGCCGCCAAATTCCTGGCTGGTTCCTGGCATAAAGCCTGGCACATCCACATAGGTGATCACGGGGATATTGAAGGCGTCACAAAAACGAACAAAGCGCGCCGCCTTGATCGAGCTCTTGATGTCCAGACAACCCGCCAGCACCAGCGGCTGGTTGGCAACAATACCAACAGTCTGCCCGTCCATACGCGCAAAACCAATGATGATGTTCTTGGCGTAGTCAGGTGCGATTTCAAAAAAATCACCGTCATCAACCGTCTTGATGATCAGCTCTTTCATGTCATAAGGCTTGTTGGGGTTGTCCGGCACCAAGGTATCCAGACTCATCTCAACACGATCGATCGGGTCCCCACTGGGGCGAACCGGCGCCTTCTCTCGGTTGTTCAAAGGCAGGTAGTTGTAGAGCCGGCGCAACATCAGCAAGGCTTCAATGTCGTTTTCGAAAGCGCCATCTGCCACGCCACTCTTGCTGGTATGGGTCAGCGCGCCGCCGAGTTCTTCGGCTGACACTTCTTCATGGGTCACGGTCTTGACGACCTCGGGGCCAGTGACAAACATGTAGGAGCTGTCTTTGACCATGAAAATAAAGTCGGTCATCGCAGGCGAATACACAGCGCCACCAGCGCTAGGGCCCATGATCAGGCTGATTTGCGGAATCACCCCACTGGCCATCACGTTGCGCTGAAACACCTCGGCATAGCCACCCAGTGAAGCCACACCCTCCTGAATGCGCGCACCGCCCGAGTCGTTCAGGCCAATCACCGGCGCACCGACTTTCATCGCCTGGTCCATGATCTTGCAGATTTTTTCGGCATGCGCCTCGGACAGTGCACCACCAAAAACCGTGAAGTCCTGGCTGTAGACAAAGACCAGGCGGCCGTTGATCATGCCGTAGCCAGTGACCACACCGTCACCAGGGATCTTGTTGTTCTCCATGCCAAAGTCGACACATCTGTGTTCAACAAACATGTCCCACTCTTCGAAGGTGCCTTCGTCCAACAAGACCTCCAGCCGCTCACGCGCCGTGAGTTTTCCTTTGCTGTGTTGCGCGTCAATGCGCTTTGGCCCGCCGCCCATGCGCGCCGCGGCACGTTTCTGCTCAAGCTGTCGCAATATTTCTTGCATAGTCCAATCCTCTAACGATCCGTTTCAATGCTTGACTGATCTGGCGGAGCCATCACAGGGCTTGCAGCATGCAGCGCCAGCAAGGTCCGCGCAGCACTTGAAGCTGCGACCCGGCCGTCCAACACATCACGCGTCATCTGCACCAATGCCTGCTGAACGGTTTTCTGCCCACGAAAAGCGCTTCGCAAACCTGCCTCGATGCGCTCCCACATCCAGGCCAGGGCCTGTCGCTGACGACGCGCCTGCCAAAAGCCTTTGCTTTGCTGATGTTCCCGAAATTGCAGCACCAGCTGCCACAGTTCATCTAAACCTTTACTCTGAAGCGCGCTGAGTTGGATCACGCGGCGCTGCCAGACGGCTCTGTCAGAGGGCAAATCCTCAGGGTGGCCATGCAAGCCCAGCAGGCGCAGGGACGAGGTGATCTGCGCCTGTGCTCGCGTAGCCGCCGCAGCATCGAGGTCTGCCTTGTTAATCAGCACCAGGTCTGCCAGTTCCATCACGCCGCGCTTGATCGCCTGCAAATCATCGCCCGCGTTGGGCAATTGCATCAGGATAAACAGATCCGTCATGTCGGCCACAGCGGTTTCACTCTGCCCCACACCCACGGTTTCAACGATTACAAGGTCATAGCCTGCGGCCTCGCAAATCAACATCGCCTCGCGGGTTTTTTCTGCCACACCACCCAGGGTACCGCTGCTGGGGCTGGGACGAATGTACGCGCCCTCCTGCACCGAGAGTTGCTCCATGCGCGTCTTGTCGCCCAGGATCGATCCGCCCGAGAGGCTGCTCGAGGGGTCCACAGCCAGCACGGCTACGCGCTGGCCCCGGCCGATGACGTACAGGCCCAGCGCCTCAATCAGGGTGGATTTGCCCACGCCGGGCACGCCACTGAGCCCGATGCGCAGCGCACGCCCGGTGTGCGGCATCAACAGGCTCAACAGCGCATCGGCCTGTTCCCGGTGGTCCGCACGGGTGGACTCCATCAGGGTGATGGCCTTGGCCATGGCGCGACGCTGACGCATGCCAGTGCCCTCCACAATAGCCTGCGCAATGGCCTGCTGGCCGTTGCCACCGGCTGCTGCGGCCCCCTCAGGCGCGCGTCCCGTGCTTGCTTTTTTCATGGCCACGCGAAAAGGCCCACTCAGGCGAGCGCCTTTTTGATCTGCTCGAGAACATCTTTGGCGCTGGCGGGAATCGGCGTTCCAGGGCCGTAAATACCCTTCACACCCGCCTCGTACAGCAGGTCATAGTCCTGGCGCGGAATCACGCCGCCGACAAACACAATGATGTCCTGCGCGCCCTGCTTCTTGAGTTCCTCGATGATCGCCGGCACCAGGGTTTTATGGCCCGCTGCCAATGTGGATACGCCGACCGCGTGCACATCGTTTTCGATCGCCTGACGGGCACACTCTTGCGGCGTTTGGAACAGCGGGCCCATGTCGACATCAAAGCCCAGGTCGGCAAAGGCTGTGGCCACGACCTTGGCGCCACGGTCGTGACCATCCTGGCCCAGTTTGGCGATCATGACGCGAGGACGGCGTCCATGCACCTGGCCAAACTCGGCGATCTCGCCCTTGAGCTTGTCCCAACCTTCTGCACTGTCATAAGCCGCTGCATACACTCCGGTCACCTTTTGCGTATCGGCGCGATGCCGGCCATAAACCTGCTCCAGCGCATCACTGATTTCTCCCACCGTGGCGCGCAGACGCACCGCTCGAATACTCAAGTCCAGCAAATTGCCAGAGCCGTCCTGGGCAGCCTGCGTCAAGGCTTGCAGCGCTTGGCGCACGGCCGTGTCGTCACGTGCGGCACGTATCGCAGCCAGGCGGGCCACCTGCCCCTCTCGAACGGCTACATTGTCGATGTCACGCGCCTCAATCAGGTCCTCACGCTCGAGGCGGTACTTGTTCACCCCCACGATCACGTCTTTGCCGGCGTCAATTCGTGCCTGCTTCTCAGCAGCAGCAGCTTCAATCTTCAGCTTGGCCCAACCCGAATCAACCGCCTTGGTCATGCCACCCTGTGCCTCGACCTCCTCCATGATGGACCAGGCTGCATCGGCCATTTCTTGCGTGAGCTTTTCCATCATGTAGCTGCCGGCCCAGGGGTCGATCACATTGGTGATGTGGGTCTCCTCCTGGATGATGAGCTGCGTGTTGCGCGCGATGCGGGCACTGAACTCGGTGGGCAAGGCAATCGCCTCGTCAAAACTGTTGGTATGCAGGCTTTGCGTACCGCCAAACACGGCGGCCATGGCCTCGATCGTGGTACGAACCACGTTGTTGTACGGGTCCTGTTCGGTCAGACTCCAACCACTGGTCTGACAGTGCGTGCGCAACATCAGACTCTTGGGCTTTTTAGCCCCAAAGTCCTTCATGATGCGACACCACAGCAGACGCGCAGCGCGCATTTTGGCCACCTCCAGATAGAAGTTCATGCCGATGGCCCAGAAGAACGACAGACGCCCAGCAAAGTCATCCACATCCAGGCCCTTGCCGATGGCGGTGCGGACATACTCGCGGCCATCAGCCAGCGTAAATGCCAACTCCAGCGCCTGGTTGGCACCGGCCTCCTGCATGTGATAGCCGCTGATCGAGATCGAATTGAATCTCGGCATGTTCCCAGCGGTGTAGGCAATGATGTCGCCAATGATCCGCATCGAAGGCTCAGGCGGATAGATGTAGGTGTTGCGCACCATGAACTCTTTGAGAATGTCGTTCTGAATGGTGCCTGAGAGCTGGTCCTGCGCCACGCCCTGCTCTTCTGCGGCCACCACGTAACCGGCCAGGACAGGCAAGACAGCGCCATTCATTGTCATGGAGACACTGACCTTGTCGAGAGGAATCTGGTTGAACAGAATCTTCATATCCTCCACAGAATCGATGGCCACGCCAGCCTTGCCCACGTCGCCCGTTACCCGCGGATGGTCACTGTCGTAGCCACGGTGCGTGGCCAGGTCAAAGGCCACACTGACCCCTTGCGCACCCGAGGCCAAGGCCTTGCGATAAAAAGCGTTGGACTCCTCGGCCGTTGAGAAACCAGCGTACTGGCGAATCGTCCAGGGGCGCACGGCGTACATCGTCGCCTGCGGCCCGCGCAAATACGGCTCAAAACCGGGCAGCGTGTTGGTGTGCGTCAGGTCTTTCGTATCTTCAGCGGTGTACAAGGGCTTGACGGAAATCCCGTCTGGCGTCAGCCAGTTCAATTGACGGGTGTCACCGCCGGGCGCTGACTTGGCCGCAGCAATTTCCCAGTCCGTCAGAGTCGCTGCACGAAATTGGGTTTGTTTATCCATCAGTTCACCAGCCTGTTTTGAATAGATTCACGACCGCAGTCTTGCAAGCATAGCGCCGCTGCGCCAGGCCAGCAGGCACCTGAGCGCCCGGCCTGCTCATTGGGTCTTGTTCAAGACGTCGACATACGCTATTATGCATAATTATGAATTCAAAATATATCTAAGCGGGCCTAAACCGACACCCCAAAATGGCCGAGACCGATAGCATCGTCCCCAAAGCGCTCTACGTCGAAGTAGCTGAGCGCTTGCGCCAAAGCATTTTCTCCGGCGAGCTCGCCCCCGGCGAATGGATCGATGAGGTCCGCTGGACACAGACCTTTGGCATCAGCCGCACCCCCCTGCGCGAAGCACTCAAGGTGCTCGCCAGCGAAGGCTTGGTGACCATGAAAGTCCGCCGTGGCGCCTACGTGACCGAGGTCTCCACGCGGGATCTGCGCGAGGTCTACCACCTCCTGGGCCTACTGGAGTCCGACGCCGCGGCAGATGTCGCGCAGTTTGCCAGTGACAGCGAAATGACCGAGTTGCAGGCGCTGCATGCAGAACTCAGAGCCATTGCCAACAGCGCACGACCGAACCGTGATGAGTTTTTTGCCTGCAATCAGCGCTTTCACCAGCGCCTGCTTGAAATCGCCAACAACCATTGGCGCCGGAACCTGGTGGCCGATCTGCGCAAGGTGATGCGCTTGAGCCGGCAGCAATCGCTGCTGCGCGCTGGTCGTATCGGCGAGGCGATGCAGGAACACGAAGCGTTGATGCAAGCCCTGCTGTCGCGCGAGCCGCAATCCGCCCGGCAGCGCATGCTCAAGCATTTCAGCAATGGCCTGGCTGCCGCCTCAGGCGACAAGGTGCAAGCTGCCTAGAAACCCGCCACCACGCCGTCGCTGCGCGGATCTGCCGCGGCCAGGTACAGGCCATTGGCCTGCCGCACGATCGCGCCCGCATGCCCCATGGTGTCGCTGTACTCAGGAAAGATCTCCACGTCATGTCCGGCCTGACGCATTTGCTCAAGCGCCTGCCCTGAGAAGCGGTCTTCAAACTTCAGCGTGGTGGTTTCCTGACCCCAGGTTTTACCCAACAGCCAACGCGGCGCACTGACCGCCTGCTGCAGTCCCATGCCAAACATGGCGTAGCGCGAAAAAACAGCGGACTGCGTTTGTGGCTGGCCGTCGCCACCCATATTGCCGTACACCATGTGGCGGCCGTCGTCGAAGCGGGCATGCGCGGGGTTGAGTGTGTGAAAGGGCTTTTTGCCAGGCTTGAGCACATTGTGCGACTTGGGGTCGAGTGAAAAACTCGATCCTCGGTTTTGCCAGAGCACACCCGTATCCTGCAACACCAGCCCGGAGCCGAATTCCCAGTAAACGCTTTGGATGTAGCTAACCATACGGCCAGACGCATCTGCGGTTCCCATCCAGATCGTGTCGCCCGGAATCGGCTTTTCCGGCCAAGGCAGCGCTTTGTCCATGTCGACTGCGTCGGCGCACTGGTCGAGAAACGCATCTGACAGAAATTGCGCGACATCAGAGCCGCGCGCAGCCATAACCTCAGGGTCGGTGATGTGACGGTTGCGAACCTTGAAGGCCTGCTTGGTCGACTCAATCAAGGCATGCAAATAGGCGTAGCTATCGGCCTCCTTGATCTGATGCCGTTGCCGCAGGCGGTCAAAAATCGCCAGAATCTGCAATGAAGATAAGCCTTGCGTCGGCGGTGTCATGTTGTAGAGCGTGGCGCCGCTGATTCGCACCGACAAAGGTTGTACCAGCGCAGCTTGCTGAGCGCGCAGGTCGATCAGCCTCACCGGGCTGCCGACGCGCTCATGCTCCGCGGCCATAGCCTGCGCCAGCGTGCCGCGATAGAAATCGTCCAGCCCTTTGTCGCCCAAGGTCTTGAGCGTCTGCGCCAGCGCGGGGTATCTGCGAAGCGTGTCCGCCTGCGGTACCTGGCCTTGGTCCAGAAATTGGGTGGCAAAGCCTGGTTGATCTTTCAATTCCGCCAGAAATTTGGTCGTGAAGTTCACCTGGCTTTGTGTCACCGGCGCACCGTTTTCGGCGTACCACCGCGCATCTTGAAGCAGACGCGAAACAGACATCTGGCCACCTGCCCGCGCTGATTGTTCAAGGGCTTGCATCCAGCCCGAAATCGCGCCAGTGCTGGTGTTGGCAGCCAGCGGCCCGCGTCCCGGAATTGCTGACAAGCCTTTGTCTGCATAAAACTCAGGCGTCGCCATTTGAGCCGCACGACCGCAGGCATCGATGCCCACTGGCGCCTGGCCGGGCTCCGAAATTATCCAGAAGCCATCGCCCCCGATCGCGTTCATGTGCGGGTAAACCACGGCAATCGTTGCCGCAGCGGCGACCATGGCCTCGATCGCGTTGCCGCCTTCGCGCAGGACCGCGATCGCGCTTTGGCTGGCCAAGTGGTGCGGTGCGGTCACCATGGCACGCGAAGCTGTGAGAGTCTGTCGCATAGTCAGTCTTTCAAAAATTGACGGGCGGCCTCTTTCAAGGCTTGGGTATAACAGGACATCGGCACACGCACGATACCTGCGCCGATCTGGCCGATGCCTGCCTCTTTGTGTGCGATGCCAGTGGTGACAACCGGTCGGATCCCCGTATCGACCACTTTTCGAACATCCAGGCCGCACGGTGCACCACGGAAATTCAAAGCCGGCAGGCTCAAAGCCGGGTTCTGCGTCACGGTGATGTCATACATTTCCTGGCTGTAGCGCACCGCATCGGCCACGCTACCGCCGGCGAGCAAGGTCAACGCTGGCGAGGCCGCAAACGAACAGCCACCAAAGCCTGCCGTTTCCGTGATCGCGCTGTCACCGATGTCCGGGCAGGCATCTTCCTGTTTGAAACCCGGGAAAAACAAGCCTTGTGGCAGGTCTGATGTGGCACAAAACCATTTTTGGCCCAGACCGCTGACGCGCAAACCGGTCTGCGTTCCGTTTCGTGCAGTCGCTGTGACGACCGTGGCGTATTCAATGCCATGCGCAGCGTCCATGATGGCCTTGCAAGACACCATCGAATAATTCAGAAAGAACTGCGAGGTCTTGGCCACAAAATCCAGCGTCTGACGAACATGGTCCTGTGTCACGCTGCCGCGCGACAAATCCAGCCCCACCAGGGGCACGCTCAGGGCCATGAAAAACAAAGCGGTCGAGGCTGCATTGCGACTATGAACCTCATCGCCCATGAGCAGGGCCTGAGACTGGATCGCCTTCAGATCAATGCCGCCAGTCCTGTCGAATTCGTGCCGCACCGCAGCCTTGAGAACCGGCGCGAGCACCGCCTCGAACCATTTGAGTCGCTCGATCACATCGGGCCCGTTGGCGCCAAAGCGCAAGCAGCGTCCGATACCCTCGTTGATATTGGTGTAGGCCTTGTTGTTCTGGGCGCCATCGGCGTTGCGCACGCAGATCAAGGGCATCGAGGGACTGATGATGCCCGTCATCGGCCCAACGGCCTGGTAGTCATGGCACTGCGCAAATGAAATGTCACCGCGCTTGAGCATGGCCAGCGCCTGCTCGGGTGTCTGCGCCCAGCCCTCGTAGAGCACTGCACCGACCATGGCACCGTGCATCGGGCCACACATGTCTTCCCACGCCACCGGTGGGCCAGCGTGCAGCAACAGGCGCTCACCCTTCATATCCGACCAGACGCCATCGGCGCGCAGCGCAATGTCTTCCCACATCGGACGCGCCGCGATGATGCGCTCGGTCGCAAGCTGATTGGCCGCCTCGATGCGTGGGTCCTTCGACAAACGCGCTAAATCCCAGGCCAGGTCCGGGTCTCCGTCGCCAGGCGGTTGCCAGGCCACGTTGCTAACGCTGCCGCCGTGGGCAGTGATGCTGGCATTGAAACCCTCGATGCCAAGATTCACCACCCCGGGTAACTGACCCAAAAGGCCTTGCTCTCGGGATGTGTTGGAAGTCACAGCTTGGTTCATGATGTTTTGTCGTAAGTGAACGCGGTCAGTATGCCCGCAAGAATATCGAAGCCAGAAGTCGACCCGATTTGCACCAGCTGATCGCGCGCCACCCGCGCTGCGGCGGCATCTGCGCGGCCGAGGGCTTCGAGCAGTTCATGGGCTGGCTGGTAGCTGCGCTGATGCACCAGATCGGCCATGAGCGTCGAACTGATCCGATTGGTGAGCATCGCCCCGGGGTCTGTCACCGTGCCAAGCAGGCCTTGCTGGAGCCGTGCCAGGCGCGCGCTTGCGTGCCACTCGGGGGAAGAAGCCAGCGCAAACAGAAGACCCCCCAAAAAATCATCGCCAGACGGCGTCAAGCCTGGGCCCAGGCCCACCACCTGCAGGCAGGCCTCCAGCAATTCAGAATCCACACCCACGCGCAACGCCAGTCTGATTCGGTCAAAACGTGCAGTGGCGGCGTGAAAAGGAAAGGGCAAGGGCAGGCCCTGATGCCATAGCAACAAGCCCTTGCCCGGCAAGAACGTCAGGTCACCAGCCAGGGTCTGCGCACGCTGCCAAGCGTCTGGGCTCAACACGGGCGGTCGCTGCGGCGCATAGGGGCTCAGGAGACTTCGGGGGTGGCCAACCTTGACAGGACCAGCCCAGCACAGTTCGTCCTTGATGAGCACGTACCCGGTGCTCTCAAAACCAGGTACTTTTTGAAAGGCAAAATCAAAAGAGCCCATGGAGTGTCTGACCTGCGCGATAGTCCTTGGTTGACTGCTAGACCAAGATACGAGTACCCGCACGGCCCATCAAGGCGTCGAAGGTTTTGTCCAGCGAGGTGATGATGACCTGGCCGGCCTGGTTGGAAGCCGCCGAATCCTTGAGGAAAGTCACCGCCGCCTCGATTTTTGGTCCCATGCTGCCAGCCGGAAACTGCCCCTCCGCCGCGTAGCGTTGCGCTTCCTCGACGGTCATCTGATCCAGCCAACGCTGCGTGGGCTTGTTGAAGTCCAGCGCAACGCGCTGCACACCGGTCAGCATGATGTACGCATCAGCCCCAAGGTGAGCCGCCAGCATGGCCCCGGTGAGGTCTTTGTCAATCACGGCAGGAACGCCTTGCAAATGACCGTTTTCACGAACCACGACTGGCACCCCTCCGCCACCGCATGCAATCGGCAGCACGCCAGCGTCCAGCAGGGCGTCCACGGTGTGCAAATCAAGAATTTTGCGCGGCTTGGGCGATGCGACCATGCGCCGCCACCCCCGCCCAGAGTCTTCAGCAAAGGTCCAACCCGTGCGCTGTGCCAGTTCCTGCGCCTCCTCAGGCGAAAAAAACCGGCCGACTGGCTTGGTCGGATGACTGAAGGCCGGATCTTGCGGATCCACTTCGACCTCGGTCACCACGCAGGAAACAAGCACATTCATGCCATGGTCATGCAGGACGTTAGCCAGACTTTGCTGCAGCATGTAACCCATACCACCCTGGCTATGTGCCACGCACACATCCATCGGCATTGGCGGCAATTCCGACGCGGTACGCGCCATGCGGTAAAGAATATTTCCAACCACCGGACCATTGCCATGCGTCAAAACCAGTTGCCAACCCGCCTGAATGATCTCGACGAAATGTTCGCACACACCGCGCATGAGCGCCAGTTGCTCCTCCGCCGTGCCTGCAATGGTCGGCGGATAGGCGGCATTGCCACCGAGGGCGACGACCACACGTTTTTGACGCGGCTGACTCATGAGGTGCAGTATGTTGGCCCAGCCATCAGCCGAGCCATTTCGCGGCGAGCCAGGCGGCACTGGCGCTGTTGGGCGCTAACACCATACCGGCGGCGCGCAGCCGAGACTCCTGCCGCGACAAAACCTGCGGGTCCTGCTCGGTGCCGCAGACGAAACCAATCACGGCAAGATGTCGCCGGGCCCGCTTGGCCAAAGCGATTGCTTTTTCAATAGCAGCACCAAGCTCACCAGCCGGATCAGCGTGCGCACCCCACCCGATCACCACGTCCAACAAAATGACGCGCACCGCAGGGTCTTTAGCTTCCTGCATCAAGCGCTCAATACGTGCAGCCTGGTCGATCATGGGGTGCGGTCGGCCAACCGTGAAGGCATCGTCCCCGAGGTCGAGCGCTGTATGGTCCCGACTCCCTCGTCTGGCAGTGGGCAGATCCATCGCGTTGTCGATGGCCACATTCGACCAAACCTTTAAGTTGAACTGTTCGGCCCAAATATGCTGAGCCTCCGCGGCATAAGTCCCGCCCGAATACAAAGCCCGTAAAAATCGTTGCGAGCGGGCGAACACCGGCTTATGCGGCAAGGGGTAATACGGCGCGGCCTTTTGTGCCGAAGCAGCCGGTGCACCCGCGCCGCGCCTGGTGCGCGCCGACGACGCGACCGCCAGCTTCACAGCCATCGCCGCGCCGTCAACCAGGGTTGCTGCCACATGAATCCGTCTCGCGTTTGTGCGAGGGCTGGCACCGAGGAAAACAACCACACTGGGTTTACCTGTGGCTGCAAGCGCCGCCATGACTTTTTCGACCACAGCCGGTGCGGGCGGCTTCGAAACAATGGCGATCACCTTGGTCTGCGCATCCTTAGCCAGTAGCGCGATGCCATGCAACATGCTTAAACCACCGACTTCCGCGTAGACATCGCGCCCACCGGTACCGATGGCATGGCTCACACCGACTCCCCAAGCCTGGCCCAGCCGATCAATTTGCGTAGTGACTTCTTGCAGTCCGGTGCCAGAAGCAGCCACCAGACCAATTGAGCCACGCCGAACCACATTCGCAAAGCCCAGCGGAACCCCATTGATGATGGCGGTGCCACAGTCAGGCCCCATCACCAAAACGCCGCGACGGCTTGCCTCGCGCTTGATGGCCACCTCTTGCGCCAGCGGCACGTTGTCACTGAACATGAACACATCCAGGCCTTGCTTCACCGCCTTGAGTGCTTCGCTCGCTGCATACGGGCCCGGCACCGAAATCTGGGCCAGATTGATCTGCTCTCCGGCATCCCGCAGACGCGACACACCTAGCCCGAGGTTCTTGGCGGGGGCACGCGCATCGTGGTTCTGGCTGGCCCCAGCATCCTGGTTTTGGCCGGCCAGCGCTGCCTCACAGGCGCGCAAGGCATCCTGCCCCTGACGCGTATCGCGCGACTGGATCACGATCATGATGTCACTGGGCCCAGCGCTGGCAACTGCGTCGCTAAGCAACCCCGCCTCAGCGAGGATGTCCTTGTTCGCCGGATTACCCATCTGGAGGGTAGCGGTATGGACGCCTGGCATCGCCAAAAGCCCTTGCGCGACGCGCATCAAGGCGACGGAGTCCTTGTACAAGTTCTTTGCGACAAACGCGATCGTGTGGAGCTTGGCGGTCATAGGGACACTCAAATCACTTAATAATTTTGTATACAACTCACTTGACACTTTTGTATACACTTTCTATCATAACGCTTATTTTTCATCAGGACCGACCAATCGTGAACACACCCTTACCGCCCCTGTCGCCATTGACCGACAAGGCCGCTGCCATGGCCGAACTCAACCCGATTCCCCGCCTGCTGATGGGGCCAGGGCCGATCAATGCAGACCCGCGCGTTCTCAAGGCGATGTCCTCGCAATTGCTAGGGCAATTCGACCCTCAATTTCGAGGGTTTATGCGTGAGACCATGGCGCTGTACCGTGAGTTTTTTGAGACAAACAATAACTGGACGCTGGTGCTCGACGGCACCGCTCGCTCTGCCATCGAAATGATGATGATGTCGTGCATTGAGCCCGGCGACAAGGTCCTGGTGCTCAGCTTTGGGCGATTTGGGCAGTTGCTGGAAGAAATCGCGCGGCGCTGCGGTGCACAGGTTGTGGTCGAGAGCAGCCCATGGGGTACGGTCTTCACGCTGGCACAGATCGAGGCTGCGCTGAAGGCGCACACGCCCAAATTGCTGGCTGTGTGTCAAGGCGACACCTCAACCACCATGCTTCAACCCCTGGAGGGCGTGGGCGAGCTGTGTGAGCGCTACGGGGCGATGCTGCAGGTCGACGCCACTGCGTCGTGCGGCGCAACACCGCTGCGCGCAGATGCCTGGAAGATTGATGCGGTCACCGCTGGTCTGCAAAAATGCCTGGCAGGTCCCTCGGGTGCTGCCCCCGTAACAATGTCGGATGCAATGGCTCACACGATTTATCGGCGTCGCCATATCGAAACCGGTCTGCAAGGACCCGATTACCGACCCGGTGCAGGCCAGCGTATCGCATCGAACTACATGGATATGGCCATGATTCTGGATTATTGGAGCGATCTGGGGCTCAACCACCACACCGAAGCCACCACCATGCTTTACGGCGCGCGTGAATGTGCG
Organism: Comamonadaceae bacterium; assembly: GCA_038145425.1. GTDB lineage: Bacteria > Pseudomonadota > Gammaproteobacteria > Burkholderiales > Burkholderiaceae_C > Rhodoferax. The sequence continues at coordinate 167,792 of JAYQPP010000001.1, read as the reverse complement.
CGCATCTACCTGCAGGAAGGTCACGCCAGCGCCTTTGCGCGGCACAGCCGGGCCTCTGCCGCCGTCGTCGCCGGTATTGAAGCCATGGGCTTGACGGTGTATGGCGATCAATCCAACAAAATGCCGAATGTCACTGGCATCGTGATTCCGCCTGGCATCGACGGCGACCGCGTCAGGACAGCCATGCTGCACCATTTCAATATCGAAATAGGCACCAGCTTCGGACCTTTACACGGCAAAGTCTGGCGCATTGGCGCTATGGGCTACAACGCGCGGCCCGACTGCGTCTTGCAAACCGTTGGCGCACTCGAGGTGGTCTTGGCATCGCAAGGCTTTGGGTTCAAACGGGGCGCTGGCGTGGATGCGGCCTACGTGTCTTTTGGTCAAAGCGGCGCTTTTGCGTGAGTAATCGACCCGTTCAAAGCCCAATGAACACTGCGAAAAATTGGCCTGCCCGGAGGGGATCGAACCCCCGACCCACAGCTTAGAAGGCTGTTGCTCTATCCAACTGAGCTACGGGCAGAGATCTCGAAGAGAGAATGGTCGGGGCGAAAGGATTCGAACCTTCGACCCTCTGGTCCCAAACCAGATGCGCTACCAGGCTGCGCTACGCCCCGACAGCACCATTGTAGTCGCTCGCACCCTGCAAACCCTTCAAAAATGAGTCGCTGTCAGGGGTGGTGAGCGCGTCACAACGTGGTAGCGTTTGCCCCCACATGCAAGACAACACGCAGACCCTTGCCTGGATCGACGAAAACCAGGCGTTCCCGCCGGTCGACATGGCCTGGGGTGCACGCAGCCCAGCACCCGGCCTGCTGTGCGCTGGGTCGACGTTGACAACGCGCCAACTACAGACCGCCTATCGCCATGGCATCTTTCCATGGTTCAGCCCAGGTCAACCTGTGCTCTGGTGGAGCCCTGACCCCCGAATGGTGCTCACACTGAGCGCCTTGCGCATCGGCACCTCGCTGCGCAAGACGCTTCGCCAGTTTGCTAAAAACAACCGATCGCAGATCCGGGTTGACACGGCATTCGAGCAAGTCATCCGGGCCTGCGCACAAAGCCCCAGAGCAGGACAGCATGGCACCTGGATCGTTCCCACCATGGTCAACGCCTACTGCGCACTGCACGAGCAAGGCCTGGCGCACAGCGTAGAGACCTGGGTGGATGACCAGCTCGTTGGCGGTTTGTATTGCGTGGCCATTGGCAAAGCAGTCTTTGGGGAGTCCATGTTCTATCGCCAGACAGACGCCTCCAAAATCGCGCTCTGCGCGCTGGTCGCGATGTGTCGGGCTCAGGGCGTGACACAGATCGACTGTCAGCAAGAGACACGCCATCTGGCTCGTTTTGGCGCGGCGCCTGTGGCACGTACAAACTTCCTGCACGCGCTGCCCGAGCAGCTCGCAAGAGAGCCCATCAAATGGAATTTTCTCCCCCTATACTGGTCCGCACTGATGAACGAAAGCGCTGGTAGCCCGTGACCTTGCAGACCGCCATGATTCCTCAGGCGCTGCAGTATTACGCAACGGCGCCGTATGACTGCAGCTACCTGAGTGGACGGGTCGCCCGCTCGCAAGTCGCCGCCCCCGTGGGGGCGATTCAAGGTACGGCATACACCGCCCTGATCAAAGAAGGTTTCCGACGTAGCGGGTCTTTCATTTACCGTCCACAGTGCGACAGCTGTCAGGCCTGTCAGTCGGTCAGGTTGCCTGTGCAGCAATTCAGTCCCAACCGTAGCCAGCGACGCGCCTGGAAACAGCATCAGGACCTACTCGTCAAGATCAACAAACCTTTTTTTTCAGCTGAACATTACGCGCTCTACAACCGCTACCAGTCTGCCAAGCACACGGGTGGTGGCATGGATCATGATGACGCAAGCCAGTATGTGGAATTCCTGGTTAAGTCCCATGTGGATACCATGATGATCGAATTTCGGAAGCCCGGCGCTGCGGGCTCGCCCGGCAGTTTGCAAATGGTCTCTATCGTGGATCAGCTCGACGAAGGTCTCTCGGCGGTTTACACCTTTTACGAGCCAGCGCCTGGCAACAATCTTGGAACCTACAACGTCCTTTGGCAAATCCAGCATGCCAAAACGCTAGGTCTGTCTCACTTGTACCTGGGGTACTGGATCGAGCAGTCACCCAAGATGGCCTACAAAGCGCGCTTCAAGCCTGTTGAAGTCCTCCAAAACGGATGCTGGAAAGCCTTGACCGCCGCAAACTGAGCCTTGTGCGAGCCGCAGACGCGCCCTTGCACCAGCGGTTGTCACGCTTTCACATCGTAAAATATGGGCCAGTCAATGCCGCCCGCCATGAAATCGTCGCAGCCACAGCCCAGCCCGCAGCCAACCATCCAGGTGATCGAGCGCATGTTTGCGCTGTTCGACGTTTTGTCGTCCAGAGAAGAGGCCATCTCGCTCAAGGAAATCAGTGAGCGCACGGGCCTGCACCCGTCGACAGCGCACCGCATCCTGAACGACCTGGCCATCGGTCGCTTTGTGGACCGGCCACAGCCCGGCAGCTACCGGCTGGGCCTGCGCCTGCTGGAGTTGGGAAATCTGGTCAAGAATCGGCTCAACGTTCGCGAGGCCGCGCTGGAGCCCATGCGCCAGTTGCACCGACAGATTCAACAGCCGGTCAACCTGAGCCTGCGTCAAGGAGACGAGATTGTGTATGTCGAGCGAGCCTACAGTGAACGATCTGGCATGCAGGTGATTCGTGCCATTGGTGGGCATGCCCCGCTTCACCTGACTTCGGTGGGGAAACTTTTTTTGGCGGCGGATGAAACACCCAAAGTACGCGCTTATGCAACGCGTACGGGGCTGGCCGGGCACACCCGCAACAGCCTCACACAATTGCCTGCTTTGGAGCGTGAATTAAACAAAGTACGCCGCGATGGCTACGCCACGGACAATGAGGAACTTGAGCTAGACGTTCGATGCATGGCCGCCGGAATCCTTGACCACCAAGGCCATTTGGTCGCGGGGCTGTCGATCTCGGCACCTGCGGGGCGGCTCGACGAGCGCTGGTTGCCACAGCTTAAGGCCACGGCGAAGGAAATTTCAGGACGCCTGGGTTATCGGCCTTCTGACACGGCAGCCACCTGAGGCGCGCCGTCTGCCCAGCTGATAGACCTTAGAGGCTGGAAACGGTCTGCCCCAGCGCTGGAATGTTTCCAGCTTCAACCCAGCGGCGCACGCGTTCTGCATCACCGAGTCGGCTCAGCTTGCCCACCGAGTCCAGGAAAACCATGATCAGTTGACGCCCTGCCACTTTGGTCTGCATTACCAGACACTGACCGGCCTCGGAGATATAGCCTGTCTTTTGCAGGCCAATATCCCAGCGATCACTTTTGACCAGTCGGTTGGTGTTGTTGTACTGCAGCTTCTGCCGGCCAACAGCCACCAATCGCTGCGGCGATGTCGACAGTTCTCGCAACAAGGGATGGCTGTAGGCTGCATCGACCAGTTTGACCAAATCTTCCGCGCTCGACTGGTTTTTACTGGATAAGCCGGTAGGCTCGACAAAATGCGTGTGGACCATGCCAAGATCCTGGGCCTTGCCGTTCATCAGAGCCGTGAAGGCCTCCATGCCGCCTGGGTAAGTTCGTCCCAGCGCATGTGCTGCACGATTTTCGCTAGACATCAAAGCCAGGTGAAGCAATTCACCGCGGCTCAGGGTCGCCCCCACATGCAGACGCGAACGGCTACCCTTTTCGGTGTCGATGTCTTCTTTGGAAACCGTGATCATCTCATCCAGCGGCAAGTCGGCTTCACTGATGATCAGCCCCGTCATTAACTTGGTGAGCGACGCAATCGGCAACACAGCGTCAGCGTTTTTCCTCAACAGGACTTGATTGGTTTCCTGGTCGACCACCAAGGCCACGTTGGACTTCAAATTCAGCGGATCATCAACACGGTCTAGCCCTGCGATTTGCCCAAACGAGGGACGGGGCACGACCACCTCACGCGGCTTGGCCACCTGCGCACGGTGGCGTTGAACGGTGCTCGCTTTTGCCACACGCCGCTTGGACGCATTTTGTTTGCTCTCGGCCTGAATTTGACGGGTGCTCGATGGCGCCGCATGCAAAGGGTTGGCCGAGACACAGGCCCAGACCAGCAAAGTACAAACAGCCACCGAGGCCGACACAGACCTTTTGCCGATCACAAATCCTGTCAGTTTTGGCATGGCAAGTCTTCCCACTTAGTGCACTGGTGGGAGTTTAAACACAAAAGTCTCGCAATAACAAGTACTTGCGAGACTTTCTTGAGAAAATATACCGAATTAAACCTGCGCAGCAACGCGGTCAGCCTGGCTTTCGAGCTTATTGAGCGCACTGAGATAGGCTTTCGCGGACGCTACGACGATATCAGGGTCAGCCCCAACGCCGTTGACAATGCGACCCTTGTTCTGCAGTCGAACGGTCACCTCACCCTGACTTTCGGTCGAGCCACTGATCGCATTGACTGAGTACAGAACCATTTCCGCGCCACTTTGAACATTGGCCTCAATGGCCTTCAGCGACGCATCCACCGGGCCATTGCCGGTCGCACTGCCGCTGACCTCCTGACCGGCGATGGTCATCACAACCGTGGCCTCCGGCGTTTCACCAGTTTCGCTGTGCTGTGCCAGGGACACAAAAGCGTACTTCTCATGGCTCTGCGCAACACTTTCTTCGCTCACCAGCGCCAGGATGTCCTCGTCGAAGATCTCGCTTTTTCGGTCCGCGAGGTCTTTGAACTTCATGAAGGCGTTGTTGATTTCTGCCTCACTCTCGGGTGTGACGCCCAATTCCTGCAGGCGCTGCTTGAACGCGTTGCGACCACTGAGTTTGCCCAACACGATTTTGTTGTTGCTCCAGCCCAGGTCCTCGGCGCGCATGATCTCGTAGGTGTCACGTGCTTTGAGCACGCCGTCCTGGTGAATACCCGATGCGTGTGCGAAGGCGTTGGCGCCCACGACAGCTTTGTTGGGCTGCACGATAAAGCCGGTGGTCTGACTCACCAGGCGACTGGTGGCGACGATTTGTTGGGTGTCGATGCCCAAAGACAGATCAAAATAGTCGCGCCGGGTTTTCACCGCCATCACAATTTCTTCCAGAGAACAATTGCCGGCCCGCTCACCCAGGCCATTAATCGTGCACTCGACCTGAAGGGCGCCGCCGATCTTCACGCCAGCCAGCGAGTTGGCCACAGCCATGCCCAGATCGTTATGGCAATGTACCGACCAAATTGCTTTGTCACTGTTGGGAATGCGCTCGCGCAAATCTTTAATGAAATGTCCATAAAGCTCGGGGACAGCGTAGCCAACCGTGTCCGGCACATTGACCGTGCTGGCGCCTTCCGCGATCACCGCCTCAAACACACGACACAGAAAGTCAGGATCAGATCGGTAGGCATCTTCGGCACTGAACTCGACGTCTGCCATGAGATTACGCGCAAAACGCACAGTCAGGCGAGACTGCTCGAGCACCTGCTCTGGCGTCATGCGCAGCTTCTTTTCCATATGCAGCGGGCTGGTCGCCAGAAACAGATGCAATCGGCCTGAATTCGCAGGTTTCAAGGCTTCAGCGGCGCGAGAAATATCCTTGTCACTGGCTCGGGCCAGCGAACAAATAGTGGAATCCTTGATCGTCTCTGCAATCGACTTGATGCATTCAAAGTCGCCATTCGAGCTGGCCGCAAAGCCGGCCTCGATCACGTCGACCTTCAGTCGCTCAAGCTGGCGCGCAATACGCAGCTTCTCATCTCGAGTCATCGAGGCGCCGGGGGACTGTTCACCATCACGCAAAGTGGTATCAAAAATCACTAATTTGTCAGCCATTTCTTTCACTCCTGGTTCAATCGTTGCCGGTGCACGGTTGGGATTCACCAACAAAAAAGCCCGTTGCACTGGCAAACGGGCTTCGAAGATTGATGCGTCAAGACGCTAACAACGTCGCCCGAAGGACGTTAGTCGTAGCGCTAGAAACATGCTTTTCATGGCTGGGCAATATAGCACAGAGCGCTCGCACTGATCAGCAAACCACCTGATAAGCGTTTCAAAAATCCAACGCTTGTGACCTCAGCGGTGCAGCCCCCGCTCTTCAGGCGCATCCTTGGAGGTGCTAATCACGCTGGTTGGAATCCCCTGCGCGCGACGGTAAACATAGATCACGTAGCCGCTGAAGCCATAGATGAGGAACAAAGCGAACAGAACAATGGGCGGGTCGATATTGATCACCGCGATTCCAATGGCAATCAAGACGATCACGATGAAGGGCACGCTGCGCTTGAAATGAATTTCCTTGAAGCTGTAAAACGGCACATTGGTCACCATACTCAAGCCAGCAAACAAGGCTAGCGCAAATGTCGGCCAACTCAGACTTTCGCCAGCCCAACCCTGGTCGTTCATGACCCAGATGAAACCGATCAGCAGCGCCGCTGCCGCTGGCGAAGGCAAACCCTGGAAATATCGCTTATCCACGACGCCGGTGTTGACGTTGAAACGCGCAAGGCGCAAGGCCGCACAAGCGCAATAAACGAACGATGCGATCCAGCCCCAGCGCCCGAGTTCACGCAGCGACCACACGTAGGAGATCAGCGCCGGGGCCGCGCCAAATGACACCATGTCAGACAGGGAGTCCATCTGCTCACCAAAAGCGCTTTGGGTCCGCGTCATGCGGGCCACCCGGCCGTCAAGACTGTCAAGCACCATCGCCGCAAAGACGCCAGCCGCCGATAAGTCATAGCGGTGATTGATCGCCATCACCACCGCATAAAACCCGAAAAACAGGGCAGCCAGAGTGAACAGGTTCGGCAATATGTAAACACCCTTTCGGGGTGCTTTTTTGGGACGCAATTGAGCCTCTGGGTTGGTTGCGTCGGGCATCTCTTCTATCGCCATGAGTCAGGACTTTTTTTGGATGAATTCATCATAACAAAAGGCCACCGAAGTGGCCTTTCGCACACCGCAGCAAAGCGGCAATCAGTTGCGAGACTGATCAACCAGCTTGTTTTTGGCGATCCAGGGCATCATGGCACGCAATTGAGAGCCCACCACCTCGATGCTGTGCTCAGACATATTGCGACGGCGCGCCGTCATGCTGGGGTAATTGGTACGGCCTTCCAAAATGAACATCTTGGCGTAGTCGCCGTTCTGGATCCGCTTGAGCGCATGCTGCATGGCTTTGCGGCTCTCCGCATTGATCACCTCCGGACCAGTGACGTACTCACCGAACTCGGCGTTGTTCGAGATCGAGTAGTTCATGTTGGCGATGCCACCCTCGTAAATCAAGTCAACAATCAACTTGAGTTCATGCAGGCACTCGAAATAAGCCATCTCAGGCGCATAACCAGCATCCACCAGGGTTTCGTAACCCATCTTGATCAACTCAACGGCTCCACCACACAAAACTGCCTGTTCGCCAAACAGGTCGGTCTCGGTTTCTTCTTTGAAATTGGTCTCGATGATGCCGGCCTTGCCGCCACCATTGGCCATGGCATACGACAGCGCGAGATCACGGGCCTTGCCGCTGCGATCCTGGTGAACCGCAACCAGATGTGGCACGCCGCCACCTTGTGTGTACGTGCTGCGTACCGTGTGCCCCGGGGCCTTAGGCGCCACCATCCAGACATCCAGGTCCGCACGGGGAACCACCTGGTTGTAGTGGACATTAAAGCCGTGGGCAAACGCCAGGGAAGCACCTTGACGGATGTTGGGAGCAACGTTCTCGCTGTAGACTTGGGCGATTTGCTCGTCAGGCAACAGGATCATGACCACGTCAGCCGATTTGACTGCGTCATTGACTTCCATCACGGTCAGGCCAGCTTTACCGACCTTATCCCAGGAGGCACCGCCCTTGCGCAAGCCAACCACGACCTTAACGCCGCTGTCGTTAAGGTTTTGGGCATGGGCGTGGCCCTGGCTGCCGTAACCAATGATGGCCACCGTCTTGCCTTTGATCAGGCTTAGGTCACAGTCTTTGTCGTAAAAAACTTTCATTTCAAATCTCCGTTTAGAAATCAAACTCGCAAAATTCGCTCACCACGACCAATGCCACTGGCCCCGGTACGCACCGTCTCCAAAATTGCGCCACGTTCGAGCGCACCCAAAAAAGCGTCGTTCTTAGCCTGATCGCCAGTCAATTCAATCGTGTAGCTTTTGTCGGTCACGTCAATGATGCGCCCACGAAAAATATCGGCCATGCGCTTCATTTCTTCGCGCTCCTTGCCGACGGCGCGGACCTTGACCATCATCAGTTCGCGCTCGGTGTACGCGCCTTCAGTCAGGTCCACCACCTTGACCACCTCGATCAGGCGATTGAGATGTTTGGTGATCTGCTCAATCACGTCGTCAGAGCCAGTGGTCTGAATCGTCATACGCGACAGGCTTGGGTCCTCTGTCGGCGCCACTGTCAAGGACTCGATGTTGTAGCCCCGGGCGGAGAACAGACCGACCACGCGCGACAGCGCACCCGGCTCGTTTTCCAACAATACTGCAATGATGTGTTTCATGATGACTGATTCCTCTTTTCGCTGCCCTCCCCCGCAGGCGGTAACCTGCGGGCTCGGCACGCAATAGATTCGTCTTAGATGGTTTAAAGGTCTTCTGTGCCCAGCAGCATTTCGGTAATGCCCTTACCCGCCTGGACCATGGGGAACACGTTTTCCGTGGGATCGGTTCTGAAGTCCATGAAAACGGTTCTGTCCTTCAGCTTACGGGCCTCGCGTAGCGCGGGCTCGACGTCTTCGGTGCGTTGAATCAGCATGCCGACATGGCCGTAAGACTCAGCCAGTTTGACAAAATCCGGCAACGCATCCATGTAACTGTGGCTGTAGCGACCCTCGTATTCAAGCTCCTGCCACTGCCGCACCATGCCAAGGTAGCGGTTGTTCAAGCTCAAGATTTTGATGGGTGTGTTGTACTGCAGGCAGGTCGAAAGCTCCTGAATATTCATCTGCACCGAGCCTTCTCCCGAGATGCAAAACACCTCGCTCTCCGGTTTGGCCAGTTTAATGCCCATGGCATACGGAATGCCCACGCCCATGGTGCCCAGGCCGCCTGAGTTGATCCAGCGTCGCGGCTGATCGAAGCCGTAGTACTGCGCTGCCCACATCTGGTGCTGACCCACATCCGAGGTGATATACACATCATCGTCTTTGGTCATGTTCCAGAGGGTCTGCACCACGTACTGTGGTTTGATGATCTCACCAGAGCCCGGCTTGTACTTGAGACAGTCACGTTTGCGCCAGCCCTCAATCGTCTCCCACCAGGACTGCAGTGCCTGGGTGTCCGGGCGCATGGCACCTTCCTTGATCATCGAGATCATTTCATTCAAGACATCCTTGACATCGCCGACGATGGGCACGTCCACGCGGACGCGCTTGGAAATGCTCGACGGATCGATATCCACATGGATGATCTTGCGTTCGTTCTGCGCAAAATGCTTGGGGTTGCCAATGACGCGGTCGTCAAAACGCGCGCCCACTGCCAATAGCACATCACAGTTTTGCATCGCGCTATTCGCTTCGAGCGTGCCGTGCATGCCCAGCATGCCCAAAAACTTGGAATCACTGGCCGGATAAGCGCCCAAGCCCATCAGCGTGTTGGTACAGGGGTATCCCAGCATGTCCACCAGCTCGCGCAACTGTGCCGAGGCATTGCTCAGTAGCACGCCACCGCCGGTGTAAATGTAGGGCCGCTTGGCTGCCATCAACAACTGCAGAGCCTTGCGAATTTGTCCGCTGTGGCCTTTGCGCACCGGGTTGTAGGAGCGCATCTGAACACCAGCCGGGTAGCCGCTGTAGGCCACCTTTTTGAAGGACACGTCCTTTGGAATATCCACCACAACCGGGCCAGGACGGCCGGTACGCGCAATGTGAAAGGCCTTCTTCATGGTCTCTGCCACATCACGGGCGTCCTTGACCAGGAAGTTGTGTTTCACAATGGGTCGGGTGATACCGACGGTATCGCACTCCTGAAACGCGTCAAGGCCGATCGCGTGGGTGGGCACCTGACCGGAGATGATCACCATCGGGATGCTGTCCATGTAGGCCGTGGCAATACCCGTTACGGCATTGGTCAGGCCAGGGCCAGAGGTCACCAGCGCCACGCCCACTTCACCAGTGGCCCGGGCGTAACCATCCGCCGCATGGACCGCAGCCTGTTCGTGACGCACCAGCACGTGCTGGATGCTCTGCTGCTTGAAAACAGCGTCGTAAATATGCAGAACGGCGCCGCCAGGATAGCCCCAGATGTACTTGACGTTTTCGGCTTCCAGCGCCTTGACCAGAACCTCTGCCCCACGCAACTCGAGATCGGGGTGACTGTCAGCGACCAAACCGGTCGACGGCTGCGCCGCTTGCGCAGCCTTGGCAGCCATGGTGGCTTCATTTTTTGAAATTTCCATGATGAACCTTTGCGAATTTCTCTAACGAAAGACCTTGGGTGCCTCTTCATCAACACTTGTGGTGTCATGTCGAGACTTGAGGCCATGACCATGAGCGCTGTGATACACACGCCGAGTTATGACCCGTTTGCATTTGAGATTGCAGCCCAACATTATCGCACCGCAGCAAGACATCAGACCCGGGCGGCAAAGATTTTTTGGTAAACACCGATCCCAGCATGCTCTGCGGCCTCGAGGCCGGCCACCTCAATCACCGACAATTCAGGCAATGTTCAGCAATTCCGCCCCGCCTCCCCCGCTGACTGATGCCAGAGCACCGTCACTGGTCAGGCGTATGGCGTGCTGGCTGTACGAAGGCATGCTGCTTTTTGGCCTGGTCTTCGTTGCTGGCTATCTGTTTAGCGCACTGACTCAGACACGGCACGGCCTTCAAAACAGGCACAGCCTGCAGGCTTTTTTATTCCTGGTTTTCGGCATTTACTTTGTCTGGCTTTGGTCTAAAGGTCAGACCTTGGCCATGAAGACCTGGCACATCCGTGTCGCTGACCGTCAGGGCAAACGCCTGAAGCAAAGCCACGCCCTGCTTCGCTACGTTCTGAGCTGGCTGTGGTTTCTGCCACCCCTTGGCTTGGCCTGGTGGCAGTCTTGGTCGGGCATCGAGGCCCTGGTCGTCACGGTGGGCTGGGTGCTGTGCTGGGCGATCCTGAGTCTCCTGCACCCAGACAAACAGTTCTGGCATGACGCGCTGGCAGGCACCCAGTTGGTGGACAGTCGCCCCTCGCAGGGCCCAAAAACTTAGACCGCTGACTCGTCGAGTTCACCGGTACGGATGCGAATAACGTTCTCAACCGGCGTGACAAAAATCTTGCCGTCTCCAATCTTGCCCGTGTGTGCAGCTTTCACGATGGCATCCACACAGCGATCAAGGTCAGCATCCTTGACCACAACTTCAACCTTTACCTTGGGCAAAAAGTCCACCACGTATTCGGCGCCCCGGTACAGCTCGGTGTGCCCCTTCTGACGGCCAAAGCCCTTGACTTCAATCACCGTGAGACCATTGACCCCGCAGTCGGCCAAGGCCTCGCGGACTTCCTCGAGTTTGAACGGCTTGATGATGGCAGTGATTTGTTTCATAGATTTCCTCTTTTCTTGTCAGTCGTCTGATGGCCCCAGGCTCGCCTCACAGGCGATCAGGCCCGGAATCGATTGGTTATAGGATAACGCCAATCCTTGCCGAAGCTACGGTGGGTCAGACGAATACCAATCGGCGCTTGCCGCCTTTTGTATTCGTTGATCTTGATGAGGTGAGTGACGCGCTCAACATCCGATCGATTAAACCCACTGGCCACCAGGTCCTCAATGCTGTGGTCCTCTTCCATGTAACGGGACACGATCGCATCCAAAACTTCATAGGGCGGCAGGCTGTCCTGGTCTTTTTGGTCAGGTCGCAGCTCGGCACTGGGCGGCCTGGTGATGATGCGCTGCGGAATCGGGCACGCACCCGTGCCGTAGGGGTCGTGTTCGTTACGCCACTTGGCCATGCGAAACACCACAGTTTTGGCCAAATCCTTGATCACCGCAAAGCCACCTGCCATATCGCCGTACAACGTGCAGTAACCCGTTGCCATTTCAGACTTGTTACCCGTTGTCAGCACGATGCTGCCAAATTTGTTGCTAAGCGCCATCAGCAAGGTACCGCGAATGCGCGCCTGTATGTTTTCTTCTGTGGCATCCTGCGGCAAGCCCTTGAACTCTTCTGAGAGCGTGGCCAAATAGGCCTCGAACTGCGGCGCGATCGAAATTTCGTCGTAGCGAACCTTCAGGCGCTCGGCCATCTCCCTGGCATCAATCCAGCTGATATCCGCGGTATACGGGGATGGCATCATGACGGCGCGCACACGGTGTGGCCCGAGCGCGTCCACCGCGATCGCGAGCACCAGCGCAGAGTCCACGCCACCCGATAGGCCCAAAATCGCGCCCGGAAAGCCGTTTTTGCCAATGTAATCGCGCACACCCAGGACCAGGGCATCCCACAAATCAGCATCCGCATCACGCGCCGCTGCCACAGCGCCACTCAGGGTGATCGCATTGGCTGATCGCGCTAAGCTTATCAGCAGGTGATCCTCAACAAAGCTGGGGGCTCGGGCCGCAACCGAGCCGTCTGCATTCAAAGCAAACGAGTGCCCCTCGAAGACGACCTCGTCTTGCCCACCCACCAGGTGGCCATAGACCATGGGCAATTTGCAGTCCAACACCCGCTCGCGCATGCGCTGTTCACGCTCCATGCCTTTGCCAACATGAAACGGTGAGGCGTTGATCACCGCGACCAGCTCTGCGCCTGCGGCGGCCAGGTCACGTACAGGTCGCTCAAACCAGGCGTCCTCGCAAATTAGCAAGCCAACACGAATCACCTGTCCGTCCTGCTGGAGTTCGAACACACAAGGCTCCTGTCCCGGCGTGAAATAGCGCCGCTCGTCGAACACCTGGTAATTGGGTAATTCCCGCTTGAAGTAGCGCGCAATGACCCGTCCTTGGCGCACCACACTGGCCGCGTTGTAGCGGGCCGTGACCACCACCGAACGACTGCTGCTGTGCGTACCCACAGGATGCCCAAGCACCACGCATAAGTCTTTCAAATCAGCCAGTGCCTCTGCAATCGATTCAATGGCATCATCACAGGCCGAAATAAAAGCTGGGCGGAAAAACAAATCTTCGGCCGCGTAACCGCACACCGACAATTCGGGCGTCAACACCAGGCGCGCGCCCTGAGCGTAAGCGAGACGAGCGGCCGCGATGATTTTTTGAGAATTACCCGCCAGGTCGCCTACGATCAGATTGAGCTGAGCAACAGAGATGTTCAAAGTCATGAAAATAAGGCGGTCATGCTGAGCGACACAGTGGCCAAAATGCCGCAGGATTATGGCATTCGGGTGGTCCAGAGCATGGCCGCCGTGGACGCCTCCGCGTGGGACGCGTTACTCAACCAGCAAGCCGATCCGACCCCGTTTATGCGCCATGCCTACCTGCAGGCGCTAGAGACCAGCAACAGCGCCTGCGCCGATACAGGCTGGGACTTGCAACTCTTTCTGCTTGAATTAAATGGCAAGCTGCGCGCAGCCGGCGCGCTGTACATCAAGCCGCACTCGCGCGGCGAATATGTTTTTGATCATGCCTGGGCACATGCTTACGCCCGTCACGGCCTGTCCTACTACCCAAAGGCCGTTTGTGCGGTGCCATTCACACCAGTCAGCGGCGCTCGGCTCCTGGCGGCATCAGCCGATGACAGGTCTCGTTTGCTGCAAAGTATGCTGGACTGGGCACAGTCCAAGGGGCTTTCCAGCCTGCACCTTTTGTTTGCGTCTCAGCAGGATCTGATCGCCGCCGAAACCACTGGCATGCTCACGCGCCAGACTGTCCAATTTCACTGGAACAATGCGCAGCCAGGCTTTGAGAACTTCGACCAGTTTCTGGGGATGCTGACCCAAGAAAAACGCAAAAAAATTCGCCAGGAACGCCGCAAGGTCAGCGAGGCGAACGTGCGATTCCATGCGTACCAGGGAGCGGCTATCACGGCGGAACACTGGGCATTTTTTTACCGCTGTTACGAGCGCACCTACCTCGAGCACGGCAACATGCCTTACCTGCAACCTGGCTTCTTTGCCGCCATCGCGCAATCAGCTCCTGAGGACTGGCTGCTGTTCATCGCCGAACGTCAGGGTCGACGCATCGCCTCGAGCCTGATCGGTCTAAACAGTGCTTGCCAACGGGCCACCGGCCGCAAGGTGGCCTACGGCCGCTACTGGGGCGCTCTGGAGCGTGTGGACTGCCTGCATTTTGAGGCCTGCTACTACCAACCCATTGAATGGTGCATCAGGCATGGCTACCAGCGCTTCGAGGGTGGCGCTCAGGGCGAGCACAAACTGGCCAGAGCGCTGCTTCCTGTGACTGCGTACAGCGCGCACTGGCTGGCACACCCGGACTTCTTTGACGCGGTCGAACGCTATCTCACGCAGGAGTCGGCGGGGATGGCGGCTTACGTTGAGACGCTGGCCGCGCACAGCCCGCTCAAAAAAACACTGCGCTGAGTCAAGCGTTGATTGATCAGACATGGGCCCCGGTGCGACGGCGGTAATTGGCGATGCCCTCAGCGATTTCCTGGTGTGCCTCGTCGGGTCCACCCCAGCCGATGATCTTGACCCACTTGCCGACCTCGAGGTCCTTGTAGTGCTCAAAGAAATGGGCAATCGTCTTCAGGCGCATGGGGCTGAGGTCCTCGGGCTTTTGCCAGCGGTCATAAAGCGAGATCAAACGGGGAATTGGCACAGCTAGAACCTTGCCATCCAGACCCGCTTCGTCCTCCATTTTGAGAATGCCAATCGCGCGGCAGGTCACCACGACCCCCGGAATCAGCGGCACTGGCGTGACCACCAACACGTCGACGGGGTCACCGTCGCCACTGAGCGTTTGGGGAACGTAGCCGTAGTTGGTGGGATAGTGCATCGACGTCGCCATGAAGCGGTCTACAAAGATCGCGTGGGTGGCGTGATCGACCTCGTACTTCACCGGGTCCGCGTTCATGGGAATTTCAATGATCACATTGAACTGTTCGGGCGCATGAAGACCAGGGGTAACGTTATCCAGTGACATGGGCGTGCCTTGAGGTGGTGGAGTTGGGGCCGGGAACGAGCGTCAGGCCTACGGGTTTACCCTATATTTTAGCGTTTTCAGACGGAACCGAGCGCGGTCACCCTGCCGCCCGTAGTACAGTTCGGCGGTTGGCCAATCGCCGTTTCCTCTCGTCTTGTGCGTGATGGAAAAGTGAGGAAGCAACCCATTTCGGGTGCTATTTGCGTCGCACCACAACCTCGCGAATCTTCATAGGAGTTTTTTATGTCAGGTAATTCGGCGCTCATTTTGGCGATCGTCTGCGGACTGGTCGCGGTGGCGTATGGAATTTGGGCCCGCAGCTGGATTTTGAGCCAGGACGCGGGCAACCAACGCATGCAAGACATTGCGCAGGCGATCCAGACCGGCGCGGCGGCTTATTTGGCCCGCCAATACAAAACAATCGGCATCGTCGGCGTGTTGCTGGCCATTGTGATTGCGGTCTTTTTGGACGGCGTCAGCGCAGTGGGCTTTGTGGTTGGCGCTGCGCTTTCGGGCGCCTGTGGCTTTATCGGCATGAACGTGTCGGTGCGGGCCAATGTGCGTACTGCGCAGGCCGCCAGCCGAGGCATTGGCCCGGCGCTGGACGTGGCTTTTCGCGGCGGCGCGATCACCGGTATGCTGGTGGTCGGTCTGGGCTTGCTCGGCGTTAGCGTGTTTTACTGGTTCCTCGTGGGCAACGGCAACCTCACACCCGACAAAAATCTCGCCGCCCTCCTCAACCCGCTGATTGGCTTTGCCTTTGGCTCGTCGTTGATTTCGATCTTCGCGCGTCTGGGTGGTGGCATCTTTACCAAGGGCGCTGACGTCGGCGCCGACCTAGTCGGCAAAGTCGAAGCCGGCATTCCCGAAGACGACCCCCGCAACCCGGCCGTGATTGCTGACAACGTGGGTGACAACGTGGGCGACTGCGCCGGCATGGCCGCGGACCTGTTTGAGACATACGCGGTGACGCTGATCGCCACCATGGTGTTGGGTGCCCTCATGGTCTCTGGCTCGGGCACGGCAGCCGTGATTTACCCGCTGGCTTTGGGCGCTGTGTCGATCATCGCCTCGATCATTGGTTGTTTCTTCGTCAAGGCCTCACCGGGCATGAAAAACGTGATGCCCGCGCTCTACAAGGGCCTGGCGGTTGCCGGCGGCCTGTCGCTCGTCGCGTTCTACTTTGTAACCACCTGGCTGATGCCTGACAACGCCATCGTGGCCAGCGGCAGCCAGATGCGCCTCTTCGGCGCTTGTGCGATTGGCCTGGTGCTTACCGCAGCGTTGGTCTGGATTACCGAGTACTACACCGGCACGCAGTACCAACCCGTTCGCCATATCGCCCAGGCTTCGACCACTGGCCATGGCACCAACATCATTGCTGGCCTGGGTGTGTCGATGCGCTCTACGGCCTGGCCAGTGATCTTCGTGTGTCTGGCGATCTATTCGGCTTACGCGATGGCTGGCCTGTACGGCGTTGCGGTTGCCGCTACCTCGATGCTGAGCATGGCTGGCATTGTGGTTGCCCTGGACGCCTACGGCCCGATCACCGACAACGCTGGCGGCATTGCTGAAATGTCAGAAATGCCAGATTCCGTGCGTGACATCACGGATCCGCTTGATGCCGTGGGCAACACCACCAAAGCGGTGACCAAAGGCTATGCAATTGGCTCTGCCGGTTTGGCCGCGCTGGTTCTGTTTGCCGACTACACCCACAAGCTCGAGGCCTCGGGCTCGCACATCACTTTCGATCTGAGCAACCCGATGGTCATCATCGGTCTGTTCATCGGTGGCTTGATCCCCTACCTGTTTGGCGCAATGGCCATGGAAGCTGTGGGCCGCGCTGCTGGCTCTGTGGTGGTTGAAGTGCGGCGCCAGTTCCGCGAGATCACCGGCATCATGGAAGGCACGGCCAAGCCACAGTACGGCAAAGCGGTTGACATGCTGACCAGCGCTGCGATCAAAGAAATGATGATACCGTCATTACTGCCCGTGGTGGTACCGATTCTGGTTGGCTTGTTGCTCGGCCCGGCAGCGCTGGGCGGCCTGCTCATGGGAACCATCGTGACAGGTCTGTTCGTGGCAATTTCCATGTGTACCGGTGGCGGCGCCTGGGACAACGCCAAGAAGTACGTGGAAGACGGCAATTACGGTGGCAAGGGCTCCGAGACGCACAAGGCAGCGGTCACCGGGGACACGGTGGGCGATCCCTACAAGGACACTGCCGGCCCGGCGATCAACCCCCTGATCAAGATCATCAACATCGTGGCGCTGCTGATCGTGCCAGTGATGATGAAGCTGCACGCTGGCTGATCCGTTTTTGCGCCTTCGACAAAGCGCATGGCAAATGCCATGCGCTTTTTTTATTCATCAGTGGATCGAAGCTCGATGCACTTAACCCCGAATGAGCTCTGCGACACAAGGTTTCGCCTGAACACCCGCAGTCGGCGTGGCGCTTGGTTGCTCGCGATTCAAGCAAAAAAGCCGGTCAAGCCCGTCAGACCATGTCTTGAAAGAATGGGTCCTAGCAAGAGCACTGGCTCCTTGCCAGAACATGACAAAATTAGACCTCTTCGCCCTGAGCCATGACCCAAAAAGAAAAGCACCGCGTGATCCCCTTGCTCGACGAGCGCAGTTCGACACCGCTTGCGCTACCTGAGCTGGGCGCGCCTGCACACGGATTGCTCAGTGATCAGCGCGGCCGCGTCCTTCGGGACCTGCGCATCAGTGTCACGGATCGCTGCAATTTCCGCTGCAGCTACTGCATGCCCAAGGAGATTTACGACAAGGACTATGCGCACTACCTGCCCCACTCAGCCCTGCTGTCCTTCGAAGAAATCACCCGCGTCGCCAAGCTTTTCGTTGCGCACGGCGTCGAGAAAATTCGCCTCACCGGTGGCGAACCCCTGCTGCGCAAGAACATCGAACAACTGATTGAACAACTCTCGGGCTTGCGCACGCCCGAGGGTCAGCCTCTGGACCTGACGCTGACCACCAACGGATCGCTGCTCAAGCGTAAGGCCCGTGCGCTGAAAGACGCCGGCCTGCAGAGAGTCACCATCAGCCTAGACGCGCTCGACGACACCGTCTTCAAGCGCATGAATGACGTGGATTTCCCAGTCGCCGACGTGCTCGAAGGCATCGCGGCAGCCCAGGCCGTGGGCTTGGGTCCGATCAAAATCAATATGGTGGTCAAGCGCGGAACCAATGAGCATCAGATACTGCCGATGGCGCGTCACTTCCGGGGCTCAGGCATGGTGCTGCGCTTTATCGAATACATGGACGTGGGCGCCACCAACGGCTGGCGCATGGACGAAGTCATGCCCTCGGGCGAACTGATCGCGCACCTTCAAGAACATATGGCGCTCCTACCCCTGGAGGCCTCCCAAGCCGGCGAAACCGCAGCACGCTGGGGCTATGCCAACGCCCAGGGCCAGCACGACCCGGCGCAGGGCGAAATCGGCGTCATCAGCAGCGTGACCCAGGCTTTTTGTGCTGACTGCAACCGGGCCCGGCTGTCCACCGAGGGACAGCTTTACCTGTGTCTCTTCGCAGAGCGTGGCTACGACCTGCGTTCGCTTTTGCGCGGCAACAGCAGCGATGCAGAACTGTCGCGCACGATCGCGGGCATCTGGCAAGGACGCAGCGACAACTACTCCGAGCGACGCGGGCAGCAGGCACCAGACCAGCGAACCGGTGGCCGGCGTATCGAAATGAGCTACATCGGAGGCTGACCTTGATCGACGCGGCAGACATCACAGCGGTCATCCTGGCTGGCGGTCGGGGCTCGCGCATGGGCGGCCTGGACAAAGGCCTTCAGAATTTCAATGGCATGCCGATGGCCTTGCAAACAGTCACCCGCCTGCAGATGGGCGGCGGGGTCGGCGACATCATGGTCAACGCGAACCGCAATCTGGGGGCTTACGAATCGTTTGGGTATCCGGTCTGGCCCGACACACAGGCTGATTACCCCGGGCCACTGGCCGGGTTTCTGACTGGGTTGGAGCATTGCGATACACCCTACCTGCTAACCGTGCCTTGCGATACGCCGCGCATCCCGCTGGACTTGGCCAGCCGTCTGGCCCAGGCTCTTGAAGCCGAGCAAGCGGACATCGCCATGGTGAGCGCGCCTGAAGCCGGCAAGGATGGCTCTCTGCAGTTGCGAACACAGCCGGTTTTCTGCTTGCTCAAGATCTCCCTGCTGGAAAGTCTGATGCAGTTCATGGCAGACGGTGGCCGGAAAATCGACGCCTGGACGCAGCAACATGCCTGCACGATCGTGTCATTCGATCGTCCTGACGACGATCCCAAGGCGTTTTTTAATGCCAACACGCTGGCCGAATTGCAGCAGCTCGAGGCCTATCGGCCATGAACAGTCTGAGTGACATTGCTGCGGCCCTGCAGGGCTATGACCCACGCGCGCTCAGCGCAGAAATGGTTGGGCGCTTTTTATCTGACATGGTCGAGCCAAGCGCTCAGACGCAGGAAGTTGGAATTTTTGATGCCCTGGGCCGCGTACTCGCCAATGACGTGATCTCGCCCTTGAGCGTACCGCCCCACGACAACTCAGCCATGGACGGCTATGCGTTTCGCGGCGGCGAATTAAACCCGCAGCAAGACCTACAGCTGCGCTGCATCGCCACCGTCGTGGCGGGCAAGGCCTGGCGCGGCACGCTGGGTGAAGGCCAATGTGTTCGCATCATGACCGGCGCGATCATGCCCGAAGGCCTGGATACAGTCGCGCCGCAGGAACTCTGCCAGGTCAGGGATGAGCAGGTCACGATTCCCAAAGGCCTGCTTCGCGCTGGCGACAACCGCCGGCTCATGGGCGAGGACTTGATGCAAGGCAAGCCCGCCTTGTTGCGTGGGCAGGTGCTTGGCCCAGCGGCGCTCGGCTTACTGGCCAGCCTGGGGCTTGCCAGCGTGTCGGTTTACCAGCGCGTGAAGGTCGCCTATTTTTCGACCGGTGACGAAATTTTGAGCCTTGGACAGGCGCCTCGCGAAGGCGCGGTCTACGACAGCAACCGCTACACCGTATTTGGTTTGCTGCAGCGCCTGGGATGCGAAGTGATTGACATGGGCGTCGTGCCGGACCAGCCATTGCAACTCGAACAGGCTTTTATGGATGCCGCAGCCCAGGCTGATGCAATCATCACCAGCGGTGGCGTCAGCGTGGGCGAGGCGGACCACACCAAGGCCATGATGAAAAAACTGGGCGATGTGGCCTTTTGGCGCATTGCCATGCGACCTGGGCGGCCTATGGCGGTCGGCCGTCTGGATCGCGCGCGTCTGCCCACACCAGGCAAGGGGCATGCCATTCTGTTCGGCCTGCCGGGTAACCCGGTTGCGGTGATGGTGACCTTCCTGGCTTTTGTGCGGCCCGCCTTGCTGCGCATGATGGGTGCGCGCGCCGAAGCCCTGCCGCTGTTGCAGGCGCAAAGTACCGACAAGTTGCGCAAAAAGCCGGGGCGTACCGAATACCAGCGCGGCATGGTCCGAAAAGCCGACGACGGCAAACTACAGGTCAGTGCCATCGGGAACCAGGGCTCCGGCGTGTTGAGCTCCATGGTCCAGGCCAACGGCCTGATCGTCCTGCATCACCATCAAAGCGACATCAACCCGGGCGACACGGTCGATGTCATGATGTTTGATGGGTTGATCTGAACCGTGACGCCTGAGCGCTACGTGCAGGACAAGGCTGCGGCCTCGGGTAGCAGCTTCTATTACGCTTTTCTTTTCCTGAGCGCCAAACCGCGGGCTGCGATCACAGCGTTTTATGCCTTTTGCCGCGAGATCGACGACGTGGTCGACGAGATGCAAGACCCCGGCGTTGCAGGTGCCAAGCTGAGCTGGTGGGAGGGCGAGGTTCGCCATACGTTTGCAGGGCACGCGAGCCACCCGGTTACGCAGGCGCTCTCCCCTCTGATGCAAAGGTACGGCATCACCCAAGACCATCTGATGGCGATCATTCAAGGCTGCCGCATGGACCTGTCGCAAAACCGCTACCTTGATTACCCCGCGCTACAACATTACTGTCACTTGGTAGCCGGCGTGGTCGGCGAGGTGGCCGCGCGTATTTTTGGCCAGCAGCATGCACAGACCACGGCCTATGCACACACGCTGGGCCTGGCGCTGCAATTGACCAACATCATCCGCGACGTTGGCGAGGATGCCCGAAGAGGACGCATCTATCTTCCTCTCGACGAACTAAAGGCGCATGGCGTAGGCGTACAGGACCTGCTGCAGGGACGCTATGCCCAAGGCTTTGTCCCCTTGATGCAGTTTCAAGCGCAGCGGGCGCGCCAGCTGTATGCGCAAGCGCTCGCGCTGTTGCCCCAGATCGATCGTCGCGCGCAAAAGCCTGGGCTGATGATGGCCAGCATTTACCTGGCTTTGCTCAACGAAATTGAAAAGACAGATTTTCAAGTTCTGCACCAGCGCATCAGTCTGACGCCGCTGCGCAAACTATGGCTGGCTTGGAAGGTCCAGGCGCTCGGCCGCATCTAGCCATGAGCCTTTCGCAGGGGCAAAAAATTGCTGTCATTGGTGCAGGGTGGGCTGGCCTTTGTGCGGCCATCGAAGCTAGCCAGGCACAGCACCGAGTCATCGTATTCGAGGCCAGCGCTCATCTAGGCGGGCGCGCGCGCAGCGTGCCGTTCACCTTACCCAACGGCCAGCAGGTACAACTCGACAATGGTCAGCACATTCTCATCGGCGCCTATCGGCAGACGCTGGCGCTGCTTGATAGGCTCGGGCTTTCCCAAGCTGCGCTCTTTCACCAAACGCCGCTCAGCCTGGTCTATCCGGACGGCCAAGGTCTCAGACTTCCGGACTGGCCCAGCCCCGTAGATGCCTTGTGCGGTGTGCTGCGAACGTCTGCCTGGAGCTGGCCTGAGCGATGGTCCTTGCTGCGCATCTTGCTGCGCTGGCAGCGCACTGGTTTTCGGTGCGAACCCCATACCAGTGTCAGCGCCTTGTGTCACGACATGGCACCGCGGGTGTTCGAAAGCCTGATCGAGCCGCTGTGCGTCTCGGCGCTGAACACCCCGCCCACCGCAGCAAGTGCACAAGTGTTTCTGCGGGTTTTGCAAGACAGCGTGATGGGCCCGCGCGGCAGTTCGCACCTGCTCTTGCCCCGCTGCGACCTCGGCGCGATGGTGCCGCAACCGGCGGCAGCCTGGTTAAGCCAACGGGGTACGCAGATTCTGCTTAAGCATCGCATCAAAACCTTGCGTCGCATCGAAGCTGGCTGGGAACTGGATGGACAGGCGTTTGACCAGGTCATCCTGGCAACTTCTGCAAGCCATGCGTGTCAACTGCTGGAAGCCAGCGCGCCAGCGCTGGCAGAGGCCGACCGGGCACAGTTGGCGCCCTGGTTACACCATGCACGCGCGCTTCAGTTCGAGCCCATCGCAACGGTGTATGCCTGGGCCCAAGGCGTTCGCCTGCGACAGCCCATGCTGGCTCTGCGCACGCAGGCCGATCAGGCGCCTGCACAGTTTGTGTTTGACCGCGGTCAGTTGGACGGGCCAGAAGGACTTCTGGCCTTTGTGGTGAGCGCCAGCCGCGGAACGCGCAGCGAGCTTGAAAGCCAGGTGCTTAGCCAGGCGAAAACCCAGCTCGGCCTGGACCTGATGCCTGTTTTAACGCTGGTGGAAAAACAGGCCACCTTCGCCTGCACGCCCGGACTGATCCGACCCAGCGCACAAATTCTGGCTGGCCTGGTGGCTTGTGGTGATTACGTTGCCGGCCCCTACCCCGCCACACTCGAGGGCGCAATCCGAAGCGCGCGCCATGGCGCTGCCCTGCTTTGTCGCAAAGACCGCTAGACTTCATCTTCCTGATTTCAAACTGATAGCCATGTCTGCCCGATTCAGCCCTCAACCCGCCTACCAACATGGTCAGGCACCGCTCACTGCGATCCTTTACTGCAATCTGGGCACCCCCGACAGCCCCAGTAAGGCCGATGTGCGCCGTTTCCTAGCTGAGTTTCTGAGCGATCCGCGCGTTGTTGAAATACCGCGCCTGCTCTGGCTGATGATTTTGCACGGCGTCATCCTGCGCCTGCGTCCTGCCAAGTCTGCTGCCAAATACGCCAGCATCTGGACGCCTGAGGGATCGCCTTTGAAAATCTGGACAGAAAAGCAAAGCAAGCTGCTGCAAGGCTGGCTGGCTCAGCGCGGTCATCAGGTGCAGGTGCGCTACGCCATGCGCTATGGCAGCACGTCGATCGCCTCTGAGCTTGATGCGCTTCACCGACTCGGCGCCACCCGTATTCTGATCTTGCCGGCCTACCCGCAGTACTCGGCCACCACCACCGCCAGCCTGTTCGACGCAGTCTACGCCTGGGCCGCCAAAACCCGGCGCCTGCCTGAACTGCGCTTTGTCAACCACTACCACGATGACCCGGCTTACATCGAGGCGCTGGCTGGCAAGGTGCGCAAACACTGGAAGGACCATGGACGACCCGACGTCTTGCTGATGAGCTTTCACGGCGTGCCCGAGCGAACCCTGCATTTGGGCGACCCCTACCACTGCGAGTGCTTCAAGACGGCCCGCCTCCTGGCCGAAGCGCTGTCGCTCTCGCCCGAGCAATACAAGGTCAGTTTTCAGTCCCGGCTCGGTCGCGCGAAATGGCTCGGCCCCTATACCGATGCCACGCTGCAGCAACTGGGTAAACAAGGCGTGGGGCGTGTCGACGTGGTTTGCCCGGCGTTTACCTCTGATTGCCTGGAGACGCTGGAAGAAATCAATATGGAGGGGCGCGAAACCTTTTTGCATGCCGGCGGCAAGGCTTTTCATTACATCGACTGTCTCAACGACGAGCCGCAGTTCATCTCTGCGCTGTGCGAGCTAGCCCAAACACATATGCAGGGCTGGCCAACACAAAACGGAATCGAAACAGCTCAATTGCAAGCTGCGCGGGAGCGCGCACTGCGTCTGGGCGCGAAACAGTGACATCCAACGCAAAGCCTGCCGACGTGTCAGCCCAGCAGCGGGTACGTCTGGACAAATGGTTGTGGGCTGCACGTTTTTTCAAGACCCGGAGCCTGGCGGTCGAAGCCATTGAGAAAAAGCGGGTTCTGGTCAACTTTGCTCCGGTCAAGCCCGCCAAAGAAATCCACGCTGGCGACGTGCTCGACATTACGCAGGGCGATGTGGTGCGTACCGTGACCGTGCGCGATGTCAGCGAACGACGTGGGCCGGCCACGGTCGCGGGTCAGCTTTATCAGGAATCAGAAGCGTCGATTGCCAAGCGCTTGCGTGCAGCTGAGCAACGACGTCTGGCGCCCGAACCAGCCCACGCCATCGCCGCAGGTCGCCCAACCAAGCGCGATCGGCGCGATACCGAGCGCCTACGCCGCAGCGGCTGGAATGACCGTTGGAGCGCGTCCATCGACTAAGCGCTCACCAAGCGGCACCACAGTGGCGTGCATGCTTCGGTACCAAGCGGCCTTGATCGTCCCAGCCACTGACAAGATCGTTTCCACCTGGGGCCTCGCAAGACCTTGTGAGCGCACCCTTCTCGAAGTGCACACCCAACAAAAAAGCCGCCCGAGGGCGGCTTTTCGATGCAAAGAGTTAGCGCTTACTTGCCGCCAGGAATCTTGCCCTCGACGCCTTTAACGTAGAACATCAGGCCGCTGAGGAACTTGTCATCAGCCACGGTGTCCTTGGCGATCTGAACTTTGCCGGTGTTGTCGGTGATCGGTCCTTTCCAGATGGCATAGGTGCCATCGGCCAGGCCTTTCTTGACCTCTGCCACTTTGGCCTTGGTGTCAGCTGGCACGTCTTCGGCAATCGAGACGATGTCGATCGCGCCCTCTTTCACACCCCACCAGGTGTGCCCGCCGCCCTGCCAGGAACCGTCCAAGGCCTCTTTCGTGGCCTTCACGTAATAAGGGCCCCAATTGATGATGGCCGATGCCAAGTGCGCCTTAGGACCGTAAGCGGTCATGTCAGAGTCCCATCCGAAGGCGCGCTTGCCTTTGGTCTCGGCGGTTTTCAACACAGCCGGCGAATCCGTGTTCTGGAACAAAACATCTGCGCCGCTGCTGATCAGCGATGCGGCGGCCTCAGACTCTTTGGGCGGATCGAACCAGCCGTTAACCCACACCACCTTGGTCTTGACCTTGGGGTTGCTGACCTGCGCGCCCAGCGTGAAGCTGTTGATGTTGCGGATCACCTCAGGAATCGGGATTGAAGCCACCACACCCAGGGTGTTGCTCTTGGTCATCTTGCCCGCGATCAGGCCTGCGAGGTAAGCACCTTCATAAGTGCGGCTGTCGTAGGTGCGCATATTGCCCGCCTGCTTGTAGCCAGTGGCATGCTCGAACTTCACGCCAGCGTTGTCGCCCGCCACTTTGAGCATTGGGTCCATGTAGCCAAACGTCGTGCCGAAGATCAGCTTGTTGCCCTGTGCAGCCATATCGCGAATCACGCGCTCAGCGTCGGCCGACTCGGGAACGTTTTCCACAAAGCTGGTGACCACCTTGTCACCGAACTCTTTTTCGATCGCCTTGCGGCCGTTGTCATGGGCAAAAGTCCAGCCGCCATCGCCCACCGGGCCAACATAGGCGAATGAAATCTTCAGTGGCTCAGGCTTGGCTGGCGCTGCAGCCGGTGCCGGCGCTGCAGCCGCAGGCTTGGCCTCTTCCTTTTTGCCACACGCCACAAGCGCTGCCGCAGCCATAGAGGCCAGGGCAAACGATTTGAAAAAAGACCTTTTTTTCAGATCAAACATGGTAATTTCCCTTAAAAAATTGCGAGCACGCGTCGCGGTTGCGGATTATGAACCTTCTGTCTCAAACTTTCAGCTGCCGGGGTAAAAAGGCTTGCCCAGGCTGGCCGGCATGTTCACCCGAATCCATTGCGGATTGCGGGAAATCAGTGCCAACACCAGGATTGTTGCCAGATACGGCATCATGCTCAGGAACTGGCTGGGCAGGTCCACCCCTGCGCCTTGCAGATAGAACTGCAGCATGGTCACGCCACCAAATAGGTAGGCGCCGAGCAAAACCCGCGCCGGTCGCCAGGTCGCAAACGTGGTCAGCGCCAGGGCGATCCAGCCCTTGCCAGCAACCATACCTTCGACCCACAAAGGGGTGTAAACCACCGACAAATAGGCGCCAGCCAGGCCACACAGGGCACCACCTGTCATGACCGCAGCCAGACGGATGAAGCGGACACGAAAGCCCAGAGCATGGGCAGACTCGGGGTTTTCGCCCACGCAGCGCAAAACCAGCCCGAGCCGCGTGCGGTACAGCACGACGATCAACACGACCGTCAGCGCCATGGCCAGGTAAACCAGCGGATGCTGACGAAACAGCGCCTGACCTAAAAACGGCAAATCACCCAACCATGGCAATGCAAACTGCTCTCTGGGCGGTAAGGTTGCTTTCACATACGAGGTGCCAGCAAAGGCCGACAGGCCTGCGCCAAACAGCGTCAAAGCCAGCCCGCTGGCGTACTGGTTGGCGTTGAGCCAAATCACCAGAACGCCAAACAGGCCAGACAGGGCCGCTCCAACCAGCATGCCCATGGCAAAGCCCAGCCAGTCACTGCCAACATTCACCACGGTGGCAAAACTGGCCAGCGCGGCGCACAGCATGATGCCCTCTGCACCCAGGTTTACCACGCCGACCTTCTCATTGATCAACAGGCCCAGGGAGGCGATGGCCAGCACCGTGCCGGCGCTCAGCGTCGCTGCAAGCAGCAGGGCGTAGGTCTCCATCAGCGCCCCCACCGGATCCGGTAAGCCAGCAGGGTGTCGCA
Source organism: Comamonadaceae bacterium (assembly GCA_038145425.1). Lineage (GTDB taxonomy): Bacteria > Pseudomonadota > Gammaproteobacteria > Burkholderiales > Burkholderiaceae_C > Rhodoferax. The sequence goes on along the minus strand of JAYQPP010000001.1, from coordinate 140,981 downwards.
TGCCAGCAAACTGAAGAGCAACAAGCCCTGGAACACATCCGTCAACGACCGGGTCAAACCCAGACGCGACTGCGCCATCTCACCACCGATGTAAAACATGCTGAGCAACAGGCTGGAAAACACCATGCCCACCGGGTGCAGGCGGCCCACAAAAGCCACGATGATGGCCGCAAAGCCATAGCCTGCGGGCACATAGGGCGTGAGCTGGCCGATCGGCCCCGTGACTTCCAGCGCACCGGCCAGGCCAGCACAAGCACCAGAGATCAGCAGCGCCAGCCAGATCGCCTTGCGCGATGAAAACCCGGCAAAACGGGCCGCCTTGGGCGCCAACCCCCCCACCTGTACCGCAAAACCGCTTCCGGTGCGAAACAGGAACAACCAGAGAAACACCACGCCGACCAGTGCCAGGACGGTGCCCATGTGCACGCGCGAGCCGCTGACCAGGCGCGGCACCTGCGCGATGGCTTCAAACGTCTTGGTCTGCGGAAAGTTGTAGCCCAGTGGGTCCTTCCAGGGGCCGGTGACCAGAAAACCAAGCACCTGGATAGCCACGTAAACCAGCATCAAACTGACCAAAATCTCGTTGGCATTGAAGCGGTCCCGCAAAACCGCGGTGATGCCCGCCCAGGCCATGCCACCCAACACGCCAGCAAACATCACCAGAAGCGGCAACCAGGCCGGACTTTGGGCACTCGCGCCGAGCGCGACCCCAGAGGCGCAAATCGCGCCCAGCACATACTGACCTTCGGCCCCGATGTTCCAGACGTTGGCCCGAAAACAAACCGCCAGGCCAAGCGCGATCAGCAGCAGCGGCGTGGCCTTGACCAGCAGCTCGCCCCAGGCGTAGCCATTGCGAATGGGCAACCAGAAAAAAACCTCAAGTCCTTTGAGCGGGTCTTTGCCCAAGGCCAAAAACAAGGCAACGCCGACCAACACGGTGATGGACAAGGCCAGCACAGGGCTTGCAAAAGTCCAGAAACGCGAGACCTCGCCGCGGGTTTCAAGCCTGAGCATGTGCGTCCTTTTGCGCCTCGGCCTGCATGTCCTGCAGGCGTTGCTGGACGTCAGGGTCCCACAGGCCACTCATCCATTCGCCGATGGTTTGTACGCTGGCCTGCCCCGCTGACAGAGATGGTGAAAGAAAGCCCCGCGCCATGACCTGTATCCGGTCACTCAGCTGGAACAATTCCTCGAGTTCCTCGCTGATCACCAGCACCGCGCAACCCTGGTCCCGCAAGGCCAGGATCTCCGCCCTGATCTGAGCGGCCGCACCCACATCCACACCCCAGGTGGGTTGAGAGACGATAAAGACGCTGGGTTGCGCATCAATCTCACGCCCCACCACAAACTTTTGCAAATTACCGCCCGACAGCGATTTGGCCAGCGCATTGGGACCACTGGCCTTGACGGCGAAACGCTCGATCACACGACGGGCCTGCTCTTTGAGCGCGCCCAGTCGGATCCATCCCCCGCTCAACGATGGCCAGCGCACCGAATCGCGTCGGGTCAACAAGAGGTTGTGTGCCAAGGACAGGCCCGGCACCGCACCCCGTCCGAGCCGTTCTTCTGGCACGCTGTGCAAACCCAGCTTGCGCCGCCGCGCCGGGCCCGCACGCGCTACATCTTTGCCACCCAGACGCACACTGCCAGCAGGGCTGCGAAGGTCTTCACCGCTGAGAACTTGCATGAGCTCTTTCTGGCCGTTACCCGAAACCCCTGCAATACCCAGTACCTCGCCCGCACGCAGCTGCAACTGCAGGTTCTCCAGGTTGACGCCAAACTGGTCAATACGTGCCAAGCTCAGGCCGCGCAATTCAAGTTGAAGCGCACCCGGTGCACGGTCATCGCGCCGCAAGGCGGGGGGCTCGGCACCAATCATCATCCGCGACAGCGAAGCATTGCTCTCTTGCCGCGGGTCGCACACACCTGACACCTTGCCAGCGCGCAGCACGGTGCATGCAGTGCACAGCGAACGAATTTCGTGCAGCTTATGGCTGATGTAGACGATGCTACAGCCCTGCTCTGCCAAGGCACGAAGCACAACAAACAGCTTCTCGACCGCCTGCGGCGTCAACACCGAGGTCGGCTCATCCAGGATCAATAACTGCGGTTCACTGAGCAAGGCGCGGATTATTTCCACGCGCTGCATTTCACCCACGCTCAAAGAGTACACCGGCCGATTCGGATCAATATCAAGCCCATAGTCCTGTGCTTTGGCGCGAATGCGCTGCGTCACCTCGCGCAAGGAAAGCTCTGCGCCCAGGCCGAGCCAGACGTTTTCGGCCACGCTCACGGTATCAAACAGACTGAAATGCTGGAACACCATGGCCAGTCCGTGGGCACGCGCCTCCTGAGGATTTTTGATCTGCACCGCACGACCGTTGAGCCAGATCTCGCCTGCGTCGGCTTGGGTGGCCCCGTACAAAATCTTCATCAAGGTGGATTTGCCCGCACCGTTTTCGCCCAGCAGCGCGTGAATCTCGCCGGGCATCACGCTCAGGTCGACGCTATCGTTGGCCAACACGCCCGGGTAGTGCTTGCTAATGCCTTTGAGCTGCAGGCGAGGCGCAGGCGAGGTCTCAGTCATTCAAGGCAAAAAAGGTCATCAATGCAGGAGGAGCTCGATCGGATCGCTTCGGGCACCGCAGCGAGACTCGTCGCGCCATTGTGCCCAAAAATAGGCCCCGCTCAGCCAGCGGCCCCATTGACATCAGGAAATTTCGCCCCAGCACCCGATGGGTCGCCCCACGGCGGGCGCGCGAGCCTTAAACCTCGGCCACCGCGCGCAACGCTTTAGGGTCAGTCAAGCGCAAGAGACGGCCTGACCCACTGATCAGGCTCTGGTCGCGCAGATGGCGTAGTACCCTGGAAAAAGTTTCCGGCGTGATGCCCAGGTGCGCAGCAATGCTGCGCTTGTGCTCAACAAGTTCGACGGCCCATTCATCACCTTGGCGGCGCACAGCATGGCTCAAAAGCCATTCAGCGCAGCGCGAGGCGGCGTCCTTGGCCAAGCGGCTCAGGGCATAGTCCGACTGCCTGCGATGCGCAATTGCCATGTCAACCAGCAAGATGCGCGCCGCTGTGCTGAGCTGCCCCAGCACGCGATCGACATCCGCGCGTGAGACCTCACTGACGTCGAGCGGACTGAGCGCCACAGCATCCATGACGGGTGGCTTGTGCAACACCGTCGCACTCAAGTCCAGCCAACACGGGCCATCCAGTGCACCGAGTTGGTGCACCAGCGAGTCACCCTGCCAGACGCCCAGGGCCACCCGACCGCCGTCGAGGTAGCTCACCGTCGTCGGTAAGGCAGAGCGGCTCATGACCAGTTGCCCTGCAGCCACCTGCCGCGTCTGCGCGTGCGCTTTCAAATTGGCAATATCGAGCATGTCCGGCACTCTCGCGCGCTGGCCAGATTTGCGCCTTGAGTCACATCAAGAACTTGACTGAAAATGCGGCTCCAGCCTGTTTCCATACCCCCTATGTCAACCCTCCTGATCCGAAACGCCCGCTGTATTGCCAGCATGGACCATACTGACCCCGCCAAGGCCAGGCAATGGCACAACGCCTCGATCCTGATTCAAGATGGTCTGATCGCTGCCATCGGCACAACAGATCAGATCGGCCAAGCGGCTGACGAGGTCATTGACGCCAGCGCGCATCTGGTAACGCCTGGGCTGATTAACACCCACCACCACATGTTCCAAAGCCTGACTCGGGCCATCCCTGAAGTCCAGGATGCCGAGCTGTTTTCATGGCTGCGCGGCCTATACCCCATCTGGACCGGTCTCACACCCGACATGATTCGGGTCAGCAGCCAGCTCGCCATGAGCGAGTTGCTGCTCAGTGGCTGCACCACCAGCAGTGACCACCTCTACCTCTACCCCAACGGCGTGCAGCTTGGTGACACGATCGAAGCAGCCCAAACGGTGGGTATGCGATTCACCGCCACGCGCGGCAGCATGAGCGTCGGCCAAAGTCAGGGGGGCTTGCCGCCCGATGTGCTGGTCGAGGAAGAAGACTGGATTCTGAAAGACTCACAGCGCCAGGTTGAACGTTGGCACGACGCTAGTTTTGGCGCCATGGTGCAAGTCAGCCTGGCACCGTGCTCACCGTTCAGCGTCAGCCAGGACCTGATGCGCGAGTCGGCGCAGCTCGCACGCAGCATGGGTGTGCGACTTCACACACACCTGGCTGAGAACGACCACGACCTCGCCTACACCCGGGAGAAGTTCAACTGCACGCCCACGCAGTACGCACAGGAGCTGGGCTGGCTGGGCGAGGACGTCTGGCATGCCCATTGTGTGCAACTCGACGCTGATGGCATTGCACGTTTTGCGGCCAGCGGCACCAGCGTGGCGCACTGCCCCTGCAGCAATATGCGCCTTGCCAGCGGCATCGCCCCGATTCGGCGCATGCTTGATGCAGGCGTCAACATTGGCCTGGGTGTAGACGGCAGCGCTAGCAACGACGGCGCCAATCTGGTGGGTGAAGCCCGCCAAGCCATGTTGCTGGCCCGCGTCAAAGGTGCGATGGCCCCGCCGCAGTCGATTCAAAACGCGCAGGGGCAGGTCAGCCTGCGTTACGGCTGCGATACGGGCTCATCCGAAATGTCAGCGCGCCAAGCGCTGGCATTGGCGACCCGGGGTGGCGCACGCACACTGGGCCGCCAGGACATCGGTCACCTGGCCGTTGGCATGTGCGCCGATCTCGCGCTGTTCAGGCTGGACACGGTTTCCTTCGCCGGCGCTGCCGTGCACGACCCCGTCGCCGCCCTGCTGCTGTGTGCCAGCCCGCAGGCGGACTACACCATTGTTCATGGTCAGGTGGTAGTTCGTCAGGGTGAACTCACCACCGTCGACCTCAGCGCCCTGGTGCAAACCCACAACCGCATGGCGACCAGTCTCTACCAGTCGAGCTGATCAAAGACTGCTTACTCGCCCAGGTAGGCGGCGCGAACTTTGGGGTCCTTGAGCATGACATTGCCCTCACCACTCATGGTGATCAGGCCGGACTCCATGACGTAACCCCTGTTGGCTATGCCCAGCGCACGGCTGGCGTTTTGTTCCACCAGCAATATCGTGACGCCCTGAGCGTAGACATCGCGGATCACTTCAAAAATCGTGTCTACCAGAATTGGTGACAAACCCATCGAGGGCTCATCGAGCAACAGGACTTTGGGTCGACTGACCAGCGCGCGGCCCATGGCCAACATCTGCTGCTCGCCACCACTTAGCGTGCCAGCGAGCTGATTGCGTCTCTCCTTGAGCCGCGGAAAGATACCGAACACTTTATCGATGTCCTGCTCGATCTGCGCTTTGTCAGCGCGAATATATGCGCCCATGAGCAGGTTTTCCATGATCGTCATACGCGTGAACACCCCACGCCCCTCCGGAACCATGGCCAGACCTTGTCTGACCAGATCCCAGGGGCCCTGGCCCCGTATGCTCTTGCCACAGTACTCGATATCACCGTCATTAATCGGCAAGGAACCCGTAATGGCTTTCATGGTGGTGGTCTTACCAGCACCATTGGAGCCAATGAGAGAAACAAGTTCGCCCTGGCGAACCTCGAAGTCCACGCCCTTAACAGCCTGAATGCCGCCATAGGCCACCTTCAGGCTCTTGATCTTGAGCAATACCTCTGCCATCTTCAATGCCCCCCAGTGCCCAGATAGGCCTCAATCACTTTGGGGTCGCGCTGCACTTCAGCAGGTGTGCCCTCGGCAATCTGTTTGCCATAGTCCAAAACCGTCACGCGGTCACACAAACCCATCACCAGCTTGACATCGTGCTCAATGAGCAAGATGGTGCGGTTGTCATGGCGGATCTTGTCGATCAGTTCGCGCAGTTGCACCTTCTCGGTGCTGTTCATGCCCGCAGCAGGCTCATCGAGCGCAATGAGCTGGGGATCTGTCGCCAAGGCACGTGCAATTTCCAGCCGTCGCTGATCGCCATAGCTCAGCGTACGCGCCTTGTAGTCCGCCAAGCGCCCGATGCCTACATATTCCAGCAGTTCCTGTGAGCGCTTGGCAATTGCCGCTTCTTCCGCTTTAAAAGCCCGGGTGCGAAACACCGCGCCCACCAGACCGGAACTGGTTCGAACATGACGACCGACCATCACGTTTTCCAGCGCCGTCATGTCTGCAAACAGGCGGATATTCTGAAAAGTGCGCGCAATGCCGGCCTTGGCCACCTCATGGACAGCCGAGGGCTGGTAGGGCTGTCCGGCCAGCTCAAAACTTCCGGTATCCGGCGTGTACAAGCCCGTCAGCACATTGAAAAACGTTGTCTTGCCGGCGCCGTTCGGGCCAATCAGACCATAGACCTGACCGCGCCGGATCTGCACGCCCACATCGCTAAGTGCCTGCAAACCGCCAAAGCGCTTGGAAACACCCGTCACATTCAGCACAAGTTCTGTCATACCAATCCCTCAAACGTCACCGGGCATACCTGCCGTGATCTCCACCGCTGCCAAACGCGCCTCACGAGGCACTGACGGTAAGTGATTTGCCGTGGTCAGGCGCTGGCCACAAGCCGCGCGGGCGCAGCAGCATGATGGAAATCATGGCAAGAGCGATCAGCAGCTGCCGCAGGATCGCCGAGTCAAGCCGCCCATCGGTCATGGCCTGCAGTGGTCCGGCCACATAACGCAGCACCTCGGGCATCGCCGACAACATCACCGCACCCAGAATGACCCCTGGCAAATGGCCAATGCCACCGAGTACAACCATGGCCACGATCATGATCGACTCCATCAGGCTAAAGGACTCTGGCGAAATAAAGCCCTGAAACGAGGCGAACATCGCGCCAGATACCCCACCAAAGGTGGCGCCCATGCCGAAAGATAGGAGCTTGAGATTGCGGGTGTTGATGCCCATGGCTTTGGCCGCGGTTTCATCTTCACGAATCGCCATCCAGGCACGGCCAACCCGTGAGAGTTCCAGGCGATGCGAAATCAAGACACTGACCACCACCAACACCAAAAACACGTAGTAGTACAGCGTGACCGAGGGCAACTCGAAGTCACCAATGTCGATGCGCTTGCTCATGCTCACCCCAAACACCGAGATCGCGTCAATCTGGCCTAGGCCTTTCGGTCCGTTGGTCAGGTTAACCGGGTGATCCAGGTTATTGAGGAACACGCGGATGATCTCGCCAAAGCCCAGCGTCACGATCGCCAGATAGTCGCCGCGCAGGCGCAGAGTTGGCGCCCCGAGCAAGACGCCCAGCACCCCGGCCAGGAATGCAGCTGCCGGGATGACCGCCCAAATAGGCAGGTGCATGCCATCCGGAAACATGGCTGCGATCGCTGGAAAGGTCTCAATCAGGTGAGGCGATTCGAGCAAGGCGTACATGTAGGCGCCGATGGCGAAAAACGCCACATAGCCCAGGTCGAGCAAACCGGCATAGCCCACCACAATATTCAAGCCCAGCGCCAGCAGCACATACAGCAGCGCCATGTCTGCAATACGGACCCAGGCGTTACCAAAATTCTGCAACACCAGTGGCACCAAGAGCAGTCCCAGTGCCGCCAGCAGAAATACCGTGATTTTTCGTTTTTGAGTCATGTCTGCTTCTCCTCACGCCCGGTCCGCGACCCGTTCGCCAAGCAAACCCGAAGGTCGCAGGGTCAAAACGACGATGAGAACAATGAAGGCAAAAATATCGGAATAGTGACTGCCGAGCACGCCGCCCGTAAGAACGCCGATATAGCCCGCCCCCAGCGACTCGATCAATCCAAGCAGTACGCCGCCCACCACGGCACCGGCCAGATTTCCAATGCCGCCAAAAACCGCCGCGGTAAAGGCCTTGAGTCCCGGCAAAAAGCCCATGGTGTGCTGCACCGTGCCGTAGTTGGCAGCCAGCATCACACCAGCCACTGCCGCCAGCACAGCACCAATCACAAAGGTTGCCGAGATCACCAGGTCTGGCTTGACGCCCATAAGCGCGGCCACACGTGGGTTCTCCGCGGTGGCGCGCATGGCACGACCCAGCCGCGTGTAATTAACCAGCCACATCAGCACAGCCAGTGTCAGCACTGTGGTCGCCAGGATGATGATTTGGGTCAGTGTGATCACGGCACCGCCAATCTCGTAGGGAACGGTTGGCAGCAAAAATGGGAACGGCTTGTAGTTGGGTTTCCAGATGATCATGGCCAAGGTCTGCAACAGCAGCGACATACCGATGGCCGTGATCAGGGGCGCCAGTCGGGGACTGTTGCGCAGGGGCTTGTAAGCGAGTTTTTCAATCGCGAAGTTCAGCACCCCTGCGACCACACAGGCAATCAGAAGGGAAAGCAGCAAGATCAGCCACCCCGGCGCGCCGGGCATACCGGCTTGCATCATGCCGATCGCTGACCAACTGGTGAGCGCGCCGACCATCAGGACCTCACCGTGGGCGAAATTGATCAGACCAATGATGCCGTAGACCATGGTGTAACCCAAGGCCACCAGGGCATACACACTGCCTAACACCAGGCCATTGATGATCTGCTGTAAAAAAATATCCATACGCTCGACTCCACTGGAGCACGTCAGTCAAAACTGTCGTTTGAACACCGCGGCGAAACCCACCGCAGACTATCACCGTCGGCACTGCCTGGGTGCCCACTTGCACAGCGCACCAAGGCGCCGCACGAGGGGCATTCTAGTGCCCCGGTATCTCAGGGCATCGCTGTCAAAAGGGCGCTTGTATCAAGCACGCGTCACAGCAACGTAAACAGATTCAACTCCATGACGCCCATCGGTAGTACAGCTGCCCAATCCACTCTCGAATGGCCACATCCGCCCATCGCAAGGCATTAGCATCCGGCAGGAAATCCATCATCGTGGTCTGGCGAATGCTCACTTTGAAATCCACCGGATAGGGGTGTACACGAAGGCCCTCGCGCTCAAAAATCTGCCGGGCGCGTGGCATGTGAAAGGCCGAGGTCACCAGAATCACTTCACGCAGCGCTGGCCCGAGCAAAGCCCGCACAGCCTGCGCCTCCTCGCGGGTGTTAGCCACCTCTTTGGTTAGCAAAATCGCGCTCGCTGCAACGCCGCTTCTCAGGGCATAACGGCGCAGCACCTCGCCTTCGGATTCCTCAGAGGCCGACCAGGGCAACTTGCCACGCGTAAAAATCAAACGCGGCGCGCGTGCAGCCTGGTACAACGCCAGGCCCGCGAAATACCGATCAGGATCACGCCACTCGGCCACAACACCGTCCACGCCAGGCGAATCGGTGAGCATGCCACCGAGCACCACCACCGCCCCAGCCACGGGCATGCGCGCCGCATCTTGGCGCACGCTGTGCTCCTCGACCGCGCGCACCAAGCGATCGGATACCACTGGTGTGGCGATCAGCCAGAGCCCGGCGACAGCCAGCAGCGCCATCCAACGCCGCCGGCTGATGAGCCCCAGAATCACCAGGGCGCCAAACACGAAAAGAGGCGAGAGAAAAAAAGGCAAGACCTTGTGCAGGTAGATCATGAAAGCAGTTTAGCGAGGCACTCGCAGGGCCAAGCGGGGCTCAGTTGGGCTTGCGCGATTTCAGCTCACGCAACTTCTCGGCGATCTTGATCTCCAGGCCCCGGGGCACCGGCTCATAAAACGACTGATCGCGCAAGTCGTCCGGCCAGTAGCGTTCGCCAGCGGCATACGCGTCAGGCTCGTCATGCGCATAGCGATAGCCTTTGCCATGGTCGAGTTGCTTCATCAGCTTGGTGGGGGCGTTACGAAAGCGAAGCGGGATGTCGCGGGTTCCGTCGTCCTTCACGAAACTGCGGGCTTTGCCGAATGCGCGGTACACCGCGTTGGATTTAGGCGCCACTGCCAGATACACCACACATTGCGCCAGCGCCAGCTCGCCTTCGGGACTACCCAAACGTTCAAAGGCAGAAGCCGCATCAAGCGCCATGGTCAGCGCGCGCGGGTCGGCCAGGCCGATGTCTTCGCTGGCCATGCGAATCAAGCGACGGGCAATGTAGCGCGGATCGACGCCACCATCGAGCATGCGTACCATCCAGTACAAGGACGCATCCGGGTCACTGCCCCGAACGCTTTTGTGCAGCACCGAAATCGTGTCGTAAAACTGATCGCCCCCTTTGTCGTAACGGTGCAGCCGCTCGCCCAGCACTTTCTCCAACCACGCGTCGCTGATATCGCTGCGCTGGTCCTGGCGCGCGGCAACACCAATGGTTTCCAGTGCATTGAGCAGACGACGTGCATCGCCATCGGCAAAAGCGACCAGCCGCTCAACAGCGGCTGGCACCAACTCTGGCAGCTGTGCGTGCTCGACGGCGCGCGCCACGATCTGCGCGAGATCAGCCGGACTCAATGCCTTCAACACATAAACCGCCGCGCGCGACAACAGGGCCGAATTCACCTCAAACGACGGGTTTTCAGTGGTCGCGCCGATAAAAGTCAGTAAGCCGCTTTCGACATGCGGCAAAAAAGCATCCTGCTGCGCCTTATTGAATCGGTGCACTTCGTCGACAAACACCAGCGTGCGGCGATCTTGCGAACGCGCAATTTGTGCGCGCTCGACCGCTTCGCGTATGTCTTTCACACCGCCCAGCACCGCGCTGATGCTGATGAACTGCGCATCAAAGGCATCGGCCATCAGCCGCGCAATCGTGGTTTTTCCAGTACCAGGTGGCCCCCAGAAAATGCAGCTGTGCGCCTGACCCGACTCGAACGCCAGTCGCAAGGCACAGCCAGGGCCGAGCACATGCTCCTGACCGATCACATCGCCCAGGGTACGCGGCCGCAAACGCTCGGCCAGCGGCTCGGGAGTCGCTGCTGATAAACCCATCAGGGGAACCGCTTGAATCGGGCTGCCATTGAACGTCGCTGGCTCATTGGCGCAGCACGTCGATACCCGCTGGCGGCGTGAAGGCGAAATGTTGCGCAGAGAGCTTTGGGTTAATCACAAAGCCGTCAAATCGCATCACGGAACGCTGACCGAAGCCATCGTCAATTTCCAGCACAGTCAGGACCGGGGCAGAAGCCCCATCAGCAGGCGGGCGAAAACCCAGACGAATGCTTTTCACCTGGGCATCCGACTGCTTCGGCGTGGCCTGAACCCACTGCAAGCCATCGGCTCCGTTCAAGGACTCCAGCGCAAAAGCGCGCTTCAAGGCAGCAGGATCACCCGAGGCAATCAGCGCCGCTGGCGTCTGACCCAGCACCTCGGCCTGCTTGCGCGCGCTAACCTGCTGAAGGTCTGGGTCATACACCCACAAGGTCTGTCCATCAGCGACCAGGCTTTGCGCGAAAGGCTTCAAGTACTCAAAGCGAAAACGCCCGGGACGCGCAAAAGAAAACTGGCCACTGGAGGTCTTGGTGCGTGCGGCCATGCCTTCGCGGGCGGGCGTGGTCACCACCTGGGTGAAGGCCGCCTGGCCTGATGTCACCTCACGCGCAAAGTGCTCCAGGCTCTGCAAGCCATCGGCGCGGGCGCACAGCGCGAGCATCAGCAAGAGAGAGCCTAGAAACGACTGCATCATGGCAGCTTAGGTCGGGTTGCGCTGCGGCGCTAGGATTTCACGTTGGCCGCTACTGCTCATGGCACTCACCAAGCCGGCTTTTTCCATGTCTTCCACCAGACGTGCAGCGCGGTTGTAGCCAATTTTCAGATGTCGCTGCACCAGCGAAATGCTGGCTTTGCGGTTCTTCAGAACGATCTCGACCGCCTGGTCGTACATCGGGTCTTTCTCCCCGCCCCCATCAAGGCTTTCTGGGTCATCGCCGTCAACCGTGCCGCCTTCGAGCACGCCCTCGATGTAATTGGGCTCACCTTGGCTTTTCAGATAGCTCACCACGCGGTGCACTTCATCGTCGCTGACAAACGCCCCATGCACCCGCACCGGCAAGCCCGTACCGCTGGCCATGTAGAGCATGTCGCCCATGCCCAGCAGAGTCTCTGCACCCATCTGGTCCAGAATCGTGCGACTGTCGATCTTGCTGCTGACCTGAAACGCAATCCGGGTAGGGATGTTGGCCTTAATCAGACCTGTGATCACGTCCACGCTGGGGCGCTGCGTCGCCAGAATCAGGTGAATGCCAGCGGCACGTGCTTTTTGCGCCAAACGAGCAATCAACTCTTCGACCTTCTTGCCCACCACCATCATCAGGTCGGCGAGCTCATCGATCACCACCACGATGTGCGGCAGGCGCTGCAGCGGCTCGGGGTCCTCCGGGGTCAGGCTAAACGGGTTGGGCACCGGCTCGCCACGCGCCTTGGCCTCTTCCATCTTGACGTTGAAGCTGGCCAGGTTGCGCACGCCCATTTTGCTCATTAATTTATAGCGACGCTCCATTTCCGCCACGCACCAGTTCAGCCCGTTGGCCGCCTGTCGCATGTCAGTCACCACCGGACACAAAAGATGCGGAATGCCCTCGTAGACCGACATCTCAAGCATCTTGGGGTCAATCATGAGCAAGCGCACGTCCTGCGCCTCGGCCTTGTACAACAGGCTCAACACCATGGCATTGATGCCAACCGACTTGCCTGAGCCGGTAGTCCCGGCCACCATCACGTGGGGCATCTTGGCCAGGTCGGCCACCACTGGATTGCCCACAATATCTTTGCCCAGGCCCATCGTCAGCAGTGACTTGGCCTCGTTATAGACCTTGGAACCCAAAATCTCGGAAAGCTTAATCGTCTGGCGCTTGGCATTGGGTAACTCCAGCGCCATGTAGTTTTTGCCCGGGATGGTCTCAATCACCCGAATCGACACCAGACTCAGCGAGCGCGCCAGATCCCGAGCCAAACCCACAATTTGCGCGCCCTTCACGCCAGTGGCAGGCTCGATTTCATAGCGCGTGATCACCGGTCCAGGCTGGGCCAGCACCACAGTCACCTCGACGCCAAAGTCTTTAAGCTTTTTCTCAATCAGGCGACTGGTCATCTCCAGGGTTTCTGCACCGACTGTTTCCTGTCGAGCGATCGCCTCGTCCAGCAAATCCACCTGCGGCAGTTTGGTGTCGACCAATTCGGCAAACAGCGGCTTTTGCCGCTCCTTGATGACCCGCGTACTTTGCGGAACTTCAGCCAGTGCGGGCTCGATGACCACCACGGGCTTGACATGGTGTTGGGCTTCTTCTTCGCGTTCTTCCTTGATATCGATCTCACGCGCCTCAGCCGCCTGCTTGCCCAGGGCACGGTCTTCCTCCTGCACACGGCGCTCGCGCAGGCTTTCGATCCAATGGAAAAGGCCGGCACCGATGCGCTCAGCCAGGTGGGTCCAGGAAAAGCGAAACACCAACGCTGTGCCTATCACGCCTGCCACGATCGACAACAGCGCCGCACCGGAAAAGCCGAGCAACTTAGCGGTCAGCGGCCCCAGCAAAAAGCCAAGCACGCCACCGCTGTGGTTTGGCAGCAAAGCCTCCAAACTATGAAACCGCGCCCACTCCAGCGTCGCGCTGGCGCTGCACAAGAGCAAAAGCCCCGGCCAAAAAACCCAGCGGCTGCGCATGAGCTGCGCCAGTTCCTCAGGGCCACTGGGCGGCTCCTGAACCAACAGCTCATGGCCGCGCAGCCAGCGCGCCACCACCGAGAGCCATACCCGCCACCCCGCAGCCACACACCACCAAACCGAAAAACCGAACAGGTAGTAGCTGCCATCGGCCAACACCGCCCCGACGCGACCGCCAGCATTGGCGATCGCATGCCCATTGCCAGAGGTTGACCAGGCCGCATCCTGCGGCGAGTAGGTGATCAGGGCCAGCATCCAGAAAGCCAGCAATGCCAGTCCGCCAAGCAAGGCCAGCTCATCGGCGAAGCGGCGCCAGGGGGCCTGGCGCTGTGCAAGCGCCACCGGCTGTTTTGATTTCAAGGTGTCTAAGCTGTACGTCATGCTTTATCAGTTTGGCTCCGCGACCCCAGGTGCCATGGGTGGATTGCGCTGCGCGCATAATTCGGTACTCGAAACGATGAGCCCACGCCACCGCTGGCCAGCCCTTAAGGGGCTCCGCGCCAATGGTACACGGCAAGCCAGCCGTCCTGACGCTCACCCAGCCACTAGAAAGACTATGTCATGAGCAACACTCGCCACGCCCAGGTACTGATTTTAGGATCCGGCCCCGCGGGCTATACCGCCGCCGTTTACGCCGCCCGCGCCAATCTGCAGCCGATGCTGATCACGGGCATGGCTCAGGGCGGGCAGCTGATGACCACCACCGAGGTTGACAACTGGCCTGCTGACGTCGACGGGGTACAGGGCCCTGACCTGATGCAGCGCTTTCTGGCGCACGCCGAGCGCTTCAAAACAGAAATCGTCTTCGACCATATCAACCAGGTCGATCTCTCCAAACGGCCCTTCACCCTCACTGGCGACAGTGCAGTCTATACCTGCGACGCGCTGATTCTGGCCACTGGCGCCTCAGCCAAATACCTCGGACTTCCGTCGGAAGAAGCCTTCATGGGACGTGGCGTCTCTGGCTGCGCCACCTGCGACGGCTTTTTCTACCGCAATGAAGTCTGTTGCGTGGTTGGCGGCGGCAATACGGCGGTTGAAGAAGCCCTGTACCTGTCCAACATCGCCAGTAAGGTCTACCTGGTGCATCGACGCGACAAGTTCCGGGCAGAGCCAATCATGGTGGATAAATTAATGGAGAAGGTCTCGGCCGGCAAGATCGAACTCAAAACCTTTGCCGTGCTGGACGAAGTGCTCGGTGATGCCTCTGGCGTCACCGGCATCCGCATCAAGAGTGTCAATACGGGCAGCACCGAGGACCTGGCGCTCAAGGGCTGTTTTATTGCCATCGGCCACTCGCCCAACACAGACATCTTCAAAGGCCAACTCGACATGGAAAACGGCTACATCATCACGCAGTCGGGCCTCAAAGGCTTTGCCACACAGACCAGCGTGCCTGGCGTATTTGCCGCAGGTGATGTTCAGGACCATGTCTACCGACAGGCGATCACCAGCGCGGGCACCGGTTGCATGGCAGCTCTGGACGCCCAGCGCTTCCTTGAGCAAAGCTAGGTCATCAAAGACTCGGGCTATAATTTTGGGCTTTGCTGGCGGCCGTACGCGATGTTCGGCGCACAAAAAAGCCAGGGTTACCGCCACCCTTCTCTTGGCGAGGTGAGGCCTGGGTCGACAGACCAGGCTGTATTGATCGGAGTGTCATATGGCACGCGTATGCGACGTCACGGGCAAAGCCCCCATGGTTGGAAACAATGTTTCCCATGCCAATAACAAAACAAAGCGCCGGTTCCTGCCGAACCTGCAATATCGTCGGTTCTGGGTCGAGTCTGAGAACCGTTGGGTGCGTCTACGCATTTCCAACGCAGGCCTGCGCCTGATTGACAAGAACGGCATTGACGCCGTGCTCGCAGACATGCGTGCACGTGGCCAAGCCTGAATCTGACCCTCAGAACAAGGAATCATCATGGCAGCCAAAGGCGGACGCGAAAAAATCAAACTGGAATCAACGGCCGGCACCGGTCATTTCTATACCACCGACAAAAACAAGAAGACCATGCCCGAGAAAATGCTGGTCAAAAAGTTTGACCCGGTTGCTCGCAAGCACGTCGAGTACAAAGAAGTCAAGCTGAAATAAGCCTGACCCTGCCAGGGCGCCGCAACGGTGACCCTGGCCTCTCGCGGCCTGAGCGCCGCGCCTCTGGCCTGTCGATCAAGGCCGGAGCTCTCCACCACTTTTTTGCGCGCCGTATTGGGCGTCACAACGCGTCGTCTGGCCTTTCAGACGACGGCTTCGCTGCGACCAAAGCGTATGCCTGGGCTGAATGGCATGTTTTTGGCGCCGACAGGCGTCTGCCCTGGCTTGTCCCTGTTTGTCCCCGCTTGGCCCGATTTCCGGCCGCGCGCCCTGTGCGCGAGGCTAGCCTCTGTTTTTTTCAGCCGTCCTCGCCTGCGCAACCAGTGGCATTCTCCTGACTCTCTGGCATCACTCATTCGTGCATGAACTCGCCCTGTCTTTCCATCAATCAAGGCAGATCCCAGTCACAAACACGACAAGATTTAAAGGGGAGCGTCTATAAACTTCCAACTCCAGTTGTTTAGGCTCTGAACGTGAAGACTCTCAATTTCGCGAAACACAACCGGCCCGCACGGCGGTGTACTGCTGTGTATCCCGAACTGCTCGGCGTCTCGCCTCAAAACAGCCAAAGCCCAACACATGACGACGTTGCGCCAACTCTGACCCATGGCGCACAAGGTCTTGCGCGTGCATAACAAGGAGTCGGAACCCGTCATGAATGACGACAAGGACATCGGTCAGCAGTCGGCCCTCGCGATATTGCAAAGGTCATCGCGCGCCTACACCTTGTGGAAAACCGATGGCGCCATGGCATGGTGGAATCCAAGTTTTGCGAAGCTCGCCCGAATGAGCGCGTCTGAAATACGTGCGCTAAACCTGTTTCAAACACCGGTCTATGTCAACAGCGGTCTGTCTGAGGCCGCAGCCAGAGCCTTGGATGGCCAAGGTGAACAAGTCGCTCCATTCGAAGGTGCTGGCACCGTCAACCCGTGGATCGAAGCCAGCGTAAGCTTTAGCAAGTTGGACCTGGCTGGCGAGCCGTACCTGTTGATGCAGACGGACGACCTCACCGAAGCGAACGTGCTCATCAAACAACGCCAGCAAGGCATGGAATTGACCAATGATGCGCTCGACGCGATCATGGGCGAACTCCAGGACATCGTCGATACCGCATTAGTCGGTCTGGCACGCACCAAGATGCGAAGGTGGGTCTGGGTCAATCCCTATTTCGCCAATGCGCTGGGCTACGAGCCCGAAGACCTCAGAGACCAACCCACCAAAGACCTGTATCTTTCAGATTACCACTACGCGCTAGCGGGCGCGACCATCGGCGCCCAGATCAACAAAGGTTTGGATACCTTCGTATTCGATGTGGAGTTTCGCCACAAAAATGGCTCGGTGCGGACCTTCGAGGCACGCGGCAGAGTTATCAATACCGAATTTATTGAAAGCCTGTTTGCGCTTAGGGACGTGACCCACGAGCGCGAACAGACTGAAAAACTGCAACTTGCCTTAGACGAGGCCAAACAAGCCAGCCTGGCCAAGGACAGATTTTTGCGAACCATCAGCCATGAGCTGCGTACGCCCCTGAACGGCATCATGGGCGCGCTACAGGCCATGCAGTGGATGAACTTGCCCGCCAAGGCAGCTGGCACCGTTGGTATTGCACTAGAGGGATCCTCGCTCCTGCTCGCTGTGCTCAACGACATTCTCGACTACGCACGCACATCGGCCGGACAACTCGTCATAGAGCCCGTGGCGCAGCGCGTGCTGCCACTGTTTGAATGGGTCGAGGCGATCATGCGTCGATCGGAGAACATCAAGGCGCTGACGCTTCAGGTGGAATTGGATCGCGCACTTGATGAAGTGGTGCTGGTCGACGGCGTTCGCCTGCGCCAATTACTACTCAACCTGGTCAACAACGCCCTGAAATTCACACCGGCGGGTTCGGTCACCCTGAGCGCTCTTCGCCTGGCTGACAGCGGAAATGACCTGAGCATTCAAATCAGGGTCGCAGACACAGGCATAGGCATGAGCGAGGAGACAGTCTCCCAGCTGTTTCAGCCTTTCATGCAGGCAGATACCAGAAAAAACCGCGCCTACACCGGCACCGGCCTCGGGCTGGCGATCGTGAAAAGCCTGGTGGACGCATTGGGCGGACAAATCAGTGTGCAAAGCACGGTGGGGCTTGGGACGACCTTCACCGTCGAGCTTGTTTTCCCCCGCACCAACGCACAGGTGGCAAAAGAAGCTGAAGGCAATATTCAAAGCGCCGCCGCACTTTCTTCGCTCGGCAAAGCCAGCGATCATCAACCGAGCGGTGCGCCATGGACGAATCCTGAGAATTCGAACAGACATGTAGGCGCTGCAAAGCCTTTTGCTGGCCGGCGCATCGGCGTGGTCGACGACAACGCGGTGAACCGCAAGGTCGTTTGCGCGATGCTGGAGCACATGGGCGCTGTGCCCCAGGCGTTTAAAGACGGGTATGCGGTTTTACAGGACTTGGAAACATCAGGCCAGACAATGGATGCCTTGCTGGTTGACCTGCATATGGCGCCCATGGATGGCTGGGAACTGGCCCAACAGATTCGCGCCCGCACCGATGCTCCCTGGCATCGCATGCCACTGATCACCGTCTCTGGCAACTTGACAGACGATGACCGTGCGTCCGCCAAGGCTGCGGGCATGCAGGACTTTGTGAGCAAGCCGGTCGTTACTGAGCACCTTCGCGCTACCCTGTCCAAGTGGCTGTGAGCCCATCCCGCCTGGCCGAGCGTCATGAAGGCGGCGAACGATAGACCGGCCCGAACACCTCTTGCAATCTGCCTAGACCTGCACGGCCCGTAAGCGCAGCGAGAAATCACGCAATGCGGCAACGCCGCTGGCCTCGGCCCGCTGGCACCAGGACTGCAAGTCGGCCACCAACTGATCACGGCTGCGCAACTGGGTCTGCCACAGCGCGCGCAATTCCTCTCGCATCAAGACCATCTGATCCAAGCTCGGCATCGCCACCCGAATGGCTTGTAACTTGGGCAACACAGCCTTTGGAATGTTTTCCGCATCCCGATGCATCCAGGACTTGGCCGCGCGCAACACACCCTGCCCCAGTTGCAGCGAACTCAGGGCAGCCGCTTCGGCACGCAGCATTTGACGCATGCTTTTGGCATAGCCGGCCATCAGCTCAAAGCGGTTGTGGATCAACGCGTCGAGTGTGCGGCCGTCAGCCTGGGGTCGCAAATCTCCCAGGGCTACGCGCGGTCTGCGCTTTTTAACCCTGGCTAGCCGCAGACGCTCGAGCAGGCGGATGTACACCCAGCCGAGATCAAACTCATAGCGCTTAACCGACAGACGCGCTGAGGTCGGGTAAGTGTGATGGTTGTTGTGCAACTCCTCACCGGCGATCAACAAACCCCAGGGCAGCAAATTGGTGCTGGCATCGGGCGACTCGAAGTTGCGATAACCCAAGTAATGCCCGCCACCATTGATCACGCCTGCGGCCATGACCGGCGTCCAGATCATTTGCACCGCCCAAACCGTGATGCCAATCACGCCGAACAAGGCCAGGTCGATCAACAGCATAAAGGCGATGCCCCAGTTGGAGTGGCTGGCGTACACATGACGTTCAATCCAGTCGTCCGGCGTGCCATGGCCAAAGCGCGCCAGGGTCTCGCGGTTGGCAGCCTCGGCCCGGTAGAGTTCGTAGCCGCGCAAAAGCACCGTCTTCAGGCCACGCGTCTGCGGGCTGTGGGGATCCTCAGCCTGCTCGCATTTAGCGTGATGCTTGCGGTGAATGGCGGTCCACTCCCGGGTCACCTGCCCGGTTGTCAACCACAGCCAAAAGCGAAACACATGCGCGGCCAGCGGGTGCAGGTCCAGCGACCGATGCGCCTGGTGTCGATGCAGGTAAATCGTCACGCTGATCATGGTGAGATGCGTCATGACCAGCGCAAAAATGAGCAACTGCCACGCCGACAGCGTCCACCAGCCATCGATGGCCCACGTCAAAACATCATTCATCACATCGCTTTCTATCAAGCTCTTCCTATCGTCGCTGCCAAACGGCCGCAAAAAAACCATCGGTCTGGTGCCGGTGCGGCCACAGCCGCAAATACAGGTCGCCATTGTCGCCGCCAGCGCACAAAGTGTGCGCTTGCTCAACCTTAAGCCCCTGCAAAACCTGCAGCGCAGGCACGGCCACAAAGTCGCTGCTTTCCTGCGAAAAATCCTGGGCAATTGCCTCGTTTTCCTGCACCAAGAGGCTGCAGGTAGCGTAGACCAGGCGACCACCCGGCTTAAGCAGTCGGGCCGCAGCCCGCAGGATCGAGGCCTGGATCGCGGCCATTTCAGCCACCGTCTGTTCGTTTTGTCGCCACTTCAGGTCTGGGTGGCGACGCAAGGTGCCCAGGCCTGTGCACGGTGCGTCGACCAGCACCCGGTCAATTTTGCCCCGCAGGCGACGCACCCGGTCGTCGCGCTCGTGCGCGATCACCGCAGGATGCACATTGGACAGACCCGATCGGCCCAGGCGGGTCTTGAAGGCGTCAAGCCGAACTGCCGAGGTATCGAACGCGTAGAGGCGACCCGTGTTTCGCATGCTCGCGCCCAGCGCCAGGGTTTTGCCACCGGCACCGGCGCAGAAGTCGACCACCATCTCGGTACGCCGGGCCTCCAGCAGCAATGCCAGCAGCTGAGAGCCTTCGTCCTGAATCTCAAAGCCACCCTCCACAAACGCAGGAACCTGCCCAAGCTGCGGCTTGCCTTGCAGGCGCAAGCCGCAAGGGCTGTAGGGCGTAGGCGAGCTCTCGATCCCGGCCTGCTTAAGCGCGCTGTGCACGTCCGCGCGCTTGCCTTGAATCGTGTTGGCGCGAATATCCAGCGGCGCGCTCTGATGCAAGCTTTCCACCAATGCCCAGAACTCAGGACCCACCTGGTCCTTGAGCGCCTGCGCCAGCCAGTCGGGCAAGTTGTGCCGATGCCGCTCCATCAAGTCGTCGCGGGCAATGGCCTGACAACGATCGAGCCAGGCTTTTTCCGCCTCGCTCAACGCACTGCGCAGAAAATCGCCGTCAGCCTGAAAGCCCAGGATCGCCATGCGCCGCTCGCGCGGACCACTACCCCATGGCGCAAAGTGGTCAAAAAGCAGTTTTTGACGCAGCACCGTGTACACGGTTTCTGACAAGGTGTGGCGCTCGCGCGGGCCCAGTTGTCTGTGCTGGCGAAAGAATCGCCCGACCACTGCGTCAGCCGGATGATCAAACAACAAAACCTGACGAATCAGCTCTGAACAGGTCTCAAGCAGGGCTTTCGGGTGCATGTCTCGAATTGTCCCATGGGCTCAGTCCAGCAGGGGCCAGTCATGACTGATAAGCCTATCTGCGCCTAGGCACTGGCGATATCGGCGCCTCGCGAAAAACCAGGAGACAGGCGCCGCGGCCTTTTTGACTGAGCCCTAGCTGGTCTTAGTCGTCGGGTTGATCGACACCGCTGAGGTGTGGAAACAGCACATCGGTAAAACCAAATTGCGTCAGGTCGCGAATGCGCATGGGGTAGAGCACGCCATCAAGGTGGTCGCACTCATGCTGAACCACACGGGCGTGAAAACCCTCGGCCTCACGCTCAATAGGCTCCCCAAAGGGGTCGACGCCGCTGTAACGAATCCGCTTGTACCGGGGCACAAGACCGCGCATGCCGGGCACGGACAAACACCCTTCCCAGTCGTCGACCATTTGCATCGGACCGCCGTCCTCGCCCAGGGGCGTGATGACGGGATTGAGCAGCACGGTGCGCTCGATGGGCGGCGCCGTGGGATAGCGGGGATTGAGCGCACCCGTTCCAAAAATCACCAGTCGCAGGTTTTCACCAATTTGTGGCGCAGCCAGCCCAGCACCGTTGGCCGCGCGCATGGTGTCGATCATGTCGGCCACCAGCAGATGCAATGCGTCGGTGTCGAACTCGGTGACGGGCTGCGCCCGACGCAACAAGCGCGCATCTCCCATGCGCAAAATCTCACGAACGCTCATCAAGTGCCTCCTGTAACAGTCCCAGCAGGCCCGCCTCGTCCACGATGACGATGCCAAGTTCCCGGGCCTTATCGAGTTTGGAGCCGGCATCGCTGCCGGCAACCAGGTAATGCGTCTTCTTGCTCACCGATGAGCTGACCTTGGCGCCAGCGGCCTCGATACGCGCCTTGGCCTCGTCGCGACTCAGGCTTGGCAATGTGCCGGTCAACACAAAGGTCATGCCGCTCAAAGCACTGGACTTTTCGGCAAGTCCCTCTTGCCGGGGCCATTGCAGGCCACAGGCGATCAGCTGTTCGACCACTTCTACGTTGTGAGGCTGGGCAAAAAAAGTATGGATGCTCTGCGCCACGATCGGGCCGATATCCTCAACCTCAGCCAGGACCTGCTCGTCAGCAATCATGATGGCATCGATATCACCAAAATGACGCGCCAGCGATTTGGCGGTCGCCTCGCCGACATGGCGAATGCCTAAACCGTAGAGGAAGCGTGGCAAAGTGGTGCGCTTGGATTGCTCCAGCGCAGCAAGCAAGTTGTGCGCAGACTTCTCGGCCATGCGCTCCAGCGCAGCCAGCGTGCTAAGCCCAAGCCGATAAAGGTCAGGCAAGCTTTTAACCACGCCGCTTTCAACCAGTTGATCGACCAGTTTTTCACCCAGACCTTCGATATCCAGGGCACGGCGCTGGGCGAAGTGCAGGATGGCCTGCTTGCGCTGCGCCGGGCAGTACAGTCCGCCCGTGCATCGGTAGTCCGCCTCATCTGGCTCGCGCACTGCCGCACTGCCACACACCGGGCAAACCCTGGGCATGGCAAAGACCTGCGTCGATTCAGGCCGTTGCGCGAGCATCACCGAGACCACTTCCGGAATCACGTCACCGGCTCGGCGCACCAACACGGTGTCGCCCACGCGCACGTCCTTGCGCAAGACCTCATCCTCGTTATGTAACGTGGCATTGGTCACCGTGACGCCGCCTACAAACACCGGCGCGAGCTTTGCCACAGGCGTGAGTTTGCCGGTTCGTCCCACTTGCACCTCAATACCCAACACCGTGGTCATCTGCTCCTGTGCTGCAAACTTGTGCGCCACCGCCCAGCGCGGCTCGCGGCTCAGGAAACCCAGTCGCCGCTGCAGCGCCAGGCTGTCGACCTTGTAGACCACGCCATCAATGTCAAAAGGCAGGTCGTCACGCAAACGACCGACGTCGGCGTGATACGCCACCAAGCCATCAGCGCCTTGCACCTGGCGCGCCAGGTCAGACACCGAGAAGCCCCAGGCCTTAAGGGCTTGCAAGACCTCATGATGGGTAGCAAACGCCGCTGCGCCCTGCTCCGGCGTGTACACCCCAAGACCGTAAGCAAAAAAACTTAGTGGGCGCTGAGCGGTGATGCGCGAGTCCAGTTGGCGCACCGCACCGGCAGCGGCATTGCGCGGGTTGACGAAGGTCTTTTCATTCTTTTCCCCGGCTGCGATGCGTGCACGTTGACGTTCATTCAGGGCCTCGAAATCATCGCGGCGCATGTACACCTCGCCACGAACCTCCAGAAGAGGCGGCGCAATGCCTTGCAAGCGCAGCGGGATCTGCCCCACGGTGCGCATATTGGCCGTGACATCCTCGCCGGTCTGCCCGTCGCCACGCGTCGCAGCCTGCACCAGGACGCCCTGCTCGTAACGTAAGCTCATGGCCAGGCCATCAAATTTGGGTTCAGCCAGATAAGCAATCTGCGGCGACTGCTCGCTCAACTCCAACTCTTTGCGAAGTCGTGCATCGAATTGCTGGGCGCCACCCGGGCCCACATCCGTTTCCGTGCGAATGCTGAGCATCGGCACGGCATGCTCGACGGTAGCAAAGCCCGCGAGGACGCCACCACCGACCCGCTGGGTGGGCGAATCAGGCCTCAGTAGCTCAGGATGCGCCGCCTCAAGTTGCTGCAAGCGTGCAAACAGCCGGTCGTATTCCGCATCGGGCACCGAGGGTTCGTCAAGCACGTAGTACTGATGCGCATATTGGTGCAGCAAGTCGCGCAACGCTGCCACCTGTTGCGCTGCGTCACCCGCGTTGCCCTCAGGTGACGCAGGCTGGCTGAACAAATCCATGTCAGCGCTGGCCACCTGGCACTATCTCAGGCAAACAGCCGGCGCGCCAGTGACGAGCCTGCGCTCAGGCCGTGCTGGTCCAGGCGGTCGTACAACTGTTCGATGTCGTTGGCGATCTGGTCGAGCGCCTGTTCGCTAAGCGCCATGCCGCGGTCATCTGTGACCGTGCCGTCCATGCTCTGGGCCAGCGCCTTGGCAAGGCTGCGCATCCGGTCAAAGGCCTGCTCCTCGCGCGCCACGTGTGTGACGTCCAAGGCCAAGGTACAGGTGCGTACCGCAGCCTGGTCCAGGTCTTCGGCCAGAGCGGCGCGCGTGTCAAAACTCAAGCTCAGCACGGCAGGTTGCCCCTCGACGGCGCCAGGCAAGACCAGGCGTCCCGCAATAGGCCCGACCACCATGCCATGGCGCATGGCCATTTGTTGGATGTAACTCGGGCTCCACGCTGTACGTGTGGCGCGCAGCTCAAAGCTCAGTTGGGCATCATGCTCGCTGGCAAACTGGTCGAGCTCGCGTGCCCGGTTGACCTCGTGGCGCATATCCGGAAAGTCCGGCGTTCCACCCAAAGCATCGCAAAACACCTGCATCTTGACCACGAACTCCGAGAACTCGATGTCGTTGATGGGACCACTGCGATTGGCCAGCTGCAAGCCCAGCTGCAGCTGGCTATAGCGCTGACCGGCCAGCGGCATCTCCCAATGGCCAGTTTCCAGGCTGAAACCCTCCACAGAAAAAGCCTTGCTGCCAATGCGCCGGGTGCGCGGCATGGCCGAGATGAGCGCCTCCCCCGAGACCGGGGTATCCAAGGCCACCGGAACCAGGGCATCGATCAGGGCATCAAGTATCTGTTTGCGCTCCGGCGTAATCACAGGAATAGGATCGGCGGCCAGTGGCGCAAGCGCCTCGAGCTCCGATTCACTCAAGCCCGGCTCACGGCTCAAAACAGGCGCAGGCTCGGCAACCGGATCAGCTTGCCGGGGGCGGATGCGACGCGCCTGCCAGCTGTTGTAGATGAGAACGCCCAGCAAAACGACCCCGCCCAACAGCAACAGACCGATCTGCAGCTGGCTCATGCAGAGGCCTCCGCCTCAGCCATCGACATGGCGGCATCCATGTCCACTGCAACGATGCGCGAGACGCCCTGCTCCTGCATAGTCACACCAATGAGTTGAACCGCCATTTCCATGGCAATTTTGTTATGACTGATGAACAGAAACTGGGTCTGCTCGCTCATGCGGGTCACCAGACGAGCGTAACGCTCGGTGTTGGCATCATCGAGCGGCGCATCCACCTCGTCAAGCAGGCAAAAAGGCGCCGGGTTGAGCTGGAAAATCGCAAACACCAGCGCGATCGCAGTCAGCGCCTTCTCGCCGCCCGAGAGCAGTGCAATCGACTGGTTCTTTTTGCCTGGCGGTTGCGCAAAGACCTGAACGCCAGAGTCCAGGATTTCCTCACCCATCATCACCAGACGCGCTTGGCCGCCGCCGAAAAGCTCAGGGAACATCTTGCCAAAGTGTTCGTTGACCGTGGCAAATGTGCCAGCAAGCAGTTCACGGGTCTCGGCGTCAATCTTGCGGATCGCGTCTTCCAGCGTTTGCATCGCATCACTCAGGTCAGCGCTTTGTGCATCAAGAAACTGTTTGCGTTCACGCGCACTGGAAAGCTCATCAAGCGCTGCCAGGTTCACCGGCCCCAGTGCCACTGTTTCGCGGTTCAGGCGTTCGATTTCAGCGGGTAGGCTGCTCAGCCGTACCTGGTCGCTGCTGACGCTTGCCTCCACCGACGCCAGATCGACCTGCGCCTCAGTCAGCATCTGGTCGTACTGCTCGTAGCCCAGGCGGGCCGCCTGTTCTTTGAGCTGCAACTCAGTGATGCGGCTGCGTTGCGGCTCGAGCGCATGCTCGATCTGCAAGCGACGTTCGTCACTGGCACGCAGCTTGGCACTCAAATCATCGTAGGCGCTGCGACGCGCTGCAAGCTGGGTTTCACGCTCGAGCTTCAGAGCCAATGCCTTTTGCAGGCCCTCGCTGGCAACCGCATCGTTAAGCCCTGCCAATTCAGTATTTGCAGTCTCAGCATCAGCGTCGACACCCACGATCTGCTGCTCAGCCGTAGCCTTGGCGCGCGCGAGTTCTTCCCGCCGGGCGCCTATGCTGCGCAGCGAAAAATGTGCCTCTTGCGCCTGGCGCTCCAGGCCGCGCTGGCGCTCGCGCCAATCGTGCAGACCCGCTTCCGCGGCAATAACCTGATCATCGAAGCCCACCTGGCGCTCCTGGGCCTGCCCGAGGGCGAGGTCCAGGGCTTCAAAACGCGTTTGCGCAGCCTCACGGCCTTGTTCGATGGCCTGCGTGGCCTGCTCAATTTCCTGCAAGTCAGCCTCAATCTTGGCGCCGCGCTCACGCGCTTGCTCAATCGCCTGGCTGAGCTTGAGCAACTGCACCTGCAACTCGTGCGCGCGCGCCTGCGCATCGGCGCTTTGCCGACGCTTGGACTGCACCGCCTGCGTGGTGGTGCCGTAGGCAGAATCCAGGCGCGCCATATTCGTGCGTGCCTCTTGAGCGATCAGATGTTGGGCCTTGATCTGCTTGGCCAGGTTTTCAATCTCCTGAGCACGCGCCAGCAGTCCAGCCTGCTCGGAGTCTGCTGCGTAAAACGTCACGCTATTGGCACTGACCGCATGACCATTGGCCAGGAAAATCGATTCGCCCGGACCCAACTTGCCGCGCAAGGCCAGCGCCTCGTCCAGGTCTTTGGCGGTATAACAACCTTGCAGCCAGTCGTACATGACGGCGCGCTGGCCCTCATCATGCAAACGCAGTAAATCCGCCAGCAAGGGCAGGCTGCCCGACTGGGCGCTGCGCGCTGCTGCGGGCGGCGAGTAAAACGCCAACTTGGTGGGCGGTGCATCCTGCTCAAAGGCACGCACCAGCTCAAGCCGGCTGACCTCGAGCGAGGCCATTCGCTCACGCAAGGCCGCTTCGAGCGCGCTTTCCCAACCGGGGGTGATATGCAGGCGCGTCCACAAAGCCTGCAGGTCACCCAGCCCATGCTTGACCAGCCAGGGCTGCAACTTGCCGTCGGTGCGGACTCTCTCCTGCAGCGCCTTGAGCGCCTCACTGCGTGCGCTCAACTCAGCCAATTTGGCAGATTCGCTGTTGTTGGTCGCCTGGGCCTGCGCGCGCTGCGTGTCGATCGTCGTGAGCTCCGCTTGCAAGCCATCAAATTCGCCCAGGGCCTGCTGGGCCGCCTTGCTGGCGGACTCGGACTCAGCCTTGAGTGCGTCGAGTCGATGATCCTCAGGTGCCTCCTGTTTTTCTTTGTCCTGCAACAAGCGTTCTCGGCGGGCGTCGAGCTGGCGCGCCTGCTCATCCAAGCCGCGCTGCTCAGCAGCCAGTACGCCAATCTGTTGCTGCACCTGCGCCACGCTGTCTCGTTGTTCCTGCGCCTGGCGCTGCGCCGACTTGAAGCGCTCCTCCAGCGTCGGGAACTCTGAGCCCAGAGCCTCAAGCTGGGCCTGCAAAGCGCCAGAGGCCGCGCCGCCGTCCTGCTCACGACCAATCAGGTCTTCAATCTCGGTCTGTGCTTGTTGGGAGCGGGTCTGCCATTGAATCTTCTGCTCTGACAAGGCCTGGATGCGCTGCTGAACCCGCTGGCGACCCTCGGCCACGTAGCGAATTTCTGCCTCGAGTCGCCCCACTTCGGCACTCGCCTCATAGAGTTGCCCTTGCGCCTTATTGACCTCTTCCCCGGCGCTGTAATGCGCTTGGCGCACGGCTTCAAGGTCAGCCTCGACCTGGCGCAGGTCCGCCATACGCCCCTCAAGCGCGTTAACAGCCTCCTGCACCTGCGAGCGAAGCTGATCCTGTTCGCGCTGCGCATCGCCACGTTTCAGAAACCAGAGCTGGTGCTGTTTCAGGCTGGCCTGCTGGGTGAGTTCGTGGTAACGCTGCGCCACTTCAGCCTGTTTTTCAAGCTTTTCCAGGTTACTGTTGAGCTCACGCAGAATGTCCTCAACCCGCGTCAGGTTGTCGCGGGTGTCGCTCAAACGGTTTTCGGTCTCGCGACGACGCTCTTTGTATTTAGACACGCCCGCCGCTTCTTCCAGAAACAAGCGCAGTTCTTCGGGCTTGCTTTCGATGATTCGGCTGATCGTGCCCTGCCCGATGATGGCGTAGGCCCTTGGCCCCAGCCCAGTGCCTAGAAACACATCTTGCACGTCGCGACGACGTACAACCTGATTGTTAATGTAGTAGCTGCTGTTACCGTCGCGCGTCAAAACCCGCTTGACCGCAATTTCAGCGAACTGGGCCCACTGCCCACCAGCGCGATGATCTTCGTTGTCAAAAACAAGCTCGACACTGGCCCGACTGGCAGGCTTGCGAGTCGTAGTGCCATTAAAGATCACGTCCTGCATCGAGTCGCCACGCAACTCCGAGGCCTTGGACTCACCCAGTACCCAACGCACCGCATCCATGATGTTGGACTTGCCGCAGCCGTTCGGGCCGACAACGCCTATCAGCTGGCCAGGCAACATGAAATTCGTCGGATCTGAAAACGACTTGAAACCCGATAGTTTGATGGAATTGAGACGCACTGCTTATAAAAGAATTGTTAGCTTGTGGAACCAACACGCCCGGCGGCTTGGCCGAGCCTGCTGCGGCTCAAACAGGATGATACCGCGAGCGTCGCAGCGCCCCCGAACCCACCACACACCCCAGCCTGGCCTAGGCTCCCTGCGGCGCAGATTCGTACAACTCGATGGGCAAGGCGTCGGGATCGGCAAAAAAGACGAAGCGGCGCTGGGTGTACTCATCCACACGCACCGACTCCACTGCGATGCCCAGAGCCTGCAGGCGACTGACCCAGGCATCAACATCGTCCACCTCGAAGGCCAGATGCCGCAGGCCCTGCGCTTCCGGGTAAGACGGTCTTGGCGGCGCTTTCGGGAAAGAAAACAGCTCGATTTGTCCGCCATCGGGCAAGGCAAGATCCAGCTTGTAGGAATCGCGCTCAGCCCGGTAGTTTTCAGCCAGCACCCGCAGGCCCAGCACCTCTGTGTAAAACGTCTTGGAGCGCGGGTAGTCCGCGCAGATGACCGCTACATGGTGAATACGCTTAAGTGTCATGCTCTCCCCTTGCCAATTCCATCACCCGATGTGCCGACTCATGCTTGAGGCGATGGTCGCTCCAAACCCGGCGCCAGTGCCTTGCGCCTGCCTGACCATGTCGCAAGCCCAGCATGTGACGGGCGATCGCATACCAGGGGACCTGGTGCAAACGCCATTGTTGCGCCATGTAGTCCACCATCTGCGCTTCAATCTCATCACGCGTCGGCTCCGCGACAGGCTCAGCGCCCAATAAGTCACTGTCCCAGCGCACCAGCCAGTAGGGGTTATGGTAGGCCTCTCGCCCGACCATCACCCCGTCAACATGCGCCAGCGCCGCCTGCGCGGCAGCGCTACTGTTGATGCCGCCATTGAGCACAATGGTCAGATCAGGAAAGTCCTTTTTGAGCTGGTACACCACGTCATACCGCAATGGCGGCACCTCGCGGTTCTCCTTCGGGCTGAGCCCCTTTAGCCACGCGTTACGCGCGTGCACGATGAACGTACGGCAACCGGCCTGCGCTACGGTACCCACAAAATCCCGGACAAATTCGTAGTTCTCGATTCGGTCAATGCCAATACGGTGCTTCACCGTTACAGGCAAATCGCTCGCCTGCACCATCGCCCGCACGCAACTGGCCACCAGATTCGGCTCGGCCATCAGACACACGCCAAACGCGCCACGCTGGACCCGCTCGCTGGGGCAACCACAGTTGAGATTGATTTCCCGATAACCCCACTGCGCACCCAGGCGCACGCAGGCGGCCAGGTCCTGTGGCTCGCTGCCACCCAGTTGCAAGGCCAGGGGTTGCTCCTGCTCGCTAAAGTCCAGGTGCCGACCCACCTCACCATGCAGCAAGGCCCCCGTGGTAACCATCTCGGTGTAGAGCAGCGCGCGCTGGCTGAGCAGCCGGTGGAAGAACCGGCAATGGCGATCAGTCCAATCCATCATCGGCGCAACCGACATTCGCCAGGGTGAAAATTCGGCCATGAGTTTTGGCGTTCGAGCAGTGACGCAGGGCCATACAGGCCCCTGCCTGACGGGCACACTGCGCCAACCTTATGAGGTAAAGGTCGGAAATCTTAACAACGCACCAAAAGCAGCGCGCAGAATCACAAATTGGAACGAGCTGCCGGTGACCGAGCCAGGCCACCGAATTTCAAACTGCCGCGCACGTTGGCTCTGCGCCGCCGACGATCGCCTCACTGCTGAAACATCAAAGAATCTTGGAAAACTGCGCGCGCAAAGTCGACTTCTGCAAATAGCTGTCAAACGCCATGGCCACGGCACGCACAAAAAACCATCCACGCTCTGTCACCTGGATGCCGCGGCCCCCGAAGCGCACCAGCCCCTGGTCGGCAAAGGCGGACATTTGTTCGAGCTCTTTTGAAAAGTAGCGATCAAAATCAATCAGATAGGCCTCCTCAATCGACTCAAAGGCTAAATCCCCCTGGCACATCAAGGCCATGATGACCGACCGGCGAATCATGTCATCACGCATCAGGCGCAAGCCTCGCACGACGGGCAAGCGTCCCTGATCAAGCATGACGTAGTACTGCGCGAGTTCCTTGGCGTTCTGGCTGTAACTCGAGCCCAGGCGCCCGATCGCGGATACGCCCAGCCCAATCAGGTCACAGTCTGGCTGCGTGCTGTAGCCCTGAAAGTTTCGGTGCAACCGTCCCTGGCGCTTGGCGACCGCCAGCGCGTCGTTAGGCAAGGCAAAGTGGTCCATGCCAATATAAACATAACCCGCATCCAAGAACAGGCGCATCGCCAGCGACAACATCTTGACCTTGCTTGCAGCATCGGGAAGCTGTTGGCTATCGATACGACGCTGGGGCTTAAAACGCTCAGGCAAATGCGCGTAAGCGTACAGCGCAATGCGATCGGGCCGCAGACGAATCACCTCCGACAGGGTGCGTTGCACCGAAGCTGGCGTTTGCCGGGGCAGGCCATAGATCAGGTCAACATTCAAGGACTCAAAACCTTTGTCGCGCGCAGCCCGAACCAACTCAAACACCTTCTCTTGAGGCTGAATGCGATGAACCGCTTGCTGCACTTTCGGGTCGAAGTCCTGAACACCCAAACTAAGTCGGTTAAAGCCCATGCCCGCCAACGCATCCAAACGGCTGGCATCGACGGTTCTGGGATCGATTTCGATGGCACGCTCACCGCCAGCCACCATATTGAAGTGCCTACCCAGCAGCTGTAATAACGCTGTTAATTCCCTGTCATTGAAAAAAGTAGGCGTGCCACCGCCAAGATGCAACTGCGAAACATTGGGACGACCCGCCAGGAACTGGCTGCTTAACTCCAGCTCCTTGGACAGATAGTTCAAATACACGCGGGCCTGTTCGTGATGTCGGGTCACGATCTTGTTGCAGGCGCAGTAGTAACACAGCGAGGCACAAAACGGCACGTGAACATAAACTGATAAAGGACTTCGGGGCAATCCCAGGCCTGGCGAGCGCATCCGCAAGGCGCGCGCTTGATCATCCGAACCAAAAGTGTCGACAAATCGGTCTGCAGTCGGGTAAGAGGTGTAGCGCGGCCCGGCCACGTCAAATTGGCGGATCAAGGCCTCTGAAAAATGCTCCTGGGGGGACTCTGCGCTGCCCATGTCGTGTCCTCAAGTGTTCAGGCATTCAATGTTGACGCATGACGGTTTTTGAGGGTTGATACCGATCAAAATTTCGGCAGTCGCCAATTCGATTCATAATTGCCCTAAGTCAAGGATTCCCAAACCGGGGCCTAAAAAGTGAAAAGTAGACGACCCAAAAGATGAGGCACGACACACCCGCCATCACCTGCGCAGACTGCAAGATGCGTGACCTGTGCATGCCAGCTGGGCTGGAACCCAGCGAACTCGAACGCATCGAAGAAATGGTGGCCTCGCGACGCAGGATCAAACGGGGCGAAGCCGTCTTTCGCGCGGGGGAGCGCTTTTCGAACCTCTATGCTGTGCGCACCGGATTTTTCAAGACCTGCGTCACGTCCGAAGATGGTCGCGATCAGGTCACAGGTTTTCAGATGGCCGGCGAAATCATGGGGCTCGACGGCATTGTGAACAACCGCCACACCTGCGATGCCATCGCGCTGGAAGACGCCGAAATATGCACGCTGCCGTTCGAACAAATTGAAAAGCTCTCCCTGGAGGTCCGAACACTTCAGCGCCATGTGCACCAAATCATGAGCCGGGAAATCGTGCGTGAAAATGGCGTCATGCTGTTGCTTGGCAGTATGCGCGCCGAGGAGCGGCTCGCGGCCTTTCTGCTCAACCTCACCCAGCGCATGCAGGTGCGCGGTTTTTCCAGCTCCGAGCTGATTCTTCGCATGACACGCGAAGAGATTGGCAGCTATCTCGGAGTCAAGCTCGAAACCATCAGCCGGACGTTCTCAAAATTCGTCAGCGATGGCCTGATCGAGGTCCATCAGCGCCATGTGCGCATTCTGGACACCAAGGCCTTGCAGGCCATCGTCAATCCGACCTGATACGGTTTCTCTGGGTCGTTTCGTGCTCAACGCGCGGGCACCACGGGCGTCTGCGCGTGGTTACGCGCTTTCATAGCAGGTGCCTGACCACTGGCCTGAAAGGTCCTGCCTTGATCATCAATGATGACCGGCGTCTGACTGCCTCGGTTAGTCACCAACTCATCTGCCCGGCTCATGGCCAGATACAGCGTCCAGATGCCTGCCACCACCACCAGGGCCGGTCCTGCAATCACTAACCAGACATGACCAAAGCGCCACCAGGGCAGCGTCTCTTCCGTGGCATTAGAGGGGTCAGACTTTGACATAGCGATGCGACATCAGGGAAGGCGCTGCTGCGCGTGTCAGGGCGCCTTCGACAAGCCCCATATATACGCTGTAAGGACATGAATCTGTCCGTCGGTGAGCTTGCCCTGCCAGCTGGGCATCAGATTTTGCTTACCCCTGTTGATGATTTCCAGAATCGCTTTCTCACCATAGCCATGGAGCCAGACATCGTCCGTCAGATTGGCTGAGCCGACCGCCTTCATGCCCTTGCCATCAGCACCATGACAGGCCGCACATGCGACGAATTTTTCTTTACCCAGCGCCGCCCGCACCGAGTCATGCGGACTGCCCGACAGCTTCAGAACGAAGTGCGCCACATTTTTGGCGTCGTCCGCGCCACCCAGAGCGGCTGCCATCGGTGGCATGTTGCCGATGCGCCCGTTGATCAAGGTGTGCTTGATGTCGGCCACCTCGCCACCCCAAAGCCAGTCCTTGTCCGCCAGGTTCGGGAATCCTTTGCTGCCGCGAGCATCGGCCGCATGGCACTGCGCACAGTTGTTGTTGTACAGACGCTCTCCAATGCCCATGGCCATCGCGTCCTTGGCCAGTTCCTGCTCGGGCATGGCCAGATACTTTGCATAAATCGGTGCACTCTGAGCGTCACCTTTTTCAATCTCCTTGAGCATCTGTCCGTGCGAGGTCCAGCCAAACTGCCCGGGGTTACTCCCAAGCCCCGGGTACAGAACCAGATAAACCAATCCAAAGATCACCGTAATGACAAAAAGATAGGTCCACCAGCGCGGCAAAGGGTTGTTGAGCTCACGCAAGTCGCCATCCCACACATGACCAGTGGTGTTGTCCACATCTGTCATAGCGCGAGCCTTGCCGGCAAAAATCAACAAGACCAGGCACGCCACAACACTGACCACTGTTGCAATGCCAACGTACAGGGCCCAGAAGGGGGTGATGAAATCGCTCATACGGTTTACCCAAGCCGCAAGGCTCAGTCCTGTTCCAGCGGCAGCCGAGCCGCCTGCTCAAAGTCCTGGGTCCGACGTCCGGAATACGCCCAGACCACAATGCCCAGAAAAGCCACCAGGCTCAGCACCGTGACCGCGGCGCGCAAGATGTTGATGTCAAAGTCCATCTCTAGCCCCTCTTACTTCACGGCCTTGCCCAGCATCTGCAAATAGGCCACCAGTGCTTCAGCTTCCGTTTTGCCCTTCACAGCAGAGGCGGCAGCAGCAATCTCTTCGTCGGCGTAAGGCACGCCGACCTGGCGCAGCGAACGCATCCGCCCTGGCAAGACCTCGCCATCCACAGCTGTTTTTGCCAGCCAGGGATAGGCCGGCATATTTGACTCAGGGACCAGATCGCGCGGGTTATGCAAATGCGCCAGATGCCACTCATCGCTGTAGCGGCCACCCACGCGTGCCAGGTCTGGTCCTGTGCGCTTGCTACCCCACTGGAACGGGTGGTCGTACACCGACTCGCCAGCTAATGAATAGTGGCCATAGCGAAGAGTCTCGGCGCGCAAGGGGCGAATCATCTGCGAATGGCAGTTGTAGCAACCTTCGCGGATATACACATCACGCCCGGCCAACTCCAGCGCGTTGTAGGGCTTGAGGCCAGGCACCGCCTGTGTCGTGGATTTCTGGAAAAACAAAGGCACGATTTCAACCAATCCGCCCACCAGCAGGACCACCAGCGTCAACACGATCAGCAGACCATTATTGGTCTCGATGACGCTGTGCGAAAAACCGCCGTCTTTTGAGTCCGCCATCTTGCTCATCCTTTCGCGTGCGCCATGCTCTGCGGTATCTCAACCACGACCGACTGCCCGGTTGTCGCCGTCATGTAGGTGTTCCAAAGCATGACCACCATGCCCGCCAGGTAGAGAACACCACCAAACAGGCGCATCACATAGTAGGGAAAACTGGCCTTAACGGATTCGACAAACGAGTAAGTCAGCGTTCCATCGCTATTGATCGAGCGCCACATCAGGCCTTGCATGACCCCAGCAATCCACATGGCTGCGATGTACACCACGATGCCAATCGTGGCGATGTAAAAGTGCAACTCAATGGCCTTGACGCTGTACATCTGCTTCTGGCCAAACAGCCTGGGAATCAGGTAGTACATCGAGCCCATCGTGACCAACCCAACCCAGCCCAGAGCGCCCGAGTGCACATGACCAATCGTCCAGTCGGTGTAATGGCTTAAAGCATTAACCGTCTTAATCGACATCATCGGACCTTCGAACGTCGACATGCCATAAAAAGACAGCGACACAATCAGGAAGCGCAGAATCGGATCGTCACGCAGTTTGTGCCATGCACCCGAGAGCGTCATGATCCCGTTGATCATGCCGCCCCAGCTTGGCGCCAGCAGAATCAGGGAAAACACCATACCGACCGACTGCGTCCAGTCCGGCAAAGCTGTGTAGTGCAGGTGATGCGGTCCGGCCCACATGTAGGTAAAGATCAGCGCCCAGAAATGAACAATAGACAGGCGGTAGGAGTACACCGGGCGCTCCGCCTGCTTGGGGATGAAGTAGTACATCATGCCCAAAAAGCCCGCCGTCAGAAAAAAGCCCACCGCGTTGTGCCCGTACCACCACTGGACCATGGCGTCCTGAACACCGGCGTAAGCCGAGTACGACTTCATCCATCCAGCAGGAATCGCTGCACTGTTGACCACATGCAGCAGGGCCACCGCCAGAATAAAGGCGCCAAAAAACCAATTCGCTACATAAATGTGCTTCACGCGGCGAATACCGATGGTGCCGAAAAACACGATCGCGTAAGCCACCCACACCAGCGTGATCAAAATATCAATCGGCCATTCCAGCTCAGCGTACTCTTTGCCCTGCGTGTAGCCCAGAGGCAAAGAGATGGCGGCGGCGACAATGACCAACTGCCAGCCCCAAAACGTGAAAGCGGCCAGCTTTTCTGCAAACAGGCGAACCTGGCAAGTTCTTTGAACCACGTAGTAGGACGCGGCAAAAAGGCCGCAGCCGCCAAACGCAAAGATCACCGCATTGGTGTGCAAAGGCCGCAGTCGTCCATAGCTCAAATAGGGAATGCCGAAATTAAGTTCCGGCCAGGCCAGCTGGGCTGCGATTACCACGCCGACCAACATGCCAACCACGCCCCACACCACCGTCATCACCGCAAACTGCCTGACCACGGTGTCGCTGTAGGTCATGGATTGATTCTGCGCTTGTGTCATGTTTTCCTCAGATCTGGGTCAGCGACGAGTCTAGGACGCTGTCGCCTTAGATCGCTTGACAGATATCAATCGTACAAATATAAGTATAAACTTATTTATATCAGTCCTCGAGGATGCGCTCTGCCTCCTTCTCCAGATCATCAAATTGCCCGCGATGAATCGCCCACCAGATGGCAGCGATGACAAAAAACACCAGAACGACCGATAGCGGGATCAACAGATACAACACGTCCATGTCAGCTCCGATCTGACTGCAAGGCTCTGGCCTGCCCGTTCAGGCGCCAGGCGTTCATCACGACCAACAGCGAACTGCCGGCCATGCCCAGTCCAGCCAGCCAGGCCGGCAACATACCCGCCACGGCCAGCGGAACACAGATCATGTTGTATGCCAGTGCCCAGGCCAGATTCTGGCCAACCACACGCATGGTTCGTCGGGCCAGCCGATAAGCCAGAAGGGTGTCACCCAGTCGACCACTTGAAATCCAAAAATCGGCTCGGGATTTTGCAATCGGAACCGCATGGCCCATGGCAAAGGACACGCTGGCCGCAGACATCACTGGACCGTCATTAAGCCCGTCGCCAACAAACATCACCCGCCTGCCCTCACCTTGAACGTGCTGCACGCGCTCGAGTTTTTGTTCTGGCGTGTTCTCTGCGCCAACCTCCTCAATGTGTAGCGCGCGCGCCACCCGTTCGGCCGCTTCGCTACCGTCCCCCGACAACATTTGCACGGACAAGCCCTCCGCGCGAAAAGCATCCACTGTGGCCATTGCCTGTGGGTGCATGGACTCTTCAAACTCAAAACGAGCCAGCCAACCGTACGCATCGGCCAAATGCACATGGGCACCCCGCGCCGGGCCCTGATCTGCGCCGCAAAACACAGCAGACCCAAGGCGCGCCTCAAAGCTCGTGGGCCTATCCCCGATTTGAACCTGCGCCAAAATGCCCTGACCCGGCAGTTCTCGCGCGTCTTTTACCCAAGAGACCGTCCCACGGACTTCTGCCGCCTTGGCAGCGCTCACCAGAGCGATCGACAGGGGATGGCGAGAGTGCTCAGCCAATGCCCCGGCCAAAGCCAGCGCATCGCGTTCGCTGCCGCCTGGCCTGACGCGCACGGTGCACAGGCGGTGCACGCCCTCGGTCAAAGTACCCGTCTTGTCAAAGACCACGGTATCGACTTTGGCTAAAGCCTCGAGCGCGCCGAGTTCTCGCACCAAAACGCCACGACGCGCCAACGCGCCGGCAGAGGCCAACATCGCCACTGGCGTGGCGAGCGACAGGGCGCAAGGACAGGTCACCACCAGGACCGCCACCGCCACCATCAGCGCCTTCTGCGGGTCGGTCGACCACCAGAGGGCGCAGGCTGCGCCGGCCATCACCAGCACAGCGATCAGAAAGGGCTTGGCGATCGAATCTGCAAGCCTCGCCAGTGCAGGTCGGCTGACCGATGCGCTTTGCATCAAAGCCAATACCTGTGCATAACGCGTGTCCTCGCCCACCTTGGCGACCTTCATCAGCACTGAGCCCAGCACATTGTGGCTACCGGCAATGACGGTGTCGCCGGGCCGTCGTGGCAGGGGCCGGGATTCTCCGCTGAGCAAAGACTCATCAACCTCGGTCGAGCCTGAGATTAAAACGCCATCGGCCGCAAACGCATCACCAGGCAGAACACGAAGCACGTCGCCGGGCACAACGCGGTAAATGGCCACTCGCTCAAAACCGCCTTGCGGGTCCTGCCGCTCCACACTGTCAGGCATGCGGTTCATGAGAGCCTCAAGTGCGCCCGCGGTTTTGCCGCGCATGCGCACCTCCAGCCAACGGCCAGTGAGCAAGAAAAACACGAACATGGTCAGCGAATCGAAATAAACCTCGCGCCCGAACGGGCCATCAGGCTGAAATGTGCCGATCGTGCTGACCACGAAGGTAATCAGCATGCCCAGCGCAACCGGTAAATCCATACTCACCCGCCGCGCCCGGATGTCCGCCCAAGCCGCAGAGAAAAACGGGCCGCATGAAAAGATCAACACGGGAAGGCTCAGTACCCAGGACGCCCAGCGAAGCAATTGGGTCAACTCTGCACTGAGGTCACCCGGCTCTGCGGTGTAGGCAGGATAGGCGTACATCATGATTTGCATCATGCACACGCCGGCGACCATCATGCGCCAAAGCGCCTGGCGCGATTGTGCTAACCGACGCTCGCGTGCAAACATATCGTTGGCCGGCAATACCGAATAGCCTGCCGCTTCAACGGCCCGGACCCAGTTGGAAGGTTTGGTACGTTCTGTTTCCCAGCGTATGCGTGCACGGTGACTGCCTGCGCTGACTTCCGCGGCCAGCACGCCGGGCACGCGGCGTAAAGCCTGCTCCACCCGCAAAGCACAGGCTGCGCAATGCATACCCTGAATCAACAGGCTCGACTGCCAGGCCTGCGGATGTTTGTCATCCGGCCGACTAAAGGACCGCCAGACCTGCTCGTCATCGAGCAACTCGGGCGATCCTGGCACCAAGGGATCGCTCACTGCACTTGAGTCAGACGTTGCATGACCTTCAGCAATCACGCTTGCAAGCGCCCGTTCGTTGTTCGTCACATTCACAAAATCTCACATGTCTCAGAAGGCCAGTCAGGCCAGCGTGTTGCTTGATACAAATCAATTTTCATCATGGTCACACGTTTTACCATGCCTTCGCAAACTTCAAGGAGTCCCATCATGTATCGAAAAATTCTCGTGGCAACAGACGGTTCAAACCTTTCCAAAAAAGCGGTCCAAAGCGCAATTGCGCTGGCGTCGACCTGCGGAGCCA
This sequence comes from Comamonadaceae bacterium, assembly GCA_038145425.1. Taxonomy (GTDB): domain Bacteria; phylum Pseudomonadota; class Gammaproteobacteria; order Burkholderiales; family Burkholderiaceae_C; genus Rhodoferax. The sequence goes on along the minus strand of JAYQPP010000001.1, from coordinate 102,480 downwards.
CGCTGGTCGCCCTGAAAGTTGTGCCGCGCTACCCCTTAAGCTACTTTGAAGGGGGCGTGGCGATTCAGGCCGCTGACATGAGCCGCATCGAGCGCCAGTGGGCCGAGGAAGGGCAGGCACTGGTCGACCAGGTGAAAAAACAGGCCGAAGCTAAAGGCGTGGCGACCCGAGCATTGACGGCCAAGTCGGACGTTGTATCGGACGCCATCATCAGCGCCGCCAAAAAACAAAATTGCGATTTAATTGTGATGGCCTCGCACGGCCGCCGCGGCGTCAAGCGCTTGCTGCTCGGCAGCGAAACCAACCAGGTGTTGACGCATTCGCACGTACCCGTTTTGGTGCTGCGCTGATACCCAATGCTTTGCGGGCCGGCCGACCCCCGAGCGGCCGGCTTTGTTTTGGGCTCAAAAAACTTTGATCGATCTGCTTAGGCGGCGTACTGCGCCCGAAGCAGATTTTTTTGCACCTTGCCCATGGTGTTTCGAGGCAGACTTTCCACCACATGGCACTGCTTGGGAACTTTGAAGTTGGCAAGTCCTGCCTTCATGCGCGCAATCAGCTCAGCAGGGTCGAGCGACACACCAGGTTTGGCCACCACCACGGCAACGCCCACTTCGCCAAAATCAGGATGCGGTACGCCAACGACCGCACTCTCAGCCACACCGGGCTGATCATTCAAGAAAGTCTCCAGCTCCGCCGGGTACACGTTGTAGCCACCACTGATGATCAAGTCTTTGCTGCGTCCGACAATCGTGACATAGCCCCTGTTGTCGACCTTGCCGACATCTCCTGTTTTGAAATACCCATCGGACGTGAACTCCTCAGCGGTCTTTTCAGGCATTCGCCAATATCCTTTGAAAATATTGGGGCCTTTGACTTGAATGCCACCGATCTCGCCGTTAGGGACGGGTTGACCCTGGTCATCGCGCACACGCAAGCTGACGCCTGGCAATACAAAGCCCACTGTGCCGCCACGTCGCTCGCCCGCGTAAGGGTTGGAGGTCAGCATAACGGTCTCGCTCATGCCATAACGTTCCAGAATGGTCTGGCCTGTGCGCGCACGCCACGCTTCAAAAGTATCCATCAGCAAAGGCGCGGAGCCCGACACAAATAGGCGCATACCAGCGACCTGCTTGTGCGACAAGGTTGGCTCGGAGAGCATGCGGACATACAAAGTGGGCACGCCCATGAAGACTGTGGCCTCGCGCATGGCAGCAATGGCTTTGCGCGGGTCGAATTTGCCAAACCACAGCATCTTGCTGCCATTGAGCAAAGCCCCATGAATGGCCACAAAAAGGCCATGCACATGGAAGATGGGCAAGGCATGAATGAGCACATCGCCACGCTGCCAGGACCAATAGTCTTTGAGAACCCGGGCATTGCTGAGCATATTGCCGTGCGTCAACATGGCACCCTTGGAGCGCCCCGTGGTGCCGCTGGTATAGATGATCACGCCCACATCGTCGCTGGCGCACGACACTGGCGTTTGTACGTCGCTGTACTGGACAGCCCGCGACAACCAACTGCCATTTCGGTCGTCGCCCAGCGTGAAAACCCATGGCGTGCCAGCCTTGAAGGCGAGCTTGCTGACCCAGGAAAAATTCGCTGGCGTACAAACCACGACGGCGGGCTCGGCATTGCCAACAAAGTACTCGATCTCAGCCTGCTGATACGCCGTATTCAAAGGCAGAAAAACATGGCCGGCGCGCAGCGTGGCCAGGTACAGCATCAGCGCCTCAACCGATTTATCCACCTGCACCGCGATGCGCGAGCCCCGCGGCAGGTCCAGGCTTGCCAGCAAATTAGCCATCATGGCACTGCCACGTTCCAGATCACGCCAGCTGTAACAAAGTCCTGTGTCGGTCTCAACAGCGCAGGCGTCCAAGTCTTTCGGAAACGCCAATCGAAGCGCTGAGTAGAGGTTGGCAGATGGCGTTGACATAAAAACTCCTGATCACAGTGCTGTTGACAAACGAGACGGCAGGTCTCCGAAAACCGCTGGACGTTTGTCCAGAAAAGCCTGCACACCCTCACGATGCTCGGCGCTTTCCGCGTAGGCATAGGCATCACCCAGCAACTCGGCAAGCCGCTGCTGCGAATCATTCGTCTCCCACGGCAGCGGATGCAACGTCCTGAGCATGCGCTTGTTCATGCGCGCGGCCTGTGGCGCGAGACTGAGCACCCGATGGAGCACGGAGCCGACCTCCTGGTCCAACGAATCGCTCTCAAACACACCATGCAGAAAGCCACGTTGCTGCAGCACATCGGCCTCGATGAACGAAGCGCCCAGCAACATCTGGCGCAGGCTGGCAACGCCGGCCTCCCTCAGTACCAGAGCGGCTTCGCGGGGCGCCATGGGAAAACCCAGCTTCCCAATCGGTGCACCAAAGCGGCTACCGCGCGCAGCCAGACGAATGTCGCAACAGCACGCGATCTCCACGCCCGCACCAACACAGTTGCCAGCAATCTGCGCCAGCACTGGCAGATCGCAATCAAGCATGGATTGCAAACCACCCCAGACGTCTTGTTCATGAAAAGCGCGCAGACTGGCCTCTTGAAACCGAAACTCGGCGTACTCAGAAATATCGCCACCGGCGCAAAAGTGCGCGCCCTCGCCCCGCACCAGTACGCAGCGCAGGTTGGCATCACGGTTCAAGCCCCTGAACACCTCCGCAAGGTCGCGCCACATCTGACGCGACATGGCATTCATTCGCTTTGGCGCTGACAGGGTCACGTACGCCACAGCGTGGTCGATCTGGACTTGGACAGCTGCTCCCATGATCGATCTCGACCTTAATCAGGCGCATCTAGCGCCAGCGTGGGCTGCTCGGCGCGCCCAAAACCACATCAGCAGGCCTGCCAGCACCATGGGCACACACAGCCATTGGCCCATACTCATCCCCCAAGACAGCAGACCCAAATGCGCATCGGGCTCTCGGAAATACTCTGCAAAGAAGCGCATCACGCCATAGCCGATCAGGAAAACCGCCGAGACCTCGCCGGTGCGCCGCCCTCGTCGCGCGAACAGCCACAACAGAGCAAACAAGAGCAAACCCTCTAAAAGAAATTGATAAATTTGAGAGGGATGCCGCGGCGCGTCGCCCGCGCCGCGAAACACCATGGCCCAGGGAAGGTCTGCACTGGCCACGCGCCCCCAGAGTTCACCATTGATGAAATTGCCGATCCGCCCGCAAGCCAAACCGGTGGGCACACAGGGCGCGATGAAATCCGTGACCTGCAACATCGGCCGGCCTCGGCTGCGACCAAACCAGAGCATGGCCAAAACCACGCCAAGCATGCCACCGTGAAAGCTCATGCCACCTTGCCAGATCGCAAAAATTTCCAGCGGATGACTGGCGTAATACAGGGGCTTGTAAAAAAGGCAGTAACCCAGACGCCCGCCAATAATCACGCCAAGCACGCCCAAAAACAGCATGTCCTCGACATCTCTGCTTTGCCAGGCTTTGTCACCCGACATGCTGGCAAATGGCTCGTGTGAGAGCCGAAGGCGCCCCAGAACCATGAACAAGGCGAAAGCGGCCAGGTACGTCAAGCCGTACCAGTGAACCGCCACCGGACCGATGGCAATCGCCACAGGGTCAATTTGTGGATGTATCAACATAACAATCAGGCATCAGGGGCAAGCCCGTCAGGCGCGATGGCGCTGGCATGCACCCCGACACCTGGCCATTGCTGATCCACCCGGCACAGGCCTCAGTCAAGGATCGACAGATCGCGAACCGCACCCTTGTCAGCCGACATCACGAGCTTGGCGTAGGCCTTGAGCGCCGCCGTGACCTTGCGCGGGCGCACGGCCGCTGGCTTCCACCCCTTGGCGTCTTGTTCTTTGCGCCGTTTGGCCAATTCCTCATCCGATATCAAAACGTTGATCGAACGTGCAGGAATATCAATGCGAATCCGGTCTCCGTTGCGAACCAGCCCGATGTTGCCGCCCGCAGCCGCCTCGGGCGAGGCGTGGCCGATCGACAAGCCCGAAGTTCCACCGGAAAAACGACCATCGGTCAGCAGCGCACACGCTTTACCCAGACCTTTGGATTTCAGGTAAGACGTGGGATAGAGCATTTCCTGCATGCCAGGCCCGCCTTTAGGCCCTTCGTAGCGCACCAGCACCACATCGCCTGCTTTGACCTTGTCACCCAAAATATGTTCGACCGCTTCGTCCTGGGACTCCACCACATGGGCAGGGCCCTCGAACACCAACAAGCTGTCGTCCACACCAGCGGTCTTGACCACGCAACCATTCAAGGCGATGTTGCCAAACAACACAGCGAGCCCGCCCTCTTGCGAGAACGCATGGTCGATGGAACGAATGCAACCCTCTGCCCGGTCCGTGTCCAGGCTCGGCCAGCGGGTGGACTGACTAAAGGCAACCTGCGTTGGAATACCCGCAGGTCCGGCACGGTAAAAAGTTTGTACCGCCTCATCGGACGAACGCAGCACATCCCACTGCGCCAGCGCGTCTTTCATGGATGGCGCGTGCACGGTTGGGACGTCTGTATGCAGCTTGCCCGCGCGCTCGAGCTCGCCCAGAATCGCAAAAATACCGCCGGCGCGGTGCACGTCTTCAATGTGGTACTTCTGCGTATTGGGCGCCACCTTGCACAACTGCGGCACAGTGCGCGAGAGACGGTCAATGTCTTTGAGCGTGAAATCGATTTCCGCTTCCTGGGCAATGGCCAGCAAATGCAGGATGGTATTGGTCGACCCACCCATGGCGATGTCCAAGGTGATGGCATTTTCAAACGCTTTAAAGCCCACAGAGCGCGGCAGCACCGAGGTGTCATCCTTTTCGTAATACTGACGGGTCAATTCAACAACCCGACGGCCGGCACGCTTGAACAGCTGCTCGCGGTCAGCATGGGTTGCCAACACTGTGCCGTTGCCGGGCAGCGCCAAACCCAGCGCTTCGGCCAGGCAGTTCATGGAATTGGCTGTGAACATGCCAGAGCAGGAGCCGCACGTCGGACAAGCCGATCGTTCCACTTCAGCCACTTCCTTGTCTGAGACCTTGGGGTTGGCTGCCATGACCATGGCATCAATCAGGTCAACCTTGATGACGCCAAGCCGGGTTTTGCCAGCTTCCATGGGGCCACCAGACACGAACACCACCGGAATATTCAACCGCATCGCTGCCATCAGCATGCCAGGGGTAATCTTGTCGCAGTTCGAGATGCAAACCATCGCGTCCGCGCAGTGGGCATTGACCATGTATTCAACCGAATCCGCGATGATTTCCCGGCTTGGCAGCGAATACAGCATGCCATCATGGCCCATGGCAATGCCATCGTCCACGGCAATCGTATTGAATTCCTTGGCCACACCGCCTGCAGCCTCAATCTCACGGGCAACCAGCTGCCCCAGATCCTTCAAGTGCACATGCCCCGGCACGAACTGGGTAAAGGAATTAACGACCGCAATGATGGGCTTCTGGAAGTCATCATCCTTCATACCGGTGGCACGCCACAAGGAGCGGGCACCGGCCATGTTGCGGCCTTCGGTTGTGGTTCTGGAGCGGTAAGCGGGCATGGCGGTCTCTCTGGTCAATCGGAAGCAGCCCTTAGCAGGCGGGAAAGCGCAAAATTATCTCTCAATCCCTCAGACGATAGGCTCCTGAGGACGGGCAGGCTGCCAGGGACTTACCTGACCAGTGCGCTGGGGCACAACGGTTGCGCCAGAGCCGAAAGCGTCGCGCTAGCGGCGGGGCCGCCCATCTATCGCGTCCTTGAGGCGTGCACGACGCTCGTCGCGCTTCTTGTCAAACGCTTCGCTTGCTTTACGCTTGGTGTAGCCAGAGGCATCAGCCCAGGACCACCACGCAACAGCCAGACCAAAGGGCGCCATCACCCACCACCACGACAGGTCAGCCACAGGCCCAAAAGCCAGAAGTTTGAGCGCTAGCAACAAACAACCCAAGCCCAGCAAATACATGGTTTTCGCCCTTTCACCCACTCAAAGATGCGGCATCGCACCATTACAATACGACTTGGACTCTAACCCAACCCAAGGAATCCCGCATGAAAAGCATTTATATCGCTCTGCTCAGCGCTGTCGCGCTGCAGGCTCCGGCCTTTGCTGACCAAGCGCTGGCCCAAAAGAAAAACTGCATGGCTTGCCATCAGGTCGCCAGCAAAGTGGTCGGCCCTGCTTACAAAGACATCGCCAAGAAGTACGCCGGACAAAACGTTCAGGCCAAGCTGGCCACCAAGGTCATTCAAGGCGGCTCTGGCGCCTGGGGTGCCATTCCCATGCCCGCCAACCCGCAAGTGAGCGCCGCCGAGGCAGACCAGCTGGTGAAATGGATCTTGTCGCTCAAATAATGCTGTGACTGAGACGGCGCCTGGGCGCCATCTCGACACAGTCCAAGCGGCCTGAAGGCCGCTTTTTTTGAGCCAAAAAAGCCGGTCAACTGTGCTAGCAGCACCCTGTCGCCCGACCTTGGCGCTGCCAGATGCTGACAGCTTGGAGTCAGTCACGCACAAACAGGGTTTGCAGAGGCACAGGGCCGGCCTGGCGGCTCCAGTGCCCATGCTTCGTCGCATCAAACACCTCACCGGCAGGCAGCAAATCCGCCGAGTAGAAATGGTCACCCGGATGAAACTGTCTGACTGAACCATCTTGCAAGCCAATTTCCATCACACCACGCAAGATAAAAACCCACTGTGGTGCGCCCGTGCAATGAAAGGTGCTGCGAAAACCCACCGGACTTTCACGAAACTGGTATCCGCCGCTCGCTCTGACGCTGGACAGCGCCGCCTGCGCTGTGCCCTGGTCCAGTTCCACGGGCTCCTCGGCCCAATACGCGCGGCCATCGACCCCTGTCAGCAAAGAAACTTTTTGAAAATGCGGCATGGCAGAGCCCCCGTTCGAAATTGATTAGCATCCTATTATTGATGACACCGTAGCCCTACTTGCACCGTGAATACCGAAAACAAGCTCGCCGCCTGGCTCGATGACGAAGCGCGCGTACGCGAACAAGCCGCCGCTGGGCCGGGTCCTGGCATGTACCCGCCAGAGCAGACCGCGGGGCGCACCGGCCTGCAAATGTTGCAAGCCATGCTGTGCGGGGAACTCCCCTTCGCAACGATTGCGCGAACGCTGGACTTTTTGTTAATCGAGGTTAGCGACGGCCATGCCATCTTTCAGGGTACGCCGGGCCCGGGTCACCTCAACCCCATGGGCGCGGTACACGGTGGCTGGTATGCAACCTTACTCGACTCGGCACTGGGTTGCGCGGTTCAAACCAAAATGCCCGCCGGCAAGGGCTACACCACCGCGGAGTTGAGCGTGAATATGGTCAAAGCCATCGGTCCAAAGGTTCAGCGCGTACGCGCCATCGGTCATGTGCTGCATTGTGGTCGTCAACTCGCCACCGCCGAAGCGCGTTTGGTCGGGCCTGACGGAACCTTGTATGCTCACGGAACAACGACCTGTCTGATCTTTGATTTACCCTCCAAACTCACCAAACCTAACAACTGAGAACAACCATGCGACTCTTACACACCATGCTGCGTGTCGGCGACTTGCAACGATCCATTGATTTTTATACGCAGGTCATGGGCATGAAGCTGCTTCGTAAAACCGAGAACACCGAATACAAGTACACGCTGGCCTTCGTCGGTTACGGCAACAACCCAGACCATGCCGAGCTTGAACTCACCTACAACTGGGGCGTTGAGAGCTACGACATGGGCAGTGCTTACGGTCACATTGCCATCGGCGTGCCTGATGCGTACGCAGCCTGCGACAAGATTCGTGCCGCCGGTGGGCGTGTCACCCGCGAAGCCGGGCCAGTGAAAGGCGGCAGCACCGTGATTGCCTTTGTGACCGATCCCGATGGCTACAAAGTCGAGCTGATCCAGCGCGACTGGCAATGAGACCTTGACCACAATCGCGCCAGCCTCGTGCGCACCTATCCGGGCTGGGCCGGCGTGCGCGAGAGCGGTCTGCCGTGGACATGCCCGCAGCGCCCTCGGACGTGCCAGCATCTGCACGTTCGCTGCGGCCTGCCGTCGGGCCTGGCAACCTGGCAGCCACCCGAGGCGAGCCCTTTGCAGGCGGGGTTGAATCACCCCTTTTTTATACTTCGTCCATGAGCACGCTTGCCGACCTGAGAAAAAGCTACGAACGCGCCGAACTTGATGAGTCAGCCTCGCACGCTGATCCGCTTGGGCAGTTCGCACAGTGGCTCGACGAGGCCATCCGCTCCGAAATTCCCGAACCCAATGCCATGACCCTGGCCACGGTGGGTTCTGACCTGCGGCCAAGCACCCGTGTCGTCCTGATCAAAGGCTACGATGAGCGCGGCATCGTCTGGTACACCAACTACAAGAGCCGCAAAGGGCGCGAGCTAGCTGGCAACCCGTTTGCAGCCTTGCAATTTCACTGGGTCGAACTCGAGCGCGTGGTGCGCATCGAAGGTACGGTAGAAAAAGTCAGCGACGCCGAGAGTGATACCTATTACGCCAGCCGGCCGCTGGACTCCAGGATCGGCGCCTGGGCCAGCCCACAAAGCGAAGTGATTGGCTCTCGGGCTAGCCTGGTCGCCAGTGCCGCACGCTATGGCGCACAGTTTCTGCTGCAACCGCCGCGCCCGCCGCACTGGGGTGGCTACCGCCTGAGACCCGAGCGCTGGGAGTTCTGGCAAGGTCGACCCAGCCGTTTGCACGACCGCTTGCTCTACACCCGCGATAACACCGGCTCCAACTGGCGCCGGCAGCGCCTCGCGCCCTGAACCCGTTCAGTCAGAAGCCTGCACGCAATCGCGACAAAGCCCGCGCACAGCCACATCCAGGCTGAGGCCTCGGTATCCCAGCGCTTGAAGCGCGCTTAAGGCGTTCTGAGCGGCCAATTCCAGATCTCGCGCGTTGGCGCTCAAGGGCCCGAGCAACAAGCTGTCCTTGTGACAACTCTGACATTCGAAATGTGGCATCGCCCGGACACTCTCGGGCATGGCCTGATAGCGGCGGATACGCTGCGCATCCACTCGGCACAGCAACAAGCCGACTTGCGTCAAGCGATCCACCAATCGGTACAGCGTCACACGGTCCAGGGCGCGTTGGCCGTCTTCGAGCGCGACATGCAACTGGGCGTGGGTGTAACTGGTATTGGGATGGGCCAGCAACCAGCCAAGCACCCGACGAGCACCATCCGTGCGGCGCAGTCCATGAGCTGCCAGCAGTTGGGCGACCGGATCAACACTGGGATGCGCTGGCGCACGCTTGCCACCTGCCCTGACGGTTTTACGGTCTGTACGAGTAGATTTGACGGGAGCAACCATGGCTTAAACGGATGGCGCATTGGCGCTAATGCAATCGAGTTGCAATATACTGTATCCCATTTTTCGCATCCTGCCAGTGCACCCATGAGCTCATCGCACCACCACGGGCACGCCCATCATCATCACGAACCAAGCGCACCGATCAGGGTGACACCCCCGCCCCACAGGGAGGTCGCTGCGGGGGGCATTGGCGACTCGGACAGTTCGATTGCGTGGGCTGCGCTTGGGCGCGTAGGCACCATCGCACCAGTCGTGGTGGTACTGTGGCTGCTGGTGTGGTGGGCGCATTCGACGCCGTCCCCATGATCAACATTCAGAACCTAACGGTCAGCTACCGAGGTCACCCGGCCCTGCACCACATCAACGGCTGCTTCCAGGCCGGTTCACTGAGCGCCGTGATCGGTCCCAACGGCGCGGGCAAGAGCACCTTGCTCAAGACCATGGTCGGTTTGCTCAAGCCGTCTGGGGGAACCGTTCGTGTCGACGTACCCCGAGCGCGTATTGCCTATCTGCCCCAGCAATCCGACCTGGACCGAAGCTTCCCGATGCTGGTTCGGGATTGCGTGCTGCTGGGCTGCTGGTCCGCGCTGGGCGCATGGCGCGGCGCAGCGCCTGAGCTCAAGACACGGGCACAAGCCGCGATTCAAGCAGTCGGCCTGGAAGGCTTTGAGCGTCGCACCATCGGGTCGCTCTCCCGCGGCCAGTTCCAGCGCGCACTTTTTGCGCGTCTGATGGTTCAGCAAGCAGAACTGATCTTGCTTGATGAGCCCTTCACGGCCATGGATTCCCGCACCACCGACGCTTTGCTCGACATCGTCGCCCAGTGGCATATCCAGGGGCGCACCGTCGTTGCCGTGTTGCACGACGATCAACAAGTCCGCGCGCATTTCCCGGAAACTGTCATGCTGGCCCGTGAGCTCGTCGCCTGGGGACCTACGCACGACGTGCTCAAGCCGACGCACCTGCAGCAGGCACGGTCACTGGCTGAGGCCTGGGATGACCATGCCGAGATCTGCCACACCGACGAAACCCCGACGACCCACCCAGCATGAACTGGTTCATGGACTTTTTCGTCAGCCCCTTCGCTGACTACGCTTTTATGCGCCGTGCGCTGGTGGCCACTCTGGCAGTAGGCCTGAGTGCTGCCCCGCTGGGTGTCTTCTTGACGCTGCGACGCATGAGCCTGCTGGGCGACGCGCTCAGCCACGCCATCCTGCCCGGTGTAGCGCTGGGTTTTTTATGGGCAGGACTGTCGATTTCGGCCATGGCCATCGGCGGTGTTCTGGCGGGCGTGCTGGTGGCGGCGCTGGCTGGCCTGATGAGCCGGGCCACAGCACTCAAAGAGGACGCCAGCCTGGCAGCGCTGTACCTGCTGGCCCTGGCCATCGGCGTCACACTGATTTCCGGGCGCGGCAGTCAGCTCGATCTGCTCAATATTTTGTTTGGCAACGCCTTAGGTGTCGACGAACCGAGCCTGGTGATGGTCGCCAGTGTCTCCAGCCTGAGCCTGATTGCCTTGAGCGCTCTGTACCGCGGCCTGGTACTTGAGGCATTCGATCCCAGCTTCATCGCAGCCAGTGGCCACCGCGGCTGGTTATGGCAACAGGCCTTTTTGATGTTGGTGGTGCTCAATCTGGTGGCCGGTTTCCAGACCCTGGGAACCCTCATGGCTGTCGGCCTGATGATGCTGCCTGCGGTCAGCAGCCGACTCTGGCACGAAACCCTGAGCGCCCAACTCATCAACGCCAGTGTCCAAGCCATGATGGCCGGCGCAGCTGGACTACTACTGTCTTACCACCTCGACACGCCCAGCGGGCCAACCATCATTGCCTGCGCTGGCGCCTTGTATGCCCTCTCGCTGTTGCTGGCGCCAGGTGGCATTACCGTGCGCATGTTGAAGCGCCCGCACCGGGTCGCCTGAGTCATGCACAGGCGTCACTGGCTTCAAGTCGCCGCGGCAACCGCCCTGGGCTATGGGTGGTCAGGCCCAAGCTGGGCCCAAAGCCCTGCGCGTCTCCATATCGTGACCAGCTTCAGTATCCTGAGTGACTTGGTGCATCAGGTGGCTGGCGAACGCGCGACGGTTCGGTCTCTGATCGGCCTGGACGGCCATGCCCATGCCTTCGAACCGAGGCCAGGTCATGTCAAGTCGATGTTGGGCGCAAAGTTGTTGGTGCTCAACGGCTTGCAGTTCGAGCCGTGGGCCGATCGGCTGGCGCGCTCTGCCGACTTCAAAGGCGACATCCTGGTCGTAACCGATGGTCTGCCTTTGCCTCGGTCGCACCAAAGCCAAGCTGGCGTCTCGCCCGCTGTGCCCGCACTCGACCCGCATGCGTGGCAAAACCCGCGCAACGTGATGCACTACGTGCAAACAATTGCCGATGCCTTGTGTCACATCGATCCGGCCGGGACGACACATTACCGTGCCAGGGCCAGCAGCTACCAGTCACAGTTGATGGCGCTCGACACATGGATCGAGGCCCAGTTCAAAAGCCTCAAACCGGCTCAGCGCCGAGCGATTACATCCCATCAGGCTTTTGCCTATTTCGCTGAGCGTTACCAGATCGAATTTTTGGCACCGCAAGGCCTGTCGAGCGAATCGCGCCCCAGCGCGCAAGCTGTTGCCCGGCTGATCAAGCAGATCAAAGCCGAAGGCATCAAAGCGGTATTTCTAGAGCACCTCAGCGACAACCGCTTGCTCGAGCAGATCGCCCGCGATACGGGGGTGACGCCCGGGCCCCGGCTCTTTGTTGATGCGCTCACCGCCAAGGGTGGCGGCGCGGAGTCCTATCTGCAGATGATGCGCCATAACGCAACAGCACTGGCCCAGGGCATGCAGAAAAACTGAACGCTCGACCTCTAAGCCCAGCAAAGCCAGGGGCCCCGTCGTGCCTCAGGCCTTCACCAGCTCAGCGAAGGTTCGACGAAATTTGGCCACCTTGGGCGCGGCCACTGCCAGGCAATAACCTTGGTAGGGATTGCGCTCAAAAAAATCCTGGTGATAGTCTTCAGCTGGCCAGTAGTTGTGCCGCATCATCACCTCGGTCACGATCGGCCGGGCATAAACCTTTTGGCTTGCCAGTTCATCGATCAATTGCTGGGCCACAGGAAGCTGATCAGCCTGACTGGCATAGATGCCGCTGCGGTACTGTGTCCCACGATCATGGCCCTGGGCGTTCAGGGTGGTCGGGTCGTGGATGAGGAAAAAGATCTCCAGAATCTGACGCAAACTGATGACCTGCGGGTCGTACACCAACTGCACGACTTCGTTATGGCCCGTCTGTCCAGTGCAGACCTCCTCATAACTGGGTTGTTGGATGTGGCCGTTGGTGTAGCCCGACTGCACGTCCAAAATGCCCTTGACCTGCACAAAAACGGCCTCCGTGCACCAAAAACAGCCCCCACCCAAGGTAATGGTTTCACGCATGTCCATACCCGCCTCCTCTCGTAGCCTTAACTTTAGCCCAAGCGACTTGCCGAACCGGCGCAACATCAGCCCACAAGCCGGCAGCCATCTCCACGAGAAATTACAATTGCAGGCTCGGATGAGCTGTGCGCAGCGTGCCTGAGATCCGAGACCAACGTTTAACGACAGGGGGCGCACGCCGACCCGTCAGCTCAAGCGCCACGGCGGTTGAGCACACTTCGCAGGATCATTGATGAAAACCTGGCTCAAAGCGGTGCTCGCGCTTGCAGCATTGGCGCTGCTCGCAGCGGGCGTGATGCGCACGCTGGACAAACGAGCGCAGCGCGAGCAGGCGCTGCAGACCCAGACCGCAGCGCAAAAAGCTGAAGTCATCGTGCAGCTTCAGGCGCCTGATGTTTTGCGCGTCGAGCCGCAGACGCTCCAGCAGACCCTACCCATCACCGCAGTGGTCGCGCCCTCACGTTTGGCCATCGTGAAAGCCCGCTTGCCTGGCGAACTCGTTGAGATGAAATGGCGTGAGGGTGAATGGGTGAGAGTCGGTGATGTGCTGGCGCGCACAGAAGACACCCAGGTCAAGGCCAATGCGCGCATGGCCAGCGAACAGCTCAACGCTGCGCGCGCGCAGCTGACCATTGCACAGCGCACCTTCGACAACAACCAGTCGCTGGCCCGCCAAGGCTTCATCTCCGAGACTGCACTGCAAAACGCGAATGCCAGCCTTGATGCCGCCAAAGCCAGCCTGGCCTCTGCCCAGGCAGCGCTCAACCTGAGCCAGTCCACCCTGCAAGACACGGTGGTGAAAGCACCCATCGGCGGCCGCATCGCGCAAAAATTTGCCCAGACCGGGGAACTCTTGGGCGTCGGCAGTCCGATTCTGGAGATCGTGGACCCCAGCCAGGTGGAGCTCGAGTCCAACCTGCAAACCGCCGATGCCGCTCAGCTGCGTGTGGGACAGATCGCCTCGCTGAGCGATCCCACATCGCCCCAAGTCGGAATCGAGTTCAGGGTGATCCGCATCAACCCCAAGGCCGATACCGCCAGCCGTACGGTCAAGTTTTACCTGCGCACCACTGGTCAGCATGCGCTTTTCCCAGGGCAGTTCTTGCAAGGCCAACTGCATTTGGCCGAGATCAAAGGGCTGGGGCTGCCGCTGACGGCGATCCGAACAGATGCGCCCAAGCCCTTTGTGCAACTCGTGCGAGACCAGCGTGTCGCGCACCAGGAAGTTTCCATCACCAGTCGAGGCGACCACGAGGGCGTGACCTACGCATTGGTCAAGGGCCTGAACCCGGGTGATCAGGTGCTGGCGGGCTCGGTGGGGCTGATTCGAATCGGAACGCAAGTGTCGGTGCAAGCACGCAGCTCGAACTAAACGAACATGTGGTTCACCCGCGTTAGCCTGAACAACCCGGTGATGGCCACCATGGTCATGCTGGCGCTCGTGGTGCTGGGATTATTTTCAATCCAGCGGCTGCAAGTCGACATGTTCCCCAACGTGGACTTCCCGGTCGTCGTGGTCACCACCGAATATCCCGGTGCTGCGCCTTCGATTGTCGAGAGCGAAATCTCCAAAAAGGTCGAGGAAAGTGTCAATGGGATCGCCGGCATCAATGCCCTAACCTCTCGCTCCTACCAAGGCACTTCGGTTGTGATCATTGAATTCGGGCTCCATGTGGACGGCAGGCGAGCCGCTGAAGACGTGCGAGAAAAAATAGCTGCCGTCCGGCCCACCTTGCGCGCCGAGATCAAAGAGCCACGCGTGCAACGCTTCGATCCGGCCTCCCGACCCATTTGGTCCGTGGCTGTCTTGGCGCAGGACGCAGCAGGCCTGGATGCACAGGCCAACCTGGTTGAATTGAGCAACTGGGTCGAGAGCAGCCTGCGCAAGCGACTCGAGAATGTGCGTGGCGTTGGCGCCATCAGCGTTGTTGGGGAGACTCAGCGCGAGATCAACATCTACCTGCGCCCCCAGGCGCTCGAAGCTTACGGCGTGACCCCGGAGCAAGTGGCAGCAGCCGTGCGCAACGAAAGCCAGGACCTGCCTGCAGGGAGCCTGCGCTCAAGCCAGCAAGAACGCGTGGTTCAGATCAACGCGGCGATGGCTCGGCCAGAGGATTTCAAGCAGATCATCGTCGCCCGACGTGGCAATCACGCGATTCGGCTACACCAGCTTGCCGACGTGGTCGACGGCGCCGAAGATTTGGACAGTCTGGCTTTGTTCAATGGTCAGCGGACCTTGCTGGTCACAGTACAGAAGGTGCAGGATGACAACACCATCGCGGTGGTGGACCGGCTCAACCAAACAGTAGCTCAGATGCGCGAGCAGCTGCCCCCGGGGATTCGGCTGGAACCTGTGCAGGACGGCTCTCGTCAGGTCAGGGTCTCGGTGGCCAACGTTCGGCAAACCCTGCTGGAGGGCGCGGCGCTGACGGTGCTGATCGTCTTTCTGTTTTTGAATTCTTGGCGATCGACCATCATCACCGGCCTGACGCTACCCATCGCCTTGATTTCGACGTTTTTCTTCATGGATTTAATGGGATTCACCGTCAACATGATCACCATGATGGCCTTGAGCCTGTGCGTCGGCCTGTTGATTGACGATGCCATCGTGGTGCGCGAAAACATCGTGCGACATGCCCAGATGGGCAAATCCACCTTTAACGCCGCCATGGAGGGCACCCAGGAAATTGGCCTGGCTGTGTTTGCGACCACCATGTCCATCGTGGCCGTGTTCCTACCCATCGGCTTTATGGGCGGCATCGTGGGCAAGTTCTTTCACGAATTTGGACTGACCATCGTCGCCGCCGTGCTGATTTCGATGTTTGTCAGCTTCACGCTGGATCCGATGTTGTCCTCTGTGTGGCATGACCCCAGCATCGCTGTCCACGGCCAACCACGCCGAGCCCTCTCCCTCTACGACCGCACCCTCGGGCGCCTGACCCACTGGTTCGATCGATTTTATGAACTGCTGTCCGACCTCTATCAAGACAGCCTGCGGTGGGCGCTACGCCACAAATTGGCGACCCTGTTGCTGGGTCTTGCGGTTTTTGTCAGCAGCATTTTGATGGTGCCATTGCTGGGAACCGAGTTTGTGCCGAAGTCGGATTTTTCAGAGACCACGATCACTTTCAGCACACCGGTGGGCTCCTCTCTCGAGGTCACTGAGCAACGTGCCAAGCAGGTCGAGTCCATCTTGCGCGCCATGCCCGAGGTTCGCTACACGCTGGCCACCATCAATACCGGCTCGCTGCCCGGGAAGAATTACGCCAGCATCTATGTCAGGATGGTCGACAGGGAAAAGCGCCAACGCGGCATTGAGGAAATGGCAGTCGTCCTGCGCCAACGCCTGCGCGAAGTTGCCGGTATCACCGTCTCCCACGTTGGCTTACTCGATCCGGTGGGCGGGCAAAAACAAATTCTTTTCTCTATCCGCGGACCTGACTCCGCAGAGCTGTCTCGGCTCAATGCGCTGGCCCTGTCCAAACTACAAGGCATTGCTGGTCTAGTGGACCTTGATTCGAGCTCCAAGCCCAATAACCCCACGGTCGACATCAACATCAGGCGCGACGTTGCCTCAGACCTGGGCCTGGGCGTGGCCCAGATTGCCAGTAGCTTGCGCACCCTGATCACCGGGCAAACTGTGGCAAGCTGGCGCGCCCCTGACGACACCAGCTACGACGTCAAGGTCCGCCTTGCCCCCGAAGCCCGTCGCGCGCCCCAGGACCTGGGCGATCTTCCCTTTGTGGTTGGGCCGACGGCAGACGGCAAAAACCGGATACTCAAGCTCAGTCAGTTTGCCAGCGTGGAGATGGCAACCGGTCCCAACCAGATCAACAGGCGCGACCTGACACGCGAAGTTGCCATCAGCGCCAATGCGTCCGGACGAGCTGCGGGGCAGGTATCCGAAGACATTCGCCGGGTCATGGACAGCATCGACATGCCGCCTGGCTACAGCTACAAATTCAGCGGTTCGGTCAAGGACATGGCCGAGGCCTTCAACTACGCGCTGATGGCACTGCTCATGGCGGTGATCTTCATTTACATGATCCTGGCCAGCCAGTTCAAGAGCTTTTTACAGCCCCTGGCCCTGATGACCTCCTTGCCCCTGACCCTGATTGGCGTGGTTATCGCGCTTCTGATGTTTAACTCGACCTTGTCCATGTTTTCCGTGATTGGCGTGGTCATGCTCATGGGCCTGGTCACCAAGAACGCGATCCTGCTGGTGGACTTTGCGATCCGCGCCCGAGAGAAAGGCGCAGCGCGTGAAGACGCGCTCATGGAAGCGGCCCGCGTCAGGCTGCGTCCGATTCTGATGACCACCATGGCCATGGTGTTCGGTATGCTGCCACTGGCGCTGGCGCTCTCGGAGGGCTCGGAAACCCGCGCACCGATGGGGCAGGCCGTGATTGGCGGCGTGATCACCTCATCCGTGCTCACCTTGGTCGTGGTGCCGGTGGTGTACTGCTATCTCGACGACATGGCCAGTTTCCTTCAGCGACTGTGGCAAAAATCCCAAGCCAAACCAGAAGCCGAGTAGGCCTTTTAAGAAGGCGCTGGCTAAAATTTAGAACTTGTGTTAATATACCCCCCAGGAGTATGTAAGTGAGTCTTCCCAGCATTGAAAAAGCACGCAACAACATGGTCGAACAGCAGGTTCGACCATGGCAGGTTGAGGACGCCCAGGTCTTATCGCTGCTGGCTCATATCAAGCGCGAAAACTTTGTGCCGAGCACTTTCAAAAACCTGGCCTTTGCGGACTTCGCCATCCCACTTGGTGACGGCGAACACATGCTCGAGCCGCGGATTCAAGCCCGACTGGTTCAGGACGCCGGGGTGCGTGCGGGCGACACGGTGCTGGAAATCGGTGCCGGCACCGGCTACACAACGGCTCTGCTCGCGCAGCAGGCGCAACGGGTGATCGCCTACGAGATCAATCCCTCTCTGGCGGCTCAAGCCCGCGCCTGCTTGCAACAGGCGGGTATCAGCAATGTCGATATGCGTGCTGAAGACGGCAGCCTGGGTGCGCCAGCCGACGGACCTTTCGATGTCATCGTGCTGGGCGGATCGGTTCAGCGCGTGCCACAGCCCTTGCTCGATCAGCTCAAAGTCGGGGGGCGCTTGATCGCCATCGTCGGCTCAGAGCCGATCATGCATGCGCAAACCATCACACGCACAGCGCCCGAGTCCTTCAAGACCATAGAGGGCTGGGACGATAACGTGCCTGCCCTGAAAAACTTTCCAACTCAACCTTCTTTCAGGTTTTAGACATGATTGCTCAAATTCGCCCGTCTCAATTAAAGGACTGGATGTCCACCACCAGCGGCGACGCGATTGTTCTGGACGTACGCGAGCCCGCTGAGCTGCGCACCGCAAGCATCAAAGCGGACGGCTTTGAACTCTTGACCATGCCCATGGCCAGCATTCCGGTGCGCTTGGACGAACTCGACCCCAATCGCCCCATCGCCTGCCTGTGTCACCATGGTGGACGCAGCATGCAAGTTGCCGCTTTCTTGGGTGCACGCGGCTTTCGGCAAGTAGCCAATATTGCTGGCGGTATCCACGCCTGGTCGGACGAAGTTGACCGCTCGGTACCTCGTTATTAATCCCCTCTTGGCATCATTTTTTGTTGCGTCATCATGAATAATTTCAAGCCCCTGTCCCTGAGCATCGCTCTTACCTTGGCGACGACCGTGGGCGCACAAGCGCAAAGCCTGTCCGAGTTGTTCGACTCGGCCAAAGGCTTTGACGCTGCCTTTCAGAGCGCCAAATTGCAGCTTGAAGCCAGCCTGGCCAAATCAGACCAGGCCCTGGCAGGCACCTTGCCAAGCGCCAACCTGAGCATGGGTGCCAATCTGGTAATTCTGAATAACAGCCCGGGAAGCAGCCGCAACTACAACAACTTTGGCGCCACATTGAGTGCCTCCAAACCCCTTTACCGCCCAGCCAATCAGGCCACCGCGGAACAGGGTCGTGTTCAGGCTGAAATCGCCAAGACCCAGTTCAACGTCGCAGAACAGGATTTGATGCTGCGTGTCAGCCAGGCCTACTTCGACGCCTTGGCTGCCAGCGACGCCTTGGCGTTCGTGAAAGCACAAAAAGAGGCGGTGTCCCAACAACTTGCCTCGGCAAAACGCAACTTTGAAGTTGGCACGGCCACGATCACCGACACGCGTGAAGCGCAGGCCCGCTTTGACCTGACCCTGGCGCAGGAAATCGCCGCCAACAATGACCTGGCGGTCAAAACACTCGCTTTAAGCCAGCTCACGGGCAAAGCCAACGCCAAGCCCAACCCGCTGGCAGCAACTGTCGCGATCAAACCCATCGAGCCTGCCAATATGCAGGGATGGGTCAATGCGGCTGAAGAAAAACACCCTTCCGTCTTGCAGGCGCGCCTGGGGCTTGATGTGGCCCAACTCGAAACCCAGAAGGCCCAGACCGGCGAAAAGCCGACCGTCGATCTCGAAGGCAGCTTCGGCCTGACGCAGAACAACGGGACGTCAAGTGCCGCGAGTCACTACCTTGGCAACACCGCCTCGGTCGGCGTCAAGTTCAACATGCCGCTGTACACCGGTAATCTGGTGCAAAACCGAATCAAAGAAACGCTGGCACTTGAAAACAAAGCTCGAAACGACCTCGAACTTGCCCGCAGAACCGTTGCGCAAGCGACGCGTAGCGCCTATCTGGGGGTGCAATCGGGTCTGGGTCAGATCAATGCCCTGCAAGCTGCCGAAACCTCGGGCCAAAGCGCGCTTGATGCAACCAAACTGGGCTATCAGGTTGGTGTTCGCATCAATATTGACGTTTTGAACGCACAAACAGCCTTGTACGACACCAAGAATAAGCTGGCCAAAGCCCGTTATGACGTTCTGCTCGGCGGCCTCAAACTGCGCCAGGCCAGCGGGCAACTCAGCATCGACGATTTGAAAGCCGTCAGCCAGGTTCTGGCCAAGTAAGCAAGGTCAGGCACGCGCCCGTCCACTGGAGAGGCCAGGCGTCGGCCGGCGAGAGTGCTAGCTCCCAATCTCGTGTACAACTGAGCGCTCATCGGGCGTCAGGGGCTCGAGCAAGCGTAGCTGGCGCTCCAACACCGCTGCGTTGGCCTCTGAGGGATCCGAAGCCGCAGCCTGCCTAGCTGCGATGCGGCGACGCAGTTCATCAGTGGTGGCGCTGGGCGCCAGAATCTGAAACTCAACGCCAGCCGTGCGCGCAAGCGCTGCAGCTGCCGCCCGATCGGCCTGCTTTAAAAAGCTCGCATCCAAAACCACCGACCAGCCGGCGTTCAGGGCTGCGCCGGCGAGTTCGTGCAGGCGAGCATAGGTCTGAGAACTGGCCTGCGTATCGTAAATCCCCTGCCCTGGCGGCGAACCAGTTTGCGCGAGCTCGTCAAGACCAAAAAGACGCTTGCGTTCAACATCGGCTCGAAAACATAAACGCAGCCCCGGCCGGTTTTGCTGCAACCATGCTTTGGCCGCCCAGCTCTTGCCACAACCCGACAAGCCATGGGTGATGAGCAACTGCCCAAGCTTAGCGCCCATCAGGGCCTCAGCCAGCGCAAGATAGGTTTCTATCGCCGGATCAAGACGCTGAGTCTGTGCGCTTCGGATACAAGCAACTTTGAGGCGGACCATGGCCCTGTACACCGCGTAGAAGCGAAGAACAGAAAGGGCATCGACATCACCGCTTTTGCTCAGAAATTCGCTCATAAAAGCATTGGCCAGACCGCCCTGCGAGCGTGACAACAAATCAACGAACACGAACGCCACGTCGCTGGCCACATCGATCCATCGCAGGTCATCTGCAAACTCTATGCAGTCGAACACAGTCACGCGCCCATTCAGCAGCACCATATTGGCCAGGTGCAAATCCCCGTGACATTCACGAACCCGGCCTTCGCGTTTGCGTTGCGCGAATGTCGGAGCCAGCGCCTGGGCTTGGGCAACAGTCCACTCGCGAATTCTTTGCAATCGGGTTTGCGACTGGTCCTGCGTCAACAGTTTTACCGGATCAACAAAGTTATCCAGCGCCTGTCGCTGTATGTCTGCAAACTCGCCGTAGACCGTAGCGGGCGAGCCCAAAGGCGCAGCCGCAAAAAATCGACTCAGCGAATCAGCCAACCCAGAGAGATGCTCAGCCGTCAGCTCACCTCGATCGCACACGCGGTCAAGGCGGGATGCTTCATCGAAGCGACGCATACGAACCGCATACTCCAGGGGCTCTTCGGACACCTCCATGCGCCAGCCGTCCGGGCCCTGACCAATGCCGACGACGTCGATATACAGGTCTGGGGCGAAGCGCTTGTTCAAGGCCAGTTCCGCCAAACAAAATTGATGCCGCAAATTCAGCGTACTGAAGTCCAGGAAAACCAGACGAACTGGCTTTTTGATCTTGTACGCAAATTCGCCTGCCAGCAAGACCCAGGAGATATGGGTCTGCAAGACCTCAACCGTTTGCACCGGATGCCCATAGGCCTTGGGATTTGTTAAGGCTTTAATGAAAGCCGGCAGCGACTCGGTCATGTTGGGCATTGTGCCAGCGCACCTTGCACCGCTATCCTGCCCACACCCGCGTGCACAGGGAACTGTGCAGCCTGAGGCAGACTGATGTAAGCTGTGTCACCAGTTCTGACGCTGACTTGCTCTGTCCGCACAATCGTCTCTCATTTGGGCCGGGCCGGATCATTTGATGCGTCGCGGTTGCTGATTCAGGTACGGGGAGTCAGGTATCAATGAGTGACACGGAACTCAGCGGTTTAATGCGGCAAACATCTCCCAGCGCTAGCACAGCGCAAGACCTGCTTGCCGAACTGCTGCAGCCTGCCGGCGTAACGCTCAATGGCACGGCTGACTTTGACATCCAAATCAAACACCCTGATGCCTGCGAGCGAATTCTGAGCCAAGGTAGCCTGGGCTTGGGCGAAAGCTATGTTGATGCCTGGTGGGATTGCGTTCGGATCGATGAACTAATCTGCCGCGTCCTGCGCCTGCAGCTCAACAAGCAGGTACAAAGTCCCGCCGCTCGCTTGCTCAAACTGAAGGCGATATTCATGAATCCGCAGTCGATTCGCAGAGCCTGGCAAGTGGCCCGCGAGCACTATGACCTGGACAATAAATTATTTTTTCGAATGCTTGACCCCAGCATGGCTTACAGCTGTGGCTATTGGCCTCAGGCAAGCAACTTGGCTGAGGCTCAGTTCAACAAGCTGGAACTGATCTGTCAAAAGCTTCAGTTAAAGCCTGAACACCGATTACTTGATATTGGCTGTGGATGGGGAAGCCTGATGCGTCATGCGGCCAGGCATCATGGTGTTCGCAGCGTTGGCATCACCGTTTCCAAAGAGCAAGTGCAGTGGGCGCAGCAGCACGCAAATGGGGCCGATCTGCAATTTGTGTTGACCGACTACAGAGCGTTCAATGCCGACGGCGAACAAGCCTTCGACCGAATAGCCTCAGTGGGCATGTTCGAGCATGTGGGACAGAAAAACTATGCCGACTTCTTCCGCATGGCGCGTCGCAGCATCAAGGACGATGGGCTCTTTCTGCTTCACACCATTGGCAAAAATATCGCTGGCGATGGACCTGATCCGTGGATTGAGCGCTACATCTTTCCCAACGGCGTCACCCCAGCGGCCAGTGAGATCAGTGCTGCTTGCGAAAAATACTTTGTTGTTGAAGATGTGCACAATTTTGGCGCCGACTACGACCGCACCTTGATGGCCTGGCTTGACCGCTTCGATGCCGCCTGGCCCGATTTACAACACCGCTATACCCAACGATTTTGCAGAATGTGGCGCTACTACCTGATGGCTTGCGCCGGCAGTTTTCGGGCCCGCCAGAACCAGCTTTGGCAATGGGTCCTATCGCCCAGAGGACTGCCAGGCGGGTACCGACGCCCGCTGCTCTAAGCAAGAACACCTCAGAGGTTGCGCTTGGCAAGCACCCATCAACGACGCAGCCAGGTATGAAAGACTTGCACAAGCGAGAGCAGTTTTTCTGGCGCATGCGCCCGCTTCCAGACACCGGCTGCATATTTATTGGCCTCTGACAGGGTCGGGTAGGTGTGCACGGTCGCCAAGATCTTGTTCAGGCCAAGCCCGTGACGCATCGCCAGAACATATTCGGCCAACAGCTCTGCAGCATGCGCCGCCACGATGGTGACGCCAAGGATTTTGTCCTGGCCTGGGACAGTCAAGACTTTCACAAAGCCCTGGGCAAGCCCGTCAACCAGAGCCCGGTCCAGTTCACCCAGATCAAAGCGAGTCACCTCGTAGGGCACACCTTGCGCGTCGGCCTCAATTTCATTCAGCCCGACTCGCGCGACCTCCGGGTCCACAAAAACCGCGTGCGGCACAAAACGCATATCCGCCTTGAACCGCCACAGGCCTCCAAACAATGCGTTAACTGTGGCATACCAAGCCTGATGCGAGGCGGCATGCGTGTGCTGCATTAAACCTAGCACGTCACCCGCTGCATAAATCGTCGGAATCGATGTCTGAAGATAGGCATTCGTTTGCAAAAAGCCCTTCTTGGTGTCGATGCCCAACGCCTCCAGGCCCAT
The DNA here is from genome assembly GCA_038145425.1 of Comamonadaceae bacterium. Taxonomy (GTDB): domain Bacteria; phylum Pseudomonadota; class Gammaproteobacteria; order Burkholderiales; family Burkholderiaceae_C; genus Rhodoferax. The sequence continues at coordinate 79,201 of JAYQPP010000001.1, read as the reverse complement.
GTCAGAGAGACGCGCTCGGCGGCCCACAGCGCACAAGACGTGATCAAAACGCATCTGCTTGCGTACCCCATCATGCTCAACCCAGGCAAAACAGCCGTCTGCGTCGCGCTCGAAAGCCGTAGCTTGCGCCTGCAACCATACTTCCACACCATCGTCTCTCAGGGCTTGACAAAGCAGTTGACTGAGCTCGGGATCTTCCTTTGGCAAAAGTCGCGGTCCGCGCTGCAGCAAGGTCACCCGCGAGCCAAAGCGTGCAAAAGCTTGGGCGAGTTCGCACCCGATGGACCCCCCACCCATAATCAACAATCGATCAGGCACGTCCGACAGGGTCGCAAAGCGCTGCCAGATCGTCTCACTGGTCAGGCAGTCGACCGTCTGCAGCCCAGGAATATCCAACATGACGGGGGAGGCGCCCGAAGCAAGAACGATTCGTCGGGTGCTCAGCCGCTGGCGAGTGCCATCACTGGCAATCACCTCGACATGCCAGGGGTCGATGATCCGCGCTTTGCCTTGCAAGACTTCTGCACCGAGCCCGGTGTAGCGCTCCACACTGTCATGTGGCGCAATACGGGCGATGACAGAAAAAACTCTGCTCATCAGATCTGGAAAATTGACGCGATCGCCTGTTACCTCCAGTCCAAATGTCTTGGCATGACCCAATTGCCTCGCAACACGCGCGCTCTTGATCAAGGCCTTGCTCGGAACACAACCGTGGTTCAGGCAGTCACCCCCCATCTGCGCGCCTTCGACCAGCGTCACCTTCGCCTTCACCACTGTCGCGATATAGGCGCTGACCAGGCCCGCTGCGCCAGCGCCGATCACGATCAGGTTTCGATCGAACCGCCGGGGCCGCTGCGCCAGCCACGGCGCCAGCGCACGCCGACGCTGCCAGACAGCTACCACCGCCTTGAGCACCCATGGGAACAACGCCAAGGCCGTCAAAGAGAGGAGCACGCCCAGCGAGGCAAGATCTGCAGGCGACTCAATGGCAGCAATCTGCGTACCGGCATTCACGTACAGCAGCGTGGCTGGCAACATGCCCACTTGACTCACCCAGAAGTAAGTCCAGGTGGGGAATTTCGTCAAACCGACCAGCAGATTGATGGCAAAAAACGGCACGACCGGCATCAGCCGAAGGCTCAGCAAATACCAGACACCATCGCCTTCAATGCCCTTGTTCACCTCATCAAGCAGCCTGCCCAGACGCCGCGCCACCAGGTCGCGCAACAGGTAACGCGCCACCAACATGGCCAAAGTCGCACCGATCGTGGACGCCAGCGACACCAAGACCACCCCGACGCCCCAGCCGAACAAAGCGCCGGCGGCCAGCGTCAGCACCGTGGCCCCTGGCAATGACAGGGCTGTACTCGCCACATACACAGCAAAGAAAACGGCCAGCACAGGCCATGGAGACGCCCGGTAAAGACCGACAAAGTCGTCACGACTCGACTGAAAGTAGGCCCAGCTCAGGTAACGCCCGAGGTCAAAGAATGCGTAGAGCAGCAGCACTGTGGCCAAAACGATCAACAGCCACCACTTTTTTGACTTCATGTAACTATCGTCCGCCCAAAAACTGCGAACACTTCGAGAGAGGTCACAGCTAATTTTTCCTGAAAAGGCCTCACCGGATCCGAGGTGACAGCTGATTTTTGCATGCTGTGCATGACAAACTTTGTCCACACTTTGACTTGGTCATTGAGCAGGCATCCCGTAAACTGATCCGGCATCATCCCACACACAACAGACCACTACCAGCCAAACAAATAGAGCCGGCCATGCACAAGCGTTCTTGCTTGTTGCCGGCAGACACCTAGCGTGAAGCGATTCAAATTCCAATGGGCTTACCTCCTGCCCTTGTTGCCCGTCCTGTTGGGCCTGGGTTTGTTGGTGATCGACACCAAACCCCAGCAAGCGCTTCGCAACAGCATTTTTGACCAGTACCAGCGCTGGCATCCGCGCGAGTATGTGCCGGCGCCGGTTCGCGTGGTCGATATTGACGAGGCCAGCCTGGCGCGCATGGGTCAATGGCCTTGGCCGCGCAACAAAATTGCGGAGATGCTCGACAAACTAGGTCAGGCTGGCGTGGCGGTGGTTGGCTTTGATGTCTTGTTCCCGGAGGCTGATCGCACCTCCCCAAGCTCTGCGGCCGAACTTTGGGGCTTGATGGGTCCTATGCGCGATCAGCTCTTGACCTTGCCAGACCACGACAAGGTGTTTGAACAAAGCCTGCAGAGAACACCCGCCGTGCTGGGTTTCGCTCTGGAGCAAGGCGCCCTGGCTAAGCCCGATGATGTCCCGCTACAAAAAGGCCGCTTCATCTACGCCGGCGACGATCAATCGCGCTGGCTATCGAGCTACAGCCAGGCGGTGCGCTCGCTGCCGTCCTTGGAGAAGGTTGCCGCCGGCAACGGCGCAGTCACTTTCGTGCCCGACGCCGACGGCGTTGTTCGACGGGTACCTTTGGTGCTTCAGCTCGGCCAGAAGCCGGTGGGCACGCTGTCTGGCGAGTCACTGCGGGTGGCCTTAGGAGCGAGAAACATCATCCTCAAAGGTGCCGGCGGTGCCAGCGGTATTGAGGAGGTCCGCATCGGCCAACTCGCCATACCGACCAATGCAAGAGGTGAAATGTGGGTTCATTACACGCCTCGAATCCCCGAGCGTACGGTACCTGCCTGGCAGGTGATGGCCGGCGAAGTCCCAACCGAACAGCTAGCTGGACACATTGCCCTGATTGGCAGTTCCGCGCAGGGACTGATGGACTTGCGCTTCAATCCCTGGGGCCTGTTCCCGGGCGTTGAGGCACACGCCCAGGCGCTGGAGCAAGCGCTCACCGGACATTTTTTAGTACGACCGAGCTGGGCACGGGGGCTTGAGACCATCACCATCATGATTCTTGGCGTTGCACTGGGGGCCTTAACGCTGCGCATTGCGGCCATGGGCGCAGCCCTCGCCTGGCTACTGACCATTTCAGCAGTTGCTGCAACGAGCTGGATCGCCTATGTGGAACAGGGTATCTTGCTGGACGCAGCCACGCCCATCATTGTGCTGACGGCCACTTTCATCATCAGCAGCTTGTGGCATCACTTCGCCAGCGAACGCGAGCAAGCCTGGATCAAGCAAGCGTTTTCGCGCTACGTCTCGCCCAACCGGGTGGCTCACCTGGTCAACAACCCGGAAGCGCTCACCTTAGGCGGACAGCGTAAAACCTGCAGCTTCATCTTCACCGACCTTGAGAGTTTTACGGGCTTGATGGAAAGCCGAGATCCTGGCGAGGCTGTGGCATTGCTCAACACCTACCTAGACCGAATGATCGAAATCATTTTTGAACACGATGGCACGCTTGATCGCATTGTTGGCGATGCGCTCGCTGTTGTGTTTTCAGCGCCGGTCACGCAACCAGACCACCAGTCAAAAGCGGTCCGCTGTGCGCTGGCCTTGGACGCCTTTGCGCACGATTACTCATCCAAACTGCTGGCCCAGGGCATACCTTTCGGAAAAACCCGTATCGGTGTGCACAGCGGTGAAGTCATCGTTGGTAATTTTGGTGGAAAAAACATGTTTGACTACCGAGCCCTGGGCGACCCAGTCAACACCTCTGCACGACTCGAGGGCGCCAACAAACACCTCGGCACACGCATCTGTATCTCGGAAGCAATGTTGGACGACCACATGCCCATCGCGCTTCGGCCAATTGGCCAACTCCTACTGATGGGCAAGAAAAAGCCGCTAAAGGTCTTTGAACCCCTGGTGCCAGAAAATTACGAACGCGCTGACCCAGAACGCTACGCCAGGGCATATGACGCAATGTCTCAGGAATCGCCACAAGCTGCAGAGCTGTTTGCAGACCTTGCCGCAAGTTGGCCAGATGACCCGCTGGTTCAGCTACACCAAAAAAGACTTCAGCAGGGCCAGATCAACGACTTGATTGTGTTTGACGCAAAGTAATTCAAAAGTCAATCGGTCCTCGGTCAGAGCCAGCCGATCGCAAAATAATTGCACATCAGATGCAAGGTGTTGTCGGTAATGATGAAAAGCCAGGCCGACATATAGGGCGGCGTCCAATTCGGATAGCCAGTGGGCGCACAGTCTTTCCATGTCAGGGAAGGCTGGTTTACCCAGTTCTTGAAGAAGATCAGGTAGCGCGCCAGCGCCAGCCGATCGATCAGCAAATGCGAACCCCAAATGAACAGCAACGCATTGATCGAATCGGTCAGCAACATGAACGGCAAGGTGTAAACCGTCACGTGAACCAAGGCTGGCAACCAGCGCTTGGTCTTCTCACGCGCCATCCAATCGGTCTGCGTCAGGTAATCGCCAAAAAGATGCAATAAGAGTTGTTCCAAAAAGAGCCCTCTCAACGCTTCCCGCGTTGTATACACCCGGGAGATGATAGCCATCTCACGCCATCAAGTATGAAGAAAAAGCACGAATGACACGTTTTCGTGACAAAGTGACACGCTTTGGCAGTCAAAACAGCACAGTGCGTCCATAGAATCGAAGCGAGTGGGCTCAGATACGGCCGTAAAAACATAGTCAAGCTCTCAATTTCTTCCAACGAGTTTGATCTATGCCGGTATTCGTCGCCATAAATTCGGAGTATCCTCTTCGCGTCACTTGACAGATCAGTCCGCATTTAAGAAGGAGCGCAGCATGAACATGTTCCAACACCTCCGGGTCATCGCGATTTTCACGATTAACTTGATGCTCACAGGTCTCGCCCTGGCTGACGACGCCATTGGCTATGTCAAAACCCTCACTGGCGAGGCTTGGGTTAAGACAGCGGGAAAGGAAGTCAAGGCTGCGCCGGGAACACAGGTTTATCTTGGCAGCGTTCTGGTTACCAGTAAAACGGGCAGCATGGGTGTAACTTTCAAAGACAGCACGAGAATGTCCTTCGGCCCGGACACCCAAATGACCGTCGACGAATATTTGTACGCCCCTGCACAAACCCAGGGCAAACTCAAGCTCAGCACAAGCCTGAGCAAAGGCACCTTGAACTACGTTTCGGGGCTCATTGCCAAACTGCAGCCGGACGCTGTGAACGTGCGTACGCCTGGCGGCACCATCGGTGTTCGCGGAACCCAATTTTTGGTCAAGGTTGCGCCGCAAGCAGCAAAACCCTCGTGACCCTGCTGCATCCGATGCTAAAAAACTTAGGCCGCGCTTGGTCCATGGGTGAGGAACCGTTGCATGAGAGCTCTGATTTTTCGAACATGAAACAATTTTTGGCTGGTAGCAACGAAGATAGCAAAGCTAGGCAAGATAGCAAAGCCTGGCAAGATAGCAAAGTCTGGCCTGTGAACGGCTCCAAGGAGGAAAGCGTCTAGCTTTGGCTGTTATGACTACAAAAATCATGCTCAAACCCTTGATCGCACTGATGCTGGTGGCCTTTGGGTCGTCTGCCGGCGCGCAAAACCTGCCTAAGCCCCTGGTCGAGGCGGCGCAGAAAGCGGTTGAATCGAACCCACAGGTTCAGGCGCGTTGGCATGCCTTTTTGGCTGCTGTCGAAGAGCGATCGGTGGCGCAAGGCGGCTTATTGCCGCAGATTGACCTGAATGCCACCTTGGGCCGTGAGAGAAAAGTTGCTGCACCCGGGGCGGGTGGTAATTTTGGAACGTACAACTTTGCGACCGCCGAATTAAACCTGCGCCAGATGATCTTTGATGGCGGCTTGACGCCGAACGAGATCAAACGCCTGGGGCATGCCCAGCTCACGCGCTACTACGAATTGCTTGAGGTGTCTGAACAGGTCGCCCTGGCAGCTGTACAAGCTTATGCCGACGTGGTCTCCGCACGAGAACTGGTCGAGGCAGCCAAAGAAAACTATGTGATTCACAAGCAGACCGCGATGCAGGTCGACGAGCGCTTTCGCGCCGGCGTCGGCCGCGGAGCGGACAGCGAGCAAGCCAATGGGCGTCTGGCCCTGGCAGAGTCGAGTCTGCTGAGCGAGCTCACCAAACTCAATGACGCCAACGCGCGCTACCTGAATGTGCTGGGTGAAGTGCCATCGCCCGCCCTGCGGCCTTTGCCAGACCCGTTCAAGCTTGGCACGATGCCCAAAACCATCCTCGATGCTCTGATTTTTGGCTTACCCAGCAACCCAGCCTTGAACGCAGCTGTAGAGAATGCCCGCGCCAAAGAGGCAGAAGTCAGCGCCAAGCAGAGTGCTTTTATGCCGCGCCTCGACGCCAGGGCCTACGCCAACCGTGGCAACAACAGTGGCGGCTACCGGGGAAGCAGCCACACCGAGGGCGTGCAACTGGCACTGAGCTACAACATTTACAGAGGCGGCTCAGACGTGGCGCGTACCCAGCAAGCGCAAGCGCTGCGGGACCAATCGCTCGACCTCAAGGAAAAAGCCTGTCGGGACGCTCGTCAGACCCTGACCATCGCGTATCACGACGTCAAGTCGCTCAACGAGCAATTAGGCTACCTCGATCAACATCGCCTGTCTACCGAAAAAGCGCGCGAAGCTTATCGCAGTCAATTCGACATCGGACAGCGCACCCTGCTTGATCTGCTGGACACCCAAAATGAGTTTTTTGCAGCCAGCCAAGCCTACATCAGCGCGCGCTACAAACAAGTTGCCGCGCAAGCGAGGACCTTGGCGGGTTCAGGGCAGTTGGTCAGCACGCTTGGCGTCAACCGTAAAGATCAACCCACTGCCGAGCAAGCGGGTCAAAGCAACGCAGCCCTGACGACGCAAGACATCTGTCCGCCCACCTCTCCGATTGAACTCGTCATCGACAAAGTCGTGCCCGCCCCGGTCGCCAAGGTTGTGGCTGTGGCCAAGCCGCCTGAGCCACCGACTTCCTATGTCGTGCTCTTGCCCAGCCCTGACGGGACAGTCGGCCAGGTCGATGTCACCACTGCCAGCGGCGTCACCACACTGAGTAAAGCGCAAGACGCTGTGTTGCTCGACGGTAGTGGCAAGGCATTCAAACCAAGCGAGGGTCTGTTAAAAAGTGACTTTAACGACGCCGTCGCTCACCTGCCGCTTCTGCCCGAACAGTTCCGCCTCTACTTTCAAACAGGCAGCGCCGCGTTAACCAAGGAATCAAACACAGCACTGCCACAGGTCATCGACGCCATGAAACTGAGGCAGGCGCCTGATGTGTCAGTTGTGGGTCACACCGACACAGTTGGCAGCGCCAAATACAACCGGGAACTTGGCCTTAAGCGCGCAAACACAGTGGCCGACAAAATCCGGGCGGAAGGCCTGAAAGATGTTGAAGTATCGGTTCAGTCTGAAGGCGAAGACAAACTGCTCGTTCCCACCAAGGACGGCGTTGCTGAACCTCAGAACCGTCGGGTAGAAATCACGGTTCGCTGAACACCCCGCTGGCTGGCTGCTCGCACTATTCAGGACGAAAACGCCCCAGCCGACTCTACCGGCCAGATACTAAGACTAAAAAAGTGAGGGTGACTCTTGGGAGGCGTTGGCGCCAAGCTGCCACTGCTTTTTTGACCCCAAGCTGCCAGCCGGCCGTCGTGGGGCATCGTGCCCTCAGGACGCCAGGCTTACTCGAGTTGTCGAAATTGATGACAAAAGCCGGTTCGTGGGTAAAAGGTGGACGGCAGATAGTGGTACTTGCCCTCCACAACCATATGCGCCGCAGAAAAGGCAGACTTACCAAAAAAGTCATTGGTGACCTTACCGCCGCATGACCAGTTTTTAATATCTTTGACCTTGCACTCGTCCAAAACCTCGCGGCTGAATGCTCTGGGCGACTTGCCAGCCTCGAGGACTGAGAGCGTCAACAGAATTCTTCCGTCTTTGAGTTCAAACTCGTGAAGAATCGAGTCGGCGCACAGCACGCTTACCTTGTCTTGCCAGAAAAAACCGAAGCCCCTCATACTGGCCGACATCAAGGCGACAAGCACCAGGATTTTTTTCAGACTGGATTTCATGATTTAAGGGCTTAAGTCTAATGCCGCGCCCAACGATCTCAATGCGACGCCCACTTCTCGACAATCCAGATCCGACAACGCACGACCAGTCTTCGCTGCCGCTACCCTTGACTCAAGCAACCCGTCGGTGCCCGATGTGGATGCATCAACCCCGGCGCCTACGACCCAGATGTAATGACCCAGCAGTTTCTGCACAGGTCAAGCTGCTAATTTGAACATTTCAAATGCCTGGTTCGGGGTCTTCATCTTCAGCGCCTGGTGCGGTCGCTTTTGGTTGTAGAACCCAATCCAGTCTCCCAACACCCGAGCGGCATGTTGCAGTGTTTCAAACCGTTGCCGGTGTACGCACTGCTCCTTGATCGTTCGAATGACCCTCTCCACCAATCCGTTTTGCTCAGGGCCCCATCCTACTGACCAGCTACCACAGACAATTGACATGTATCAATTGAGACTGGCAATCACCTGAACAGAGGGAGGTCGCCGCGAAATACCTCGTAAATGCGTTGATGCACGCTGGGTTGAGGGTAGTAGTCAAGGCGCGCGTTAGAGTGTGGCTGCGTGCTTAGAAGAATCAGACTAAAAACTTCGTACAACTTGGAAAAACGGCAAATCAATTTTTTTGTTCCCCGATGAGAAGAGTGGCGCATCTCGACATGGACGCGTTTTACGCATCCGTAGAGCTGCTGCGCTACCCGCAGCTCAAGGGACTTCCGATCGTCATCGGCGGCTCGGCTGCCAAGTCTCGTGTGCCCGAGCCAAGCCCTGAGCGCCCATTGCACAAACTATCGCCTGACCTCTTCCCCAGGCTGAGCACGTATGTCGGGCGAGGCGTCATCACCACCGCGACCTACGCAGCTCGCCAGTTTGGTATCGGCTCGGCCATGGGGCTGATGAAAGCCGCGCAGTTGTGTCCACAGGCGATCTTGCTGCCGGTGGACTTTCCCCGCTATCGCCAGTATTCGCAGGCATTCAAAAAAGTCATTAAAGAAATTGCACCGGTCATTGAAGATCGCGGCATCGACGAGGTGTACATCGATTTCACGCAGGTGCCAGGTGGCCAGCGCGAAGGCGGCCGGGTTCTAGCCCGACTGATTCAAAAAACTATTTTTCAAGAGACCGGCCTGACCTGCTCGATTGGCGTTGCACCAAACAAGCTGCTGGCCAAAATGGCCAGCGAGTTCCACAAGCCCAACGGCATCGCCGTGGTCTTTGAGGAAGATCTCGAGCACAAAATTTGGCCGCTGGCGTGTAGCAAGGTCAATGGCATCGGCCCCAAGACAGCGGCCAAACTTCAGGGACTGGGCATTCACACGATCGGGGAACTTGCGCGCTGTGAGCTCGATCACCTGATCGACCATTTCGGGCAAAAGACCGGCGCATGGATGTTTGCGGCCGCGCGGGGCCACGATGAGCGGCCAGTCGTCGTCGACAGTGAACCAGTCAGCATTAGCCGAGAAACCACGTTTGAGCGCAATTTGCACGCTGAGCGCGACCGCTTAACGCTTGGCGGCATTTTCACGGATTTGTGCGAACGCGTGGCGCTAGACCTTGCGCGCAAAGGGTATGTTGCCAAGTCCGTCGGCGTCAAAATCAGGCTCGACGATTTCACGGTTGTCACCCGAGAAGCAACCATGAACCGGCATACCAAAGACGCCGTCCTTATCCGTCAGCAGGCTGGACAATGTCTGAAACGACTCCCGTTACAACGCCCGATACGTTTGCTCGGAGTTCGCGTCTACGGGCTTCAGGCACACACCTCAACTGATTTGGTTGATAACGCGGCCAGCGCACAAGAGCCAGGGTCAAGCCGCGACCGCGAACTGTTTTAACGCTGCCTCCGCCCGGCAAGCCGTCGGCAATTAACAGGTCGAGTTGCCTTACTGGCGGGCATGGCGCGTGTTTTGGGGCAAGGCCTGCGGTGCACTGCTTCGAAACGGATTGATATCCAATCCACCGCGACGGGTGTAGCGCGCATAAACGCTCAAGGTGTGCGGTCGGCATCGTTCCCAAATGTCCATAAACATGCGCTCGACACAGTGCTCATGAAAGCCGGTGTGCTGCCGGAAGCTCACGATGTAACGCAGCAGCCCTGCATGGTCGATGGGCGGCCCAAAGTAGCTGACCTGCACAGAACCCCAATCGGGTTGCCCCGTGACGGGGCACTTGCTGCGCAACAGGCGACTGCTCAGAACCTCTTGCGCGGGCGCCTCGTCGGGCGCTACGGTCAAAAATTCAGGCGCCGGGGTGTACACCGAACAGTCCAGATCCAGCCGGTCCAGACTCAAGCCGTCCAGTTCCTGAATGGTTTGCCGGCCAAATTCATCAGCATTCAACAGTTTGACACCAACGGCTGACCCGACAGAACCACCAGTCCAGCTCGCAGCACTTAAGTCGGTAGCGATGGTCCGCTGCACAGCAGCGGCATCGTCAAATTTGCTGTTACTGAAACTGCCCAGGTAGAGCTTGAGCGACTTGCTCTCAATCAGGTGCGTGGACTCACAAGGCACCATAATTTGCGCCACCGCAACCTGTGGCTTGCCTTTCTGATTCAGCCAGCTCAACTCATAAGCGGTCCACAAATCAGCACCGAGAAACGGCAGTCGATCCCGGATGGCAATGTCCTCACGCTGCGGCGCGCGCGCAATCGGAAAAAGAATCGAAGCATCGTAATGCTCCGGATAACTCGCCTGGCGCCCCAGTTGTGACTGCTCGATCGTTGTCATGCGTGTGAAATTTTAGGCCTCATAGGCTATCAACCCAGCGGCAGACGGTCTGCGCAATGCCGCCATCACCGCCTCAGTTACCAAGCATGACACCGGCCACTGGGGCGAGCCAAAATCGCTGAAAAGTTTAGTTCTTTGGCTTGATGAACCGACGAACCATGATGGGCATCACAAAGCCCAGGAATGCCACCAGGAGAAAGCCCACAGCGAGCGGCGAACCGTAAAGAATGGACAACTCACCGTCTGAGATCGTCAGTGCGCGCCTCAAATTCTTTTCCATCAATTCGCCAAGCAAAATGCCCAAAATCACCGGGACCATGGGTACATCAAGCTTACGCAGAACCCATCCGAGCAAGCCAAAGCCAATCATGACCAGCAGATCAAAGGTGGAGTTCGTGATGCCATAGATACCGATGAAAGAAATCATGGCGACCGCCGGCATCAAGTACATCGAGGGTATTTTCAACACGCGGGTGAACAGCCCCACCATGGGCAAGTTCAGCGCGAGCAGCATGAAGTTTCCGATGAACAAGGCTGCGATCAATCCCCAGACGACATCGGGGTGCTGCTGAAACAGCAATGGACCAGGCGTTATATCGAGCGCCATCAGCATGGCCAGCAGAACCGCAGTTGTGCCTGAGCCCGGCACACCGAGCGCCAGCATGGGCACCAAGGCCCCACCCGCTGCTGCGTTATTGCCTGCTTCCGGGGCAGCCACGCCACGCGGGTCACCTTGTCCGAAATGGCCATTCTTTCCTGCGGCCTTTTTCTCCAGGGTGTAGGCCAAAAAAGAACCCAGCGAAGCGCCTGCGCCAGGCAAGACCCCGGCAATAAATCCCAGCACGGTACCGCGTCCCATGGCGCCACTGGTTTGCTTAACCATGCCCCAGGGTGGGACGACCCGGCCCAGCTCCGGCATAGGTGCCGTGGTGTGGCTGCCGGCCTTGCCGCGCTCCTCGATGAACAGAAACACTTCGGACAGGGCAAACATGCCAACAATCGCAACCAGGAAGTCGATGCCGTCGTACAAATGCACATTACCAAAGGCAAAACGCGGCACCCCCGTCTGTGCGTCAACACCGATGAAGGCCAGCATCAGACCCAGGCAGGTGGCAAACGCCGCCTTGGCTTGGTTGCTGCTGGTCACACCACCCAGCGTGGCGAAGGCCAATGTGAACATTGCAAAATATTCGGCTGGCCCGAACAGCAAGGCTATGCTGACCAGCTGAGGCGCCAAAACCACGAGGCCAATCGTTGCAAAGAATGCGCCTACGAAGGAGGCAATCCCAGAGATGGCCAGAGCCTCGCCAGCCTGCCCATTGCGCGCCATCGGATAGCCATCGAGCGTCGTCATCATGGCTGGCTCATCGCCGGGAATATTCAGCAGAATCGATGAAATGCGGCCACCATACATGGCGCCGTAGTACACGCTGGTCAAAAGAATGAGCGCGGGCGTGGCGGCCAGACCAGTGGTGAAGACCACGGGAATCATGATGGCGACGCCATTGGACGGGCCCAGCCCGGGCAGAGCGCCGATCACCGTCCCCAAAAACACGCCGATGAATGCCAGAAACAGGTTCTGCCAAGTCAACGCCACGCCGAAGCCGGCACTCAATGCACTTAAAGTTTCCATGTCAGTCCCCTATCCCTTCAAAAGCCCCAAGGGCCTTTGGCGAGGTTCACACTCATGGCATGTTGAAAAACCACGTAGATGCCCAGCGAAATCCACACGCCACCCGAGACTGCTTGTCGCGCCGTCGCACCCAGACGCCACGACAGGAACGCCGCAGTCACAGCAGTTGACAAAACAAAGCCCGCAACCGGCAACAGATAGGCGTAGACCACCAGCACAGCTGCGGTCGCCAGCAGTTCTAACACCTTGAACAGGCCAGGCCAATGAGGGGCCGAATCCGGCTTCAAAAAAATTACCACTGCGGATACAGCCATCAGGGCTGCAATCAGCAGAGGAAAAGCTTTGGGGCCCAAGGGGTCTTGGATGAAGCTTTCCTCAATTTGCGTCCCCGCCCACGCCATCAGCGCTGCAAACAGCAGCACGATGACCGCAAAGATTCGATCACTCATTGCTTAAACCCGATATACAGATGAGATAGATGCCGACGCACAAAAAAGGCCTGTGGCTCGTGAAGAGCAACAGGCCTCAGAGCTCAGGCAAACTTACTTGATGATGCCAATCTCTTTGGAGAGCGCCTGGATTTCGTCGACAGACTCTTTCACAAAAACCTGAAAGGCTGAGCCACGAAGGTTCAGAGGCTCCATGCCATTCTTGGCCATGATGGACTTCCACTCTTTGGAGTCATACACCGCACCGATCTGCTTGACCCAGAAGTCATAGGCATCCTGGCTCATGCCGCCTGGCGCATAGAAACCTCGCCAGTTCGCGCCAACCGCATCAAGCCCCTGCTCCTTGGCGGTCGGGAACTTGGCAAAGTCACCACCCAGACGCTCAGGCGCCATCACGGCCAACACTTTGACCTTGCCAGCATCCACAAAGCCCTTGGCTTCAGAGATATCACCCGTGAAGGCCTGAACCTTGCCAGCCATGAGTTGGGTCACAGCCTCGCCACCGCCTTCGAAAGCGACGTACTTGATCGAGCGAACGTCTTTGATGCCCGACTTACGTGCAGCGATCAATACCTTGAGATGATCCCAGCCGCCCACCGCAGAGCCACCAGCAAAGGCAACCGATTTGGGATCCGCTTTCACCTTGGCCATCAACTCAGGCAGCGTTTTGATGGGCGAGTTAGCAGCCACAGCTACCACGCCGTAGTCGGCGCCAACCGAAGCCAACCAACGCATTTGACCCATGTTGTTGCCGGGATAGGCGCCCTGAGCCAGGCGAGTCGAGGTCGCAGACGAAGCCGCCACGATCAGGTTGTTGTCGGTGTTGCGCTTGTTGACCACCTCAGCGTAGGCAACGCCACCACCGCCACCGGACTTGTTGGTCACTTGCATGGTGCCAGGGATCAGCTTGAGGTCTTGCAGGGTCTTGCCGACCATGCGGCAAGTCATGTCCCATCCACCGCCCGCACCGGCCGGCGCGATGCACTCCGTGGCACTGGGTTGAAAAGCGAGCGCCGAGGTGGCCGTCAAACCAAAAACGGACGCCGCGAGGCACCACTTGGCAAAAAGTTGGGGTTTCTTCACAATCACTCCAAAAAAGCAAATTAAGAAGCAACTATTTTGCCAGAGATCATGGGCGAGGCTGGGCGGAACTAGGCGCCATCCTAGACCCGCACCCGGCACTGTCCTGGCCTGGGTGCCAAGCGGCAGCGCTTGCTCAGGCCGCCTGCTTTCGTCGAAAAACCAGACGGTCCTCACTGGAGGCGGCCTGGCTGAAGGCGTAGCCGTCAAGATTGAAAGACTCGAGGTCTTTTGGTCTGGTGCAACGCTTCAAGGCCGCGTAGCGCATCATCAGTCCGCGCGCTTTTTTGGCAAAAAAGCTGATGATCTTGTACTTCCCGCTCTTGAAATCCTCGAACACGCACTCGACCACCCGGGCATCAAGCGCGCGCAAGTCCACCGCCTTGAAGTACTCCTGCGAGGCCAGGTTGACGACGACCGGATCCTTCATGTCTGCGAGTCGGCTTTTCAGATAGTCCGCCAGATCGTGGCCCCAAAACTGGTAGAGGTTGCTGCCCTGCGGTGTTGTCAAACTAGTGCCCATTTCAAGCCGATACGCCTGCATCAAATCGAGCGGACGCAAGACACCGTACAAACCACTGAGGATGCAAAGATGTGCTTGCAGCCAGTCCAGCGCCTTGGCGTCCAGGCTATTGGCATCCAGGCCGTCGTAGACGTCACCATTAAATGCCAGCACGGCCTGCTTGGCGTTGTCCAGGCTAGCGGTCGGCTTCCAGGCCTTGTAACGCTGAGCATTCAAGGCACTGAGCGCCGGGCTCAAGTCCATCAGTTCAGCAATTTCTCTCTCGCTCTTTTTCTTCAAAACGCCTATGAGCTTCGCAGATTGCTTCGCAAAGAGCGGCGACGTGTGCGCAAGCGACGACGGGGCCGGCTCGTAGTCAAGCGTTTTAGCGGGAGAGAGCAGGAAAAGCATGGTCGCACCCCTGGGAACCGCTTACTTCAGGTCCCCTGCCAGCGATGCCAAGGTCTCCTCTGGGATCTGCCGATGCGCTGGGTAATTGGTGTGGTCGCAGCCCAACTTGACGGCGGCACCAGCCTTGATAGCGGCGCACATCGCCGGCGTGAACTCAAAACGCGCGAAGTGCACGGCAGATGTTTTTTCCTCGTTTTCCCGGTCCAGGTCTTCGTCACAGATCGCATACACGCGCGGCATGCCTTCGACCTCAACAAACAGACGATCTTCCACACCAATCAGGCGGGCCAATTCACGGCGTCGCTCGCTGATGTCGGGGTACTCCAGCAAAACCGTTGCTTTCCAATGCGTGCCCATCGGCACCAAGGGCCCATACGCTTCGACTTCCTGTGCAATGCCTTCCTCATCAAAAATCTTTTCGATGCGAAGCATCTCCTGAATCTGATAGCGAATCGTCGCTTCGGACTCGAATTGCAGGGTCATGTGATCGCCAAGCGCGACACTGCGCAACCGGCGCTCGGCCATCACCGCGCCCTTGTTTGTTTTGCGCCATTTGCTGTAAGCCTCCAAGGTCATGAGGCTCTCTGGGGTAATGGTTCCCGTGGTTTGCATTTTTGCTTTCCTCCAAAAATCAATCAATTGCGTCTATTTCAAGCCATAGGCTTTGGCAATCAGGCTCAAGGGGTGCTGCAGTTCGGGCGAGCCGAGCTGGTTGACCTCAAAGCCCTGGGCAATGTGATGTCCACCGAGCGGGCAGTCGGAACTGATGTAGTCCGGCTTGCCGCCGTTTTTCATGGTCGACATTGCCTTGAAGAGGGGTTTGCCAATCTTCATGGCCTGCTGGTGGTAGGCTTTTTTCACGCCGAAGGTGCCAGCATGTCCCGAGCAGCGCTCAAAGGTGTCCACGGTGGTTCCCGGCACCATTTTGAGCATCTCCTCGGTCTTTTTACCGATGTTTTGCACGCGCCCGTGACAGGGAATCTGATAACTCACGTTACCGAGCGGCTGCTGAAAATCCGCTTTCAACAGGCCATCGCGTTTGCGCTGCATCAGGTACTCGAACGGGTCCCACATCGCCTCTTTGACGAGCTGGACGTCTTCCTCGTCCGGGTACATCAGTGGAATTTCCTGTTTAAACATCAAGGCGCAACTGGGCACAGCTGCCAGGATGGCGTAACCGTCGCGGGCATAACGGGCCAACACCGGGATGTTGGCCTCCTTGCTGGCGTTGACCGACTCCAAATCGCCCAACTCCAGCTTGGGCATGCCACAGCACTTTTCCTTGTCCACAATGACATAGGGCACGTCGTTGTGGTCAAGAATCTTGAGCAGGTCCATGCCAATGCCCGGCTCGTTGTAGTTGATGTAGCAGGTTGAAAAAATGGCAACCTTGCCCGGCGTCTTGGCGCCGTCGACCACGTTATGGGCCTGCGCCTTAGGCGCAGCAGAGCGAAACTTGCGCGTAGCCAGAGACGGCAGCCATGCGTTCTGGTCAACGCCGACCACCTTTTCCATCAGGGCGCGGGCCGGCTTGGTCTTGTTCACCGCATTGGCCACCTGGACCACCACCGGGATGCCGGCGAACTGGCCATGCACATCGGTCGAGGCCAGAAATTTTTCAGCCGCACCCACCTCACCTTTTTTGAACTTGATGGCCTTGGCACGCAACATGGTGTGCGGAAAATCGAGATTGAATTCATGCGGCGGAACATAAGGGCACTTGGTCAGGTAGCACAGGTCACACAAATAGCACTGGTCGACCACCTTCCAGTAGTCCTTCTTGTCGACACCGTCAACCTCCATCGTGCTGCTTTCGTCGACCAGATCAAACAAGGTCGGGAACGAGCCGCACAGGCTGACACAACGGCGGCAACCGTGACAGATGTCAAAAATCCGCTCCAATTCCTTGAACGTGGCTGCCTCGTCATAGAAATCCGGGTTTTTCCAGTCGATCGGATGTCGCGTGGGCGCAGCCAAGTTGCCTTCTGTTGCCATGGCCTAATTCTTCCTTATCAGTGATTTTTTAAAAGCAACCGGCCAACGCAGGTGCTTTTAGAAAACCGTGGCATGCTCAGCGGCATGCCACAGTATCAGCTTCAATCCGCCAGATCAGCCAATGCCTTGGCGTAGCGGTTGGCGTGAGAACGCTCGGCTTTTGCCAGGGTCTCAAACCAGTCGGCAACCTCGTCATGTCCTTCGTCACGGGCCGTTTTGGCCATGCCGGGGTACATGTCGGTGTATTCGTGGGTCTCGCCGGCAACTGCGCTGGCCAGGTTCTCACGGGTGCTGCCAAAAGGCATGCCTGTGGCGGGGTCACCGCAGGTCTCAAGCCACTCCAGGTGACCGTGCGCATGGCCGGTCTCGCCTTCGGCGGTCGAGCGGAACAGCGCGGCGACATCGGGCTGACCCTCAACGTCGGCCTTGTTTGCGAAATACAGATAACGGCGGTTGGCCTGGGACTCGCCAGCGAAGGCGGCTTTCAGGTTTTCTTCCGTTTTGGAGCCTTTAAGTGCTGCCATGGAAATCTCCTAGTCAAAGTTAAACGAACGCGTTGGTGTCCAAGTTCATTGTTCCAACACACAAGTATGTTAACGAGTTGAGACCTATCGCGTGATTATTCATATCAATGTCAAAAATCGTCAAAAACTATGGCAAACAGCTTCTTCATTGAAGAAATCTTTAAAAGCCGCGTTCAGGCATCCGCTGCAGACGCCTGGCCTACGCCGTCAGGCACCCCATACGACCGCCAGGTCGCCGTCTGGTAGCCGAATAAAATCCCGCCTGTTCCTCCACGGCTTATTCGCCAAAGACGCCAGCGCTGTGCGGCCAAGTGCCCGCGGCTGGCATCGTCTTGAAACCGACACAGACCATGACTGACGCACTGCACCAACCCGGACTGGAAAGCCTGTCCAAATCTTTTGAGCCGTCTGCACTTGAAGCCCACTGGGGCCCCGAATGGGAACGGCGGGGCTATGCGGTTGCCGGCGCGCGCGGTAGCGGTCAGCCAGACGCCAAAGCCGCCAGCGAAGGGAAAAATTTCTGCATTCAATTGCCTCCACCCAATGTGACCGGCACGCTGCACATGGGCCATGCCTTCAACCAGACGATCATGGACAGCCTGACGCGCTACCACCGCATGAAGGGCTTCAACACAGCCTGGATTCCGGGCACAGACCACGCCGGCATTGCCACCCAGATCGTGGTTGAACGCCAACTACAAGGCCAGGGGCAGAGCCGTCACGACCTGGGACGGAAAAATTTTGTTGCCCGGGTGTGGGAATGGAAAGAGAAAAGCGGTAACACCATCACCAACCAGATGCGGCGCATGGGCGACACCGTGGACTGGAGTCGCGAGTACTTCACCATGGACGACGATCTGTCCCAGACCGTTACCGAGACCTTTGTTCGCCTCTATGAACAGGGTCTGATCTACCGCGGCAAACGGCTGGTGAACTGGGATCCGGTTCTGATGAGCGCCGTCAGCGACCTCGAAGTCGAAAGCGAGGAGGAAGAAGGCTCGCTATGGCACATCCTCTACCCCTTTGTCGATGGGCCCATCGGTGAGCTCAAAGGCCTGACGGTTGCCACCACACGACCCGAGACCATGCTCGGCGACGTGGCGCTCATGGTTCACCCCGAAGACGAGCGCTACACCCACCTGGTTGGCAAGCTGGTGCAGTTGCCGCTGTGCGACCGGCCGATACCGATCATTGCCGACGACTATGTTGACCGGGCTTTCGGAACAGGGGTGGTCAAGGTCACGCCAGCGCACGACCAAAACGACTATGCGGTCGGCCAGCGCCACGGGCTCGAGATGATTGGCGTGCTCACACTGGACGCCAAGATCAACAACAACGCACCCGAAGTCTTTCGCGGCCTGGATCGTTTCGTGGCGCGCAAGGCCATCGTGGCCGATCTCGACGCCTTGGGCCTGCTCGTACAGGTGCAGAAGCACAAACTCATGGTGCCGCGCTGCGCGCGCACCGGCCAGGTGATTGAACCCATGCTGACGGACCAATGGTTTGTTGCCATGAGCAAGGTCAGCGACGCCGACCCGAGCGGCAAATCGATCGCGCAAAAAGCGGTGGATGCGGTGCAGTCGGGCGCGGTCAAATTCGTGCCCGAGAGCTGGGTCAACACCTACAACCAGTGGATGAATAACATTCAAGACTGGTGTATCAGCCGACAGCTCTGGTGGGGCCACCAGATACCCGCCTGGTACGACGAGGATGGTCAGGTCTATGTCGCCCGAAACGAGGCGCAGGCCCAGTCACAGGCGCCTGGAAAGACGCTCAAACGCGACGAAGACGTGCTCGACACCTGGTACTCCTCGGCGCTTGTGCCCTTTTCGACCATGGGCTGGCCGGAAAAAACCAAGGACTTTGACCTCTACCTTCCCAGCAGCGTGCTGGTCACCGGCTACGACATCATCTTCTTCTGGGTTGCCCGAATGATCATGATGACCACCCACTTCACCGGCCAGGTTCCTTTCAGACACGTCTACATCCATGGCCTGGTGCGCGATGCACAGGGCCACAAAATGAGCAAATCCGAAGGCAATGTGCTCGACCCTGTGGACCTGATCGACGGCATCGGCCTACCCGAGCTTTTGCTCAAGCGCGTTGAGGGGCTCAGGAAACCAGAGACCGCACCACAAGTCAAAAAGAACACGGAAAAGGAATTTCCCAGTGGCATTCCGGCTTTCGGCGCAGATGCACTGCGCTTCACCTTCGCCGCGCTGGCCTCGCTCGGGCGCAACATCAATTTCGATGCCAAGCGTTGCGAAGGCTACCGCAATTTCTGCAACAAACTGTGGAATGCCAGCCGCTTTGTACTGATGAACTGCGAGGGTCATGATTGCGGCCTCAAAGAGCACACCGCCGCCGAATGCGCCCTCGATGCCGAGGGCGGCGCCTATCTGGCCTTCAGTGCGGCAGACAGATGGATCGTATCGCTGCTGCAGCAGGTCGAAGCGCAGGTTGAGCAAGGCTTTGCCGAGTACCGGCTGGATAACGTGGCCAGCAGCATCTATGACTTTGTCTGGAACGAGTTCTGCGACTGGTATCTGGAGATTGCCAAGGTTCAGATCCAGCACGGCACACCGGCCCAGCAGCGCGCAACGCGGCGCACGCTGATTCGCACCTTGGAGACCATTCTGCGCCTGGCGCACCCAGTGATTCCCTTTGTGACCGAGGCTTTGTGGCAGACCGTGGCCCCGGTGGCGGGCCGAGCCGGCGCATCCGTCGCCATTGCCGCCTATCCTGTGGCCCAGCTTGAGCGGGTTGACGACAGTTCTATCGCGCACATGGCAAGGCTCAAGCAGCTGGTGGATGCCTGCCGCAATCTGCGTGGCGAAATGGGCGTCTCTCCGGCAACGCGTCTGCCCTTGTACATGATGGCGGACACGCCAGGTGAAGTCGAGTTCTTGCAGGCCAACGCGCCGGTTCTGCAAGCGCTGGCCAAGCTCAGCGAACTGCGTGTCTTCAGCGAGGAATCCAGCTGGCTACAGGCTGCTCAGGCCGCCCCGGTGGCGGTCGTTGGTGCAGCGCGTTTATGTCTGTTCATGGAAATCGATGTGGCCGCTGAGAAGCTGCGCCTGGGCAAGGAGCTCAGCCGCCTGGAAGGCGAAGTCGGCAAGGCCAAAGGCAAGCTCGACAACGAATCCTTTGTGGCGCGCGCGCCCGCTGCGGTGATCGAACAGGAACGCCAGCGCCTGGCTACGTTCGAAGCGACATTGGTTAAGGTTCGAGCACAACTCGCACGCCTGGGCTGAGCCAGCAGGGCCGGGCGCTGCGGCATGCCGAAGCGCGCTCAGCCTGATACCGCTCTGGCTCGCTTGTCAGGGGGACCTCAGCCGCTGTAGCCGCCTCAGCGCCGACGCAACACGTGAATGTAATCGGCGCCCTGGTGGGATTGCTCGAGCAGCTCATTGTGTGTCTGGCGACAAAATGCCTGAAAGTCACGCATCGAGCCCGCATCGGTTGACACCACTTTAAGCACCTGCCCACTGCTCATGTCGCTGAGAGCGCGCTTGGCTTTCAGAATTGGGAGCGGACAATTGAGCCCGCGTGCGTCAACTTCTTTGTCGATCTGCATGTCAAAAATCCTCGTCGCCCCAGTGCATCAAGCCGGGAACACGCCGGTTGATAAGTAACGGTCGCCCCGGTCGCACACCACAAAAACAATGGTGGCATCGTGCACCTGGCTGGCGATCTGTTGCGCCACCCAACAAGCACCGGCTGCCGAAATACCCGCAAAGATGCCCTCCTGCCGTGCCAATTCACGGCAGGTGTGCTCTGCATCTTCCTGGCTCACATACACCAGCTCATCCACATGGCTGGGGTCATAGATCTGCGGTAGGTAGGCCTCGGGCCATTTGCGAATACCCGGTATGCGCGAGCCGTCCTGGGGCTGCGCACCAATGATCCGAATCTTCGGGTTCATTTGCTTGAGGTAGCGTGAGACGCCCGTGATCGTGCCCGTTGTGCCCATGGCACTCACGAAATGTGTGACCTTGCCCTGGGTATCGTTCCATATTTCTGGCCCTGTACTTTCAAAGTGGCTGCGCGGGTTGTCTGCGTTGGCAAACTGATCCAGAACGCGTCCTTTGCCCTCTCTTTGCATTTGCTCCGCCAGATCGCGTGAATACTCCATACCGCCGCTTTTGGGGGTGAGGATCAATTCGGCACCAAAAGCCTTCATGGTTTGGGCGCGCTCGATCGACAGGTCCTCCGGCATGATCAGAATCATGCGGTAGCCTTTGATCGCTGCGGCCATGGCCAAGGCAATGCCGGTATTGCCCGATGTCGCCTCGATCAAGGTATCACCAGGCTTGATGTCGCCACGCTCCTGCGCGCGACTGATCATGGAAACAGCAGGCCGATCTTTCACCGAGCCCGCCGGGTTATTTCCCTCAAGTTTGCCCAGCAAAACATTGCCTCTATGCTGGTTTTCTGCGGCGCCTAAACGCTGCAAACGGACCAAGGGCGTACGGCCCACAACGTCTTCAATCGTCAGGTATTTCATGAACCACACTGTGCCATAATTTCAGCCTTTCGCGCCTGCCCGGGTGGTGAAATTGGTAGACGCAGGGGACTCAAAATCCCCCGCCGCGAGGCGTGCCGGTTCGAGTCCGGCCCCGGGCACCAAGGTCGACTCCCTCCCCCCAAAAAAATCCCAAGCCTTTGGCATATGGCCTGACAGCTTCAGGCCCATGGCGCGCGTCGCGCCGCGTTTTAGCCACGACGCAGCCTTCAAATATCAGAATCTTTACCGCTTGCTGGCGCCAAACCGTCGCGAACCGTGGGGTAATGCAAGCGCAAACCGAGTTCTTCCTTCACGCGCGCATTGCGCAGTCGGCGCGACTCACCCATGAAGCTCAGCGTCATGGCAGACAAGCGTTCTGTGGCCTGCTGGCGAGAAATGCGCTCGGGCCGGGCCAGGCCGCTCAAATCCGCCGCCAAGTCATAGTAGTCACCCATCTTCATGTCGCTGTCGTCGCTCACGTTGTAAGCGCGCATTGACTTGGTGCGCCATAGCGCCAACCAACA
Source organism: Comamonadaceae bacterium (assembly GCA_038145425.1). Lineage (GTDB taxonomy): Bacteria > Pseudomonadota > Gammaproteobacteria > Burkholderiales > Burkholderiaceae_C > Rhodoferax. Next base: position 56,942 of record JAYQPP010000001.1, on the reverse strand, counting down.
AGCCCGCGCCAAGTCATTGGCGTGCACATGGTTGGTGTACACGTCCTCCTGCGCCATGAGCACCGGCATCTGGCGCCGCAGTCGGTCTTGCGGGGTGGAGCCCGGCCGATCCAACGCGTAAATGCCCGGAATTCGCAGAATGCTGGTTGGCACACCGCTGGCGCGTCCAAACTGCCGAACCCATTGCTCGGCATCAACCCGGCGATGGGCACGATCGGTGCGCGGATTCAAGGCGTCCTGCTCAGACACCCAGCGCCCTTCGCAGTCGCCGTACACCCCCGTCGTAGACCCGTAAACCAGACTGTCTGGCTGGCCTCGCCGCGCGAGCACGCCCAGCAAGGCAGCCGTACGGGGGTCAACGCGGCCACTGCCCGGTGGCGGCGCCAAGTGAAGCACCCGTGTGGCCAGGCCGCTGAGCCGGCGCAAGGAGCGCGGGTCATCCAGATTTCCCAGCACAGGCCGAACGCCACGCGCCCGAAGTTCACCCAAACGCTCGGGGTTCGATGTCAGCGCCATCAAGTTGACGCGCCCGCGCGCCAGGGCGACAGTACGAAGCCCCACATCGCCACAACCCACGACCAGCAAGCGCTCACGACGAAAGCGAGCTGGCAAGGCACCCGTACGCACAGCAAACATCAGCTAAAGACCCCAAGCTTTGCAGGCAAAATACCCGCTTGACAAACCAAACCATCGCACCTCAGGCGCCAGGACATTCAGAACATGAGCACCACGGCTTCATCCACCACGACCCATGAAGTCTGCATCCAACCAAGTGGACGCCGCTTCAGCGTTGCGCCACATGAAACCATCTTAGCCGCCGCCATCCGCCAAGGCATTGGCCTGCCCTACGGTTGTAAGGATGGCGCTTGCGGTTCATGCAAATGCCAAAAGCTCAGCGGTGACATCGAACAAGGTCCACACCAGGACAAAGCGCTAAATGCAGAAGAACAGGCGCAGGGCAAGATTCTGCCCTGCTGCGCGGTCCCGCACAGCGACGTGGTCATTGAAAGCCGCCAGGTCAGCGCAGAGGGCTCTCATCCGATCCGTAAGATGCCGGTGCGCATCAGTGCGCTCGAGCGACTCGCGCCTGATGTGATGCGGCTGACCCTGCAAAAGCCGGCGTCCGAGGCCATGCTGTTCCACGCCGGGCAGTACATTGAGTTCTTGCTGCGCGATGGACTGCGGCGCAGCTATTCCATGGCGAACGCGCCACACACCCTGCTTGAAGGCGCCGGGCTGGAGTTGCACATCCGCCATATGCCCGGCGGGGTGTTCACCGACAAGGTTTTCTCAGAGCTCAAAGAGCGTGACATTCTGCGCATCGAGGGCCCGTTTGGCAGCTTTTACCTGCGCCAAGACAGCGACAAGCCCCTGATCTTTCTGGCCTCGGGCACTGGCTTTGCGCCCATCAAGGCCATTCTGGAACACATGCAAAAACAGGGCGATGCCCGAGCGGCAACCTTGTACTGGGGCGGCCGGCGCCCGCTCGACCTGTATCTGAATGACTGGGTGCTCGAACAGATCGAGCGCATGCCAAATCTGCGCTATGTGCCGGTGGTCTCAGACGCACTCAGCGAGGACAAGTGGTCGGGTCGACAGGGGTTTGTGCACCGCGCGGTGCTGGAAGACTTTCCTGATTTGTCAGGTCATCAGGTCTACGCCTGCGGTGCGCCCATTGTGATTGAGTCGGCTCAGACGGACTACGCGAAAGCCGGTCTGAACGCAGATGATTTTTTCGCCGACGCTTTTATTTCGGAAGCCGACAAACTGAGCACAACCTGATACGCTGCGCATAGCAGCGCCAGCCCTTAGATCTTTTGCGTCGCAGCAGCCAGAGGCTGCAAAAACATCAGTGCAGATGACGCGGCTTGCGGCCACCGCCGCCATGACCGCTGCCGCCGGTACCCCGAGGGGGTTTACCCAGCTGGAGCGAGCTGACCATGTTCTCAAAGCGGTCACTGAACAAAGCGTCAATTGCGGCCACAACGCCACCGAGCTCAGCGCCGTCAAAGTGTCGCTCCATCAGATTGACCACATCCTGCACCAAGAGGTCGCGCTGCACCTGCATGATCGAAGCAGGGTCTGGGCCTACAAAAAGCACATAGAAGTCGTCACGCGACTCGGCATCGCTGGGCAAACTGCCCTCTTCTTCCTCGTCGGCAAATTCCGCGTCGTAAAACGTGACCTCGATGGCGGCACCCGTCTCGGCCAGCTCGTTGAGGTTCATACACATTTCGTCAAGCGCCTGTCGAAAGTCGTCGTCGCCCTCCACCGTCCAGCACAACTGCAATAGATGGTCTTTGGACTCAAACTGGATACCGGGCTCGTCTTCGTAAAAGCTGCCGCTGGCATCGTTGAGCGATTTCGCGCCGGTGTATTTCCATATCGGCTTGAGGGCATCTTGCACCTGGTTGCCCGACACGTCTTGGCGCAGGCTCACCTGACCGTGAACATGAATTTCAAAGGGTGAGTCGTAACGTGCCATGCCAAAAAGTGTATCACCCTGACCGTACCGGGTGATGCCGTCTTTTCCGTCTGAAAGAGCGCCGAGTTTGGTCGATTTTGTCCCCTGCAACCTGGTCGCTCAACTTTGCAAAACCTTAACAATTTTTGGCGCAATCCATTATGCTGTCAGTCGAAACAATTCCCGCCATTTAGCGAGACCACCAAGGTCGCTGGCAGACCCGCTCGTTGGGGCGTACAGCGAGCCCCAACGCCGTCCAGACCAGGCTTTGTTTTAGGCTCAAGCAACAGACCCATTCAACTGCACAACACAAGCACGAAGGCCATGAAACCCATCAAATTTCAAAGCTGGATTCTCATGATGTCCGGCTTGCTGGTGGTCATCGCCTGCGTCATTTTTGTCTACTCTGTGCTCGGGCGATTCACGGATGCAACGCGGATTTACGCCAGCGAAAAATTCGGCCTGATCTCCAGCCATCTATCCCAGCAAATCAGCGCCGAACTGCGCCATACGGCCACACGTGACGCCGCGGCGGGCTTGCCGACGGGCGCCGTACTCGACATCTTCAGACGCTCCGGCGCCAGCACCAACGCCTGGCTAGGCCTGATCGAGGACGATGCCACGATCGTTCTGACGCATATCAATGGCTCAGAAAACCTTCTGACGGACCTGAAGCAGGGCAGTTCCTTGAAGGGCCTTTCACTGGCGCGGTTTGGCGCGTTAGAAGGCCTGGTCCAGCGCTCTGCACCCCAGGCGAGTGACGTTCTCGACCTTGGTGGCGCGCGCTATCTGGTGTCTCTGACGACAGCTGGCACGCTCGCTGGAAAGCCACTGCGACTGCTGGCGCTCGCCCCGGAGACCGATTTCACCGAACTGGTGGCGGAGACGCAGGAATTCGTCCTGATCATCTCTGGACTTCTCTTTCTCCTGCTGGTTCCGATGGCCATCAAAGGAACCCGAGGTTTTGCCCAGACGCTCAACGACATGACCCATGATGCAGAGCGCCTGCGCAAGCTCGGTTTTGTTTCCGATCCAAAACCGGTGCACTCTCATCTGCAGGAGATCAACGAACTCGCCCAGGCTCAAGCCAGCACCTACCAGTCGATTCGCGAACGCACCGTAGAGCTCGAATCAGCAAAAGCCAAGCTCGGGCAAATCGTGGAAACCGGGGTCGAACTCGGTCGCGAAAAAGACAACGAGGCATTGCTGCGCCGCGCTCTGTTTGGCGTTCGCGAAATCGCACACTGCGAGGCGGCCACGCTTTTCCTCAAGACCGAGCGCCAGACGCTGCGTTTTGCGCTACGAACCAGCGACGACGAACTGCCAGCATTTGAGCTACCCTTGTTCGATGAAAACGGCGAACCCATGCACCGCTTTGTCGCCACCCATGTGGCCCTGACCGGCGAGACCGTGGTGATCGACGACGTGTATCAGGAAACCCGTTTTGACCTGAGTGGCACCAAGAAGTTCAGCGAAGAATCAGGCATGCGCGTGGTCTCCATGCTCAATGTCCCCCTAATGCCGCAAGAAGGAAAAATCATCGGTGCCATTCAGCTGATGAACGCCAAAGACCAGGACACTGGTGCGGTCGTGCCTTTTGACCCTGAATTGGTCCAATTTGTCGAAGCTCTGGCCGGCCTATCTGCCATCGCCCTCGAAAACAAGAGTCTGCTCGACGCGCAGGCTGCGTTGATGGACTCCATGATCCAAATCATGGCAGGCGCCATCGACACCAAAAGCCCGTACACCGGCGGCCATTGCGAACGCGTGCCCGAACTGGCCACCATGCTGGCTGAGGAGGCCTGCAAGGTCGAGACCGGATCCTTGGCCGACTTTTCATTCAAGAACGAGGAGGAGTGGCGGGAGTTCCGGATTGGCGCCTGGCTGCACGATTACGGCAAGGTCACTACACCCGAGTATGTGGTCGACAAAGCCACCAAGCTGGAAACCATCTTCAACCGCATCCATGAGATCCGCTTGCGCTTCGAGGTTCTGCTGCGCGACGCCGATATTGAGCGGCTGCGAGCGATTCACGAGCACGGCGAGGACACGCAAACGGCCACAGCACGCTTTGAAACGCGCAAGGCTCAGCTGATCGACGACTTTGCATTCATTGCGGAGTGCAACAAAGGCGCAGAGTTCATGGCGCCGGAAAAAATAGCCCGTGTCAAGTCGATCGCCGGCCAAACATGGCTACGTTATTTTGATGACCGCATTGGCGTATCCCAGGACGAACTGCGCCGGCTGGAGCGCGAAGCCGTCGCCCAATTGCCAGCCACAGAGCACCTGCTTGCCGACAAGCCACATCACCAGATCCAGCGCCCGCCCAGTGAAGCGCTTGACGCCCGCCATGGCTTCAGCCTGAATATTCCTGAATTCCTGTACGACCGGGGCGAGATCCACAACCTCACGGTTGAGCGCGGCACGCTAACGGCTGAAGAGCGCTTCAAGATCAATGAGCACATTATTCAGACCATCGTGATGCTTGAGAGCATGCCGCTGCCATCCAACCTCAAGCGCGTTCCAGAGTACGCTGGAACCCACCACGAAACCCTGACCGGCTCAGGCTATCCGCGAAGCCTCAAGGCCAAGGAGTTGTCAGTGCCCTCGCGCATCATGGCAATCGCCGACATCTTCGAGGCGCTCAGCGCCTCCGACCGCCCCTACAAAGAGACGAAGAAACTCTCAGAGTGCATTCACATTCTGTCAATGTTTAAAAAGAATCAGCACATCGACCCAGAGCTGTTTGACTTGTTCTTAAGCTCCGGCGTCTACAAGCGCTACGCCGAAAAATTCATGCTGCCTGCGCAAATTGATGAGGTTCAGGTCGAGCAATACCTGAGTTAGGCAGCGGCCTGCATAAAAGGGACTATGTGCCCCTGGGGACCCTGCCCGGGATCAAAGCTGATGGTGCGCGGGGGGGGACTCGAACCCCCACACTGTTGCCAGCGTCAGGACCTAAACCTGGTGCGTCTACCAATTTCGCCACCCGCGCGCCTGATCCAAAGATGAGCGCGAGATTTTAGCCACCCAAGGCGATACCAATACCGTTTGTACGTTCCGATCGCGACCCCGGCAAAACTCGCAAAAAGAGACGAAGCAGCACAAAGGGATCGAGTACAGTCACGCGCTTGAACTCTGCCGCCCTGCCCCCTCATCCCTACGCGGTTTTCAACGCTGTTCCTGCGCTACTGGCCATCATGGTGTCAGTGGCACTGGGCTCGCTCGATACCGCGATCGCCAACACCGCGCTACCCGCCATCAGCGCTGAGCTGCAGACGGATGCAGCCACCTCTGTGTGGGTGGTCAACGCTTACCAATTGGCTGTGGTCGCGGTTTTATTGCCGCTGGCTGCACTGGGTGACGTCTGGAGCCCACGTCGGGTGTTCCTGATTGGCCTTGTGATCTTCATTATTGGCTCACTGGCTTGCGCCCTCGCGCCGACCCTGAGCGTGCTGGCGCTTGCACGCGCCCTGCAAGGCGTCGGCGCTGGCGGCATCATGGCGGTCAACCTGGCACTGGTCAAATTGATTTTTCTGCCGCAGCACCTGGGCCGTGGTGTCGGGCTCAATGCCTTTGTGGTGGGTATCGGCTTTAGCCTCGGACCGACGGTCGCCTCCCTGATTCTTTCAGTGGCCAGCTGGCACTGGCTGTTTGCCATCAATGTGCCAATTGGCCTTGTTGGCCTGGTGCTCGGCCTCAAGTCGATTCCGAAAGGACATGGCAAGGTCGACGGGCATCGCTTTGACCCCTGGATGGCGCTGCTGGCGGCCATCACCTTTGCCGCCTTCATTTTGGCGCTCACCACCGCCGCCCAGAATGAGTCTGTCCTGGTCATTCTGGCTGCCGCCGTGCTGTGCCTGATCGCAGGCATGGGCTTGTTGCGCCGGCAAAGAGGCCATGCAGCGCCGATGTTTCCGGTCGACCTGTTGGCGCGGCCCATGTTTCGCCTCTCGGTGCTGACCTCCATCTGCTCGTTTTCCACGCAGGGGTTGGCATTTGTCGCCTTGCCTTTTTACTTTGAGACCGTGCTGCACCGGGACCCGATCCAGACCGGCTTTTTGATGACCAGCTGGGCCATTGTGGTGGCCTTGCTCGCGCCCTTTGCCGGGCGCTGGTCTGACCGCTATGCGCCGGCTGCCATGGGCGGCCTGGGCATGGTCATACTCAGCCTGGGTATGCTCTCGCTGGCCATCATGCCCGCTGAGGCCTCGGCGTCCTCAATCGTTCTGCGCATGGCGCTCTGTGGTCTGGGTTTTGCCCTGTTTCAAAGCCCTAACCTGAAGGCCATCATGTCCAGCGCGCCCAGCCAGCGCGCCAGTGGCGCCAGCGGCATGGTGGCCATGGCCCGGCTCACTGGGCAAACCAGCGGCGCTGCCATGGTGGCGCTGTGCCTGAACTGGGGCGGCACACCTGGCGCGGCCTGGGCAATTGCGCTGGGCGCGGCAACCGCCGCTTTGGCGGCTGTCTTCAGCCTGGTTCGTCTGTGGGCCAAATGAGCGCGCACAAGCCGGTTACGCATTACGAAAATTTTCCAGTGGCCTCGCTGCTGTGTCCGCCGCGCTTGCGCGCGCCGATTGCAGCGATTTACCACTTTGCGCGCACCGCTGACGACCTGGCCGACGAAGGCGGGCAATCGGCCAGCCAAAGACTGGAAGACTTGCGAGCCTTTCGGGCCGACCTGCTCTCAGCCCTGACTGGCACAGCTGCGTCCACCCGCTGGCCACACGTCTTTGGGCCGCTGGCGCAGACGGCTGCTCAGTGGCGCCTGCCCGGCCATCACCTGCATGCGCTGCTCGACGCCTTTGAACAAGATGTGCACATGAGCGCATCGGCTCAGCGTTACCAGAGCGACGAGCAACTCCTGGACTACTGCAAGCGCTCGGCCAACCCAGTGGGCCGCCTGCTGCTGCATCTTTACGGCGTGAACGACGCACGCTCGCTGCAGCAAAGCGACCAGATCTGCACGGCCTTGCAACTGATCAACTTCTGGCAAGACCTGCGCAGCGACCTGGCGCGTGCGCGCATCTACCTGAGTGTGCAAGCCATGCAGCGCTTAAATCTGTCGCTCGATGAATTCGCACCTGAGAGCGAATCAATGGCAGCACAAGCCCTGATTCGCGCCTATGTCGATCATGCCCACAGCCTGATGCAGCAAGGCGCGCCGCTGGCGCTTGGGCTAAAGGGCCGAATCGGCTGGGAATTGCGCTTGGTGGTGCAAGGCGGTCTGCGCATCGCCGAAAAAATTGCTGAGATGAATTACAAGACCTGGCAACGCCGCCCGGTGTTGCGCGCAACAGACTGGCCACTCATCGCCTGGCGCGCACTGCGCATGCGCTAAGTCGGGCCACGTCAGGCCGCGCTACTGCGCTTGCCCGCTGATTGCTGCTGCCACGCCCTTGTTGGCCAACGCATCGGCCAGCTCATTGCCGGGGTCGCCGTTGTGACCGCGCACCCAGTGCCATGCAATCTCATGCGGGCCCTTGTTGACCAGAGCATCGAGCTCCTGCCACAGGTCAGCGTTCTTCACGGGCTCCTTGCTCGCTGTGCGCCAGCCGCGCGCCTTCCAGCCGGGCAGCCACTCGGTCATGCCCTTGAGCACGTACTGGCTATCCACATGCAGGTTGATCTTGCAGGGACGTTTGAGCGCCTTGATCGCCTCGATCACCGCTTGCATTTCCATGCGGTTGTTGGTGGTCTCCAATGCGCCGCCGAACAACTGTTTTTGCGCGTCGGGGGAACGCAGCAAGACGCCCCAGCCGCCGGGCCCCGGGTTGCCCTTGCAGGCGCCATCGGTGTAGATGTCGATCGTCGTCACGCGGATTCCTTACTCGAACGCGCAGTTCTGGCACGTCGGTGGGCCCGGTTGGCCACCGACACCGGCGCTGCGCCGACGCGGGGCTTGGTCGCGCGCAACGGGCTGTGCAGCGTCATGCCGTGCACCCGCTTGACCGCCACCAGCATGTACACCGAGCCCAGGATCGGCCACCAGCGCTTTCCCATGCGGTCTGCAAACCCAAAGCGATCGAGCCAAACTTGCGAGCGCATCGCCGGGCGAAAACAACCGAAATGGCTGTTGGGCGAATCCAGCTCCAGATTTAACAGCCGCAACCAGTCGCGCAGCCGCCAATAGCCCAGGGCATTGACTTCTGTGGGCAGGAAGGATCGCCCAAATCCCAGGAGCTGATACAGCCGCGCTCTCTTCTGCGCCTGGCCCCACAGGCTCATCGGGTTAAAGCCTGAAATCACAACACGCCCCTCGGGCACCAGCACGCGTGCCACCTCACGCAGCACACCGTGCGGGTCGGCGTCGAGCTCGAGCGTGTGCGGCAACACCACCAGGTCCAGGCTCTGCTCAGGAAAGGGAAGCGCCGAGAACTGACAAGCCAGTTCGGTCGAGGCCGCCGCCACGCGATCAGCCGCTACCCATCGGTGCGGCATGCGGTTGGCTGAGAGCACGTCCAAATTGGGCAGCCCGAGTTGTAAGGCGTGAAAGCCAAACACATCGGTCACAGCTGCGCGCAATTGCGCTTGTTCCCAGGCCAGCAGGTACTGCCCGGCAGGGGTCTGGAGCCAATCGCTCATCCCTATAATTTCACGCACCATGGACCTGCTTCCGATTCCGGCATTCGATGACAACTATCTGTGGCTTTTACATGACGGTCACCAGGCCCTTGTGGTCGATCCTGGCGACGAGCAGCCCGTCTTGGAGACTCTGCAAAAGCTTGGTCTGCAACTCGCTGGCATTCTAGTCACCCACCATCACGGCGACCACACCGGCGGCGTCGCTGAACTGCGCCAGTCCAGTGGTGCTCAGGTCTTCGGCCCGAAGCACGAACGGATGCCCGAGCCCTTGCAGCGCGTGGGCGAAGGCGACCGCTTCGAATTGCTGGGCTGCACGATTGAGGTGGTCGACGTGCCCGGCCACACCAAAGGCCATATCGCCTACATCGTCACCGTACCCGGGCAGCCGCCGATCCTGTTTTGTGGCGATACCCTGTTCAGTGCGGGTTGCGGTCGACTCTTTGAGGGCACGCCGGCGCAGATGCTCGACTCACTGTCCAAGCTCGCGCGCCTGCCCGATGACACAAGAGTCTGCTGCGCGCACGAATACACCACCAGCAACCTGAAATTTGCCAGTGCGGTCGAGCCCGGCAACGATGCACTGATCAACTACGCGCAAGAGGTGATGGCACTTCGCGCGCAGAACAAGCCCAGCCTACCCTCGAGCATTGCTCGCGAAAAAGCGATCAATCCTTTTTTGCGCTCGCACCTAGCGCCCGTGATCAGCGCCGTGAACAACTTCGACGCATCTGCTCGTACGCCGCAGGAAATTTTTGGCGCATTGCGAGCCTGGAAGAATCAGTTTTGAAGCGCGCACTTCAAGCCTGCGCTTTCGTCTTTGTGCTCGCGCTGGCAGGTTGTGCCGGCCTCAGCAATGCCCCCGTCGCACCGGCACCAGCCGCGCAAACCGCCGTGCTTACGGTTGCCGAGCAGACACCAGTTCCCGAAGCGACGCCCGCACCCGTGGTGGAGGCCACGCCGGTGCTTGAGCCCGCGCAGCCCGTAGCAGCCGCGCCAATGGCACCGCCAGTATCAAGCCCGCCGCCAGCGCCACCCCGCCAGCCCGTCTATCCCAGTGGTGTCTTGCAGCCTTTGGACAAACAAAGCATCGACGGCCAGGACGTGCACCGGCTCACCCCCCCATCAGACCTGTGGGAGCGCATTCGCCGCGGCTTTGCGCTGCCCGATCTAGACAACAAGCTGGTACGTGACCGCGAAAAGTGGTACGCCAGCCGCCCCGACTACATCGAACGCATGACCGAGCGGGGCAGCAAATACCTGTTTTACATCGTCGAAGAACTCGAGCGACGCAATATGCCCAGCGAACTCGCGCTGCTGCCTTTCATCGAAAGCGCTTTCAATCCGCAGGCGATCTCGCGCGCCAAGGCTGTGGGCATGTGGCAGTTCATGCCGGGAACTGGCAAAGATTTCGACCTGAAACAGAACATGTTTCGCGATGACCGTCGAGACGTGCTGGCATCGACCCGCGCCGCGCTGGACTACCTGCAAAAACTCCATGCCATGTTCAACGACTGGCACCTGGCACTGGCCGCCTACAACTGGGGCGAAGGCAATGTCAGCCGCGCCATTGCGCGCAACCAAAAGGCCAAAAAAGGTACGGGCTACGCCGACCTGAAGATGCCGATGGAAACGCAGATGTACGTGCCCAAGCTGCAGGCCGTGAAGAACCTCGTGGCTTCGCCCGCAGCGCTGGGTGCGAGCCTGCCTTTGATCGAAAACCACCCGTATTTCGACACCTTCGAGATCGATCGTGACATCGATGTGGCGATCGCTGCCAAACTCGCCGAGGTCTCGATCGAGGACTTTCGCGCGCTCAACCCGTCGGCCAACAAGCCGGTGCTGTTGGCGGCGGCAACGCCGCAAATTCTGCTGCCCTGGGACAACGCCAAGCAGTTCCAGATGAATCTGCAGGCCTACAACCAGGGGCCACTGGCGAGCTGGACCGCCTGGGTCGCACCTCGAACGCTCAAAACCGAAGACGCAGCCAAACTCGTTGGCATGAAAGAGGCCGAACTGCGTCAGGTCAACAACATTCCAGGCGGCATGCTGATCCGCGCTGGCTCAACCCTGATGGTGCGCCGGGGAGGCAGCTTCGATCAGGATGTCAGCAACCACCTCGCAGATAACGGCCAGCTCAAGCTCGCACCAGAAATCGCGTTGCGCAAAACCTTGATCAAGGCTGGTCCAAACGAAAGTGTGGCCTTGCTGGCCAAACGCTACCGGGTCAGCCCGCAAGCACTGGCCAGCTGGAACAAAGTCAAAGAAAGCGCCGTCTTCGAGGCCGGGCAGACGGTGGTGCTGTTCCTACCGGTCAAAGCCAAGCCCTACGCCAAGACCACGGCACGCGCGAGCAAGTCCTCAAAATAAGCTGTGTCGCGCGGGGCAAAGGAGCGGGCTCAAGGGCCGCAATGGCCGATCAGCGCCGGTCAACCAGCGCATGCGCAATCGTACCGAGGTCCACGTACTCCAGCTCGCTGCCGACAGGCACGCCACGCGCCAGGCGCGTGATGTGCAGGCCACGGACACGCAGGTTCTCGCTGATCAGGTGCGCCGTGGCCTCACCCTCGGCGGTGAAATTGGTCGCCACGATCACCTCCTGCACCACACCATCAAGCGCGCGATCGAACAAGCCCCTGACGCCTATGTCATTCGGGCCGATGCCATCAAGAGGACTGAGCTTACCCATCAGCACATAAAACAGGCCCTTGTAGGCGCCGGTTCTCTCCACGGCCGATTGATCGGCCGGCGTCTCAACCACACACAACTTGCTGGCGTCACGTCGCGGGTCCCGGCAGGTTGCGCAAATCGCAGTCTCGGTAAAGGTGTGACAGCGCTCGCAATGCACGATCGCATCGACCGCGTGTGACAGCGCGCCCGACAAAGCCAGCGCCGAAGGCTTGTCATGCTGCAGCAGGTAAAACGCCATGCGCTGCGCCGACTTCACACCCACCCCTGGCAGTCGCCGCAGGGCCTGAATCAATGTCTCGAGTGCGTTGGTCTCAGCCATATCAGGTCAAGCCCCTTCGCCGCACCGGCCGTGCCAGCCCCGGCAGGCCCATGGTTGCAGTGCTGCGCCCGCGACGGAGCTCATCAAAAGCCTCAGAAGGGAAATTTCATCCCGGGCGGCAAGCCTGGCATGCCGGCGGTGAGCTTGCTCATTTTTTCGTTGGAGGTGTCTTCCGCCTTGCGCAGCGCTGCGTTAAAGGCCGCCGCCACCAGGTCTTCGAGCATGTCTTTGTCATCGGCCAACAGACTGGGGTCAATTGTCACGCGGCGAACTTCGTGCTTGCAGGTCATGGTCACCTTCACTAGGCCCGCGCCGGACTCACCCACCACCTCGATCTGCCCGAGCTCGTCCTGCGCCCGCTTCATGTTGTCCTGCATCTCCTGCGCCTGCTTCATCAGGCCAGCCAACTGTCCCTTGTTGAACATGCTGTTTCCTTGCTTTCAATGCTGCCGCTTCAGCGGCAGCTGTCATGACACCGAGGTCATCAAGCTAAACCGGCTTGATGCTTCCCGGCACGATTTTCGCCTCAAACTCGCGCATCAGTGCCTGCACCAATGGGTCGTCGTAAACGATTTTTTCGGCCCGCGCGCGCCTGGCAGCGGCCTCGGCGGCGAGCCGCCGGCCCGGGCTATCGCTAACGCGCCCAACCTCCACGCTCAGGCTGACGCGGTGGCCGGCACCTTCCAGGGCCGCACACAAACGCTCACGGCTGCCCGCCTGATTCAAGGATTCACGCTCTACACGTAACAGCCACTGGTCCTCGTCGCGCGCCACCAGCTGTGCACCCAGCGCCAGTTCACGCGCCAAAGCGGTGATCGACTCGCTGGCAATCAGCGACTGCACCAGCGCGAACCAGAAGTCGCCGGTCTCGCTGGGTACAAAGCCGCTCGGCGCATCGGCATTGAGCACGTCTAGAGCCACACTACTTTGTGACCGTAGCGAGACCGTGGCCATGTCCGCTGCTGCCTTGGGCGCTTGGGCGTCTGGCCTTGGCCGGTTCACGTCTTGCTGGGGTGCACCGCCTGCCATGCTGCGCACCGGCAGCGTGCGAATCGCCACCCCAGCGCGCTCGGTAACTGCAGCCGTCCTTGTCGCCACCTCTGTCGCGGTCTCGGCGGGCTTAAGCACAGCAGCGGCCAGGGCCGCAAGCGCAGGCTGTGCGCTGGGCATAGCCACTGCGCCAGGCGCGCTCATCGGCACCGGCGCAGGCTTTGCAGGCCTGGGCTGGGTCTGCTGGGGAGCCTGCGCCAGGGGCTCAGGTCGCTCAAGCGCCGGTTTCAGGCTTTTTTTTTCTGCCGGGGCGCTCTTGAACGCCATGAGCCGCAGCAGCACCATGGTCAGCGCCGCGTACTCATCCGGCGCTAGCCCCAGCTCAGACAGGCCGTTCAGGCAGATGCTGTAAAGCAGCTGGGTTTCGTCCGGTGGCAACTGCCCCGACAGCGCCAACAGCGCCGCATGGTCCGGGTCTTCCGAGGGCTCCTCATCAGCTGCTGCGGGAACAAGCTGCATCACCGCCATGCGCTGCAAAAGCGTGCTCATGTCTTCAAGCGTCTGCGCCGGGCTCAGGCCGTGCAGGCGCAAGTCCTCCACGGTTTGCACCACAGCCTTGGCGTCGCCGTGCGCCAAGGCCGTGAGCAAGCGCAGCACATAAGCGCTGTCGACACTGCCCAACATGTCCCGCACCTGCGATTGCTCCAGGCGGCCCGAGCCAAAGGCTATCGCCTGGTCCGCCAGGCTCAGCGCGTCACGCATGGAGCCGCGCGCACCATGGGCGAGTAGACGCAGGGACTGTGCGTCACAGTCAACCTGCTCATGCGCCAGAATTTTCTCCAGGTGCGCCAGCACCGTGCTCGGCGCCATTGGCCGCAGGTTGAACTGCAGGCAGCGCGACAAAACCGTTACTGGCACTTTTTGCGGGTCGGTGGTGGCCAGCACAAACTTCAGGTATGGCGGCGGCTCCTCCAGCGTTTTCAACATCGCGTTGAAAGCGTGGTTGCTCAGCATGTGCACCTCGTCGATCATGAAGACCTTGAAGCGCCCCTGCACTGGCTTGTAGACCGCCTGCTCCAGCAGGGCCTGCACCTCATCAACGCCCCGGTTGGACGCCGCATCGAGCTCGGTGTAATCCACAAAGCGGCCGCTGTCGATGTCCTGACACGCCGGGCACTGCCCGCATGGGTTTGCCGTGATGCCGCCCTGGCCGTCAGGCCCCTGACAGTTCAAGGATTTCGCCAGGATCCTGGACACCGTGGTCTTGCCAACACCGCGGGTACCGGTAAACAAATAAGCATGGTGCAGGCGCTGGCTGCGCAGCGCGTTACTCAATGCCTGAACCACGTGCTCCTGGCCAACCATCTCCTCAAAATTGCGAGGCCGGTATTTGCGTGCGAGCACCAGATAGGACATGGACCGATTCTAAGGTGGCGCTGCTGCCGCCTTAAAGGTTGAGGCCACCCCAAGTGGGAGGCGCGCGCCCTCTGCGGCCTTGCAGTCACGCCGCTTGACAGGCCGCAGTGAAGCCGGAACCGATCAGGCTGAAGCCTGCGACAGCGCCCGGCGGATCTCGTCAAGCAAGGACGCACGAAGCACCGGCTTGGACAAAAAGCCATTCATGCCGACTGCCCGGACGCGCTCAGGCTCCCTGTTCAAGACGTTACCGCTGAGCGCCACGATCGGCACATCAGCCCGAGGGCTGGCAAGCGCGCGAATGGCGCGCGCCACCTCAAAGCCGTCCATGCCCGGCATCTGTAAATCCAGCAGAACCAGGTCAACCGCTGCGCCATCGCGCCGCAACAACCCAAGGGCTTCTTGGCCGCTTCTGGCCAGGCTGACCTGCGCACCAGCGCCCTGGAGCAAGGCCTGATGGACCCTGCGGTTACTGGGCTCATCTTCGACCACCAGCACATGCACACCCGCAAGCTCGCCCGTGCCCACCGGCTGTGCAGCGCCCTGGGCTGGATCATCGTTTCCAGTCACGTTGACTGCTGCTGTGACCAGCCGCAACGCTGCCGGCGCCTCGCTTGAAGAAGGCCTTGCCTCGACCTCGGTGGGCGCAGACTGGCCCTCAGTGCCGACCTTGGTCACGGGTATTGCCACCACAAAGGTCGAGCCGACGCCGGGCGCACTCTTCAGGCTGATCGAACCATTCATTTTCTCGACCAAGCCTTGCACAATCGTCAAGCCCAGGCCCGTGCCGCCGTAACGCCGACGGGTTGACATGTCAGCCTGCGTAAATGGCTCAAACACACGCTGCTGCGCCTGCGGGTCCATACCGATCCCCGTGTCCTGAACGGTAATTAGTAGTTGCTGCGCTCGAGGGCCTGTCCGCTGCAGAACCATGCTGAGCGTGACTGAGCCCTGGGGCGTGAACTTGAGCGCGTTGGACAACAGATTCAGGATGATTTGCTTCACGCGCAAATCGTCAAGCAACAGCCGTTGGTCAGTCTTTTCCGGCAAGGCCAGGTGCAGTTGAACGCCGTCGGGAACCGTCAAGCCATTGGACAGCTGGCGCACAGAATCGATCAAAAGCGCCTGGGAGACTTCCCGCGCATGCACATGAAGCTTGCCCGAGCTCATCGCACTGGCATCGAGCACATCGTTGAGCACACTTAGTAGCATTTCACTCGATTGCGACATCGAATCCAGGAGTTCGCGCGTCGAGGGGGCAAGATCCTTTTCCAGCTGGGCGACTTGCAAAAGGCCCATCACGCTGTTGAGAGGCGTACGAACCTCATGACTGATGACCGACAAAAATTCGTCCTTGGCTCGCTCGCCCGCCTTGGCAGCCTCCAGCGCATCGGCCATTGCACGCTCAGCCGCGCGCTCCTCCGTGACATCCCGATAGGAAAAAATAACGTCGAAGTGTTCGGCATCAAACATCCGTCCGCGAATTGAAATCAAACGCGGCGTGCCGTCTTTGTGTACGAAGTGCAGTTCCATCTCGATCGCATCGCGTCCAGCCTCAGCCTGCCTCAGGGCAAGGGTGGTTGCTTGTTTGAAAGCCAGTTCATCAAAATAAACCAGACGGGTAGGCCGACCGATCAGTTCTTTTACCTCATAGCCCAGCATTCGGGCAAATTCCTGATTGACCCAGACCCAGCGGCGATTGCGGGCATGTGCCAAGCCAAACACCGCTGAATCGAGAATGGTTTGTTGCTCAGTGCGCAAGGCGTCCAGGGCTTGCCGGACCGCCTGCTCCTGTGCCAGGGATTGCTCAAGCGCGATGGCGCGTACACGCTCTTCGCTGATGTCACGCGCGGCAAAAACGGCCTCGTTGTCACGCCCAGGAGTCCGTGAGATCACGATTTCATGTAATCGAACAATACCGGCTTTGTCAAGGATACGAATTTCCATTCGTCTGTGGGCAAGATCAGCGGGCCAAGGCTGCAACACCCTCTCTCTAAAGTCTGAAAACTCCGAAGCATCAGAAAAAATCTCCGCCACCCGAAGGCCCTCCAAGTCCTCAGCGGCGTACCCCATCATCTGAGCGAAGAAAGCATTGACCCAGACAAAGCGGCCGGCCTTGACACAGCCCAACCCGACCGAGGCGGTAGCCAGAATCTGTGCCTGCTCCGCCTGCAAAGCCAGCAGGGCCTCAGCTTTTGAAGCCCTCTCCCGGCTCTCGGCTTCGGCACGCTGGCGCAATTGCTGGACCTGCGTCAGGTCTTCGGTTTGCACCAGAATTTGCTCGATGCCCGAGATGTTGATTCGGCTAATCCTGTACCTGAAATCCCGGACGTCACCCTGCTCTGTCGACACCTGCTCTTCGAGCGTCTGTGCCTGCCCGCTTTCCAGCACCTGTTTGGCCGCCCGATCCTGTCCACTCCGACGAAACCACTCATCGTCAAACAGGCTGACATTCGGCGCTTCGTCAGCGCGCAGGCCAAACATTTGGCGCGCGGCAGGGTTGCACCACCGCAATTGGCCATCAGCGCCAAAGACTTCAAGGGCCACGTTGACGTTGTTGAGAATTTCCGTTTGTTGTGCGAACGCCTGGCTGTGTCGCTTGAGCGCTTCGTTACCCAGAATATGCCGACCCATCATGTAAAAAGCCAACATCGCCACCACACTGGTGATGATCATTGCCTGGTACAGGCCAGGACTTGGATGCTGCTCCAGGAGAAACACGGCGCCGGGGATCAGCAAGGCGACCCCAAAAACTCCCGCAATCAACACTCTCTGACGGGCATTCAGAACAATTAAACCCTCGGCAGCAAGAGAGGTGGGCTCAAGCCTTTTGCCCTGCAAGGACAGGCCCTTTGTAAGCCAGACCATCCAGACAAAAACCGCTGCGCCACAAATCAGGTACAACGTTAATGGCGCCGAGTCCATGCCCTCAAGCGTGAGCAGGCGAAGCACATAGGTCATGGAGCCCAAGGCGGCCAGCGGCCACTGTTGATGCGGCAATATAAAAAGCCATGCGATGGCAACAAGTGGAAGACTGACAGTCGCCAGTACGCCATGCGTGGCCGCATAGAACAGCGTCCAGATGATGAACGCCGAAAAAACCCAGGTTGCCAGTCTCCAGCGTGACCATTGCCATGCACTGAGCGCCAGCACCAGGGCCACCGCCAGCCAGGCACCAACATAAAATTCCTGCGGCGGCATCGGCGAGGCCTGCTCGGCAATCAAGTCATAGAAAAGGACGACGAACGAGAGGAACAAGGAGATCACCAGCGCCACCGCCCAAGCCACCGCGTCGCGCACTTGCTGCCAGGGCACACCGTGAAGATAGGCTTTCAGGCAAACCGCACTGCACATAACCACAGCCAATTCAAGCGCGACGATGCGCAGCATTTCATTGACACGCGTTGAGCCAGCAGCCGGGCCTGTGCGGGCCAACCACCAATTCACCGCCAGGAATGCCAGAAAGGCCAGCGCCAGCGCAATTTGTGAGCGACTCAGGTGCCATGCATTTGCAGCGGGCTCTTTTTGCTCCAGCGACACCAAGGCGACTGACCAACTACCGACCACCAAAGGAAGCAGCCACCAACCCACCGTCCCGGTCTGCCACGAAGCGCGAGATGCTG
This sequence comes from Comamonadaceae bacterium, assembly GCA_038145425.1. Classification (GTDB taxonomy): domain Bacteria; phylum Pseudomonadota; class Gammaproteobacteria; order Burkholderiales; family Burkholderiaceae_C; genus Rhodoferax. Next base: position 38,857 of record JAYQPP010000001.1, on the reverse strand, counting down.
CCATGCTGATCGCCAGAGCCATCAGGACACTCAGGCTGACAAGCCCGCGAACCGTCAGAATCCATCGGTGCCAGGGCAAGAACACCGCACCAGATATCAACAGGGCCACTGCGAACAAAGTCGGGGCCTTCGGAAAAACTCCCACCTGGGGTAGCAGTATGGATCGAATGGCCAAAGCCACGAGGTACAGGACGACCATCAGGCGCAACGCCTTGATGAGATGCGTGATGTGTCCGGCCTGCAAAGCACTCGTCATCGCTCAAAAGCCCTTAAGTAAGGCGCGACAAGCAGCAAGCTTTTTGGTCCGGCACGCTCTGTGAACCGTTGGGGGCGAACGCGCTGCCCCGTATGTTCCCAGTGTGGTAAACGGATCGAGTCGTTGGTGTCACGCCGCAAGTATGCCGCATCAGACGGCTCAGTCGTGTCGGAAATGTGAACTGGCCGCGCACCAACCAGCATGCGCCGAATGCCGAACGGGGCAGAGAACTTGATGCGCGACATGGCGCAAGCCCACGCGCCTAAAATACGAAGTGACGGGCCTTCCCGCATGGTGAAGCGGCCAACCGGGTCAGGTGGGGAACCAAGCAGCCCTAACTGTGAATCCAGTGCCGGGGTCAAGGCTCGTCACCTTCGTTGCATCAAAGTGCGAGACATCAAGGACTTTGGGTTTGGGTAAGAAACCGTGACGGGGCCCAATCCGACACCGTCACGGCTAAGGCGACGTGGCTGACGATGAAGCCATCATCCAGAAAGCCGGCTGGGCACCAGCTTGCTCGCGACCCAACCGGCCACGTCCAGCCAGTCAGTGTCCTTTGGGTGCGTGCTCGCCGTCTTTGAGCTTGTAGAGGGTGCCGCAGTAAGGGCATTTGGCCTGGCCGGTCTTGCCTACATCCAGATACACCTTGGGGTGGCTGTTCCAGATTTTCATGTCAGACAAGGGGCTCGGACAAAACACGCCGCCCTGATGGTTGAGGGCTTTGGCTGCCAGTTCGACGATCGAATTGCTCATAAGACTTTTCTCAGAACATGCTGCGACAGCATTACTTCACAGGCGTCAGCCAGTGCGCGTATTTCGGATTGCGCCCGTACACGATGTCGAAATAGGCCGACTGGATCTTCTCGGTGATCGGTCCGCGCGTGCCAACATAGTCGTCTTTGCCCAGTGCGACACGATCAAGCTCGCGAATAGGCGTGACCTCAGCAGCCGTGCCAGTGAAAAAAGCCTCGTCTGCGATGTAGACCTCGTCGCGCGTGATGCGCTTTTGCACCACTTCAATGCCCAGGTCCTTGCAGATATGCATCACGGTGTTACGGGTAATGCCATTGAGCGCGCCGGCTGACAAATCAGGCGTGTAGATCACACCGTTTTTCACAACAAAGAGGTTCTCGCCTGCGCCTTCTGAGACAAAACCACTGGCATCGAGCAACATGGCCTCGTCGTAACCATCGTCGAGCGCTTCCATATTGGCCAAAATGGAGTTGGTGTAGTTGCTCACCGCCTTGGCTTGCGTCATGGTGATGTTGACATGGTGGCGCGTGTAGCTGCTGACCTTGACGCGGATACCACGGCGAATACCTTCGTCACCCAGATAAGCACCCCAGGGCCAGGCCGCCACCATCAGGTGAATCGTGTTGCCTTTGGGACTGACACCGAGTTTCTGACTACCAATCCAGCTCAAGGGGCGCAGGTAGCAGGATTCGAGCTTGTTCTCGCGCACCACATCGACCTGCGCCTGCATGATCTCATCCTTGGAAAATGGAATCTTCATGCGCAAAATCTTGGCGCTGTTCATCAACCGCTCAGTGTGCTCTGCCAAACGAAACACCGCGGTTCCCTTGTCGGTCTTGTAAGCGCGAACACCTTCGAACACGCCGCAACCGTAGTGCAGGGTATGGGTGAGCACGTGGATTTTGGCGTCGCGCCACTCCACCATACGGCCGTCCATCCAGATTTTGCCGTCGCGGTCTGCCATCGAAGGTGCTTGGGGAGTCATTCTTGTTCCTTGAAAAAGGCCATCCGTTGCTGGCCAGGCGCGCATTTTAGGGGGATGTCCCCCTGTTCATGACGCCTACAGGATGACACAGAAATGAGGCCCGTCGGGCTTGCACGCCAGTTGCCGACGCCAGACTGGCAAAAAAAGAGGCAAATGTTTGACCTAAATCCGAAACGGCCGACGCACCTGGCCTTACGATGACATCACTTGCGCTGTGGCGCACCGACTTTAGAAACCCAAAGGAAAGCCCATGCTCGAACAAAGAAACCGCACGCCCCACTGGCGTTCCCTGGCTGGCACACTCATGCTCGTCTTCTCGGTTGTCCCCGCTGCAGCGCAAAGCCCGCAAGCGCAGTACGAAGCGGACCTGAAACTTTGCGCCGACGAACCGGTTGCTGAGGCCCGTCTGCAATGCCGCCGAGACGCCAGACTGATCTATGACAAAGCCGTGGCCAGCAGCAAAGCGGCCGCCCCAGTGACAGCCCCCGCGCCTGCGGCCAAAACTGCAGCGCCCTCAAGCGCACCTGTGACAAGTGCAACAAAGTCAGCGCCGGCCTGCGTGGAGTGCGCCCGGGTCACTGCGATCAACCTGGTAGAAAAACCCGGTGAAAGCAATGCCACAGGCATGATCGCTGGCGGCCTGGCCGGCGCCGTGCTGGGCCGGCAAATTGGCGGCGGCCTTGGCAAAGACCTGAGCACGCTGGCCGGGGCTGCTGGCGGCGCCTACGCTGGCAAGAAAATCCAGGAAAACATGAACGCCAGCAAAATCTGGAAGGTCTCGGTGAGCTTTACCGACGGACGCACCGGCGTGTTTGACTTTGCCCAGGATCCCGGATTTTCGGTTGGCGACGCGGTGCGTCAAAGTGGCGACACGCTGACTCGACAGTAAGCGGCGGGCTTCCCCGGCGCTGCCTTCTTGGTCTCAGCTTGTGCCCAGCTCACGCAGCAAATCCATGGCCTGCTCGACCCGGTCGACGCCATGGATGTGCAAGCCCTCGAATTCTTTGGCCTTGAGGTTCTTTGGCAGGTTTGCACGGGGCACGATCGCCAGGGAAAAACCCAGCTTGGCCGCCTCGCGCAGACGCTCCTGCCCTCTGGGCGCGGGTCGAATCTCACCGGCAAGGCCGACTTCACCAAAAGCAAAAAAGCCTTTGGGCAAGGGCTTGGCCCGAAGGCTGGAGGTGATCGCCAGCAGCACGGCCAGGTCGGCCGCAGGCTCGCTGATGCGAACGCCTCCCACTGCATTCACAAATACATCCTGGTCCGTGCAGGACACGCCGGCGTGACGGTGCAAAACCGCCAGCAACATGGCCAGGCGGTCGCGCTCCAAACCAACCGATAAACGCCGCGGCGACGGGCCCGAGCCATCAACCAAGGCCTGAATCTCGACCAGCAAAGGCCGGCTGCCTTCGAGCGTCACCATGACGCAGCTGCCAGAGACTGGCTCGCTGTGCTGGCTTAAGAAAATCGCGCTGGGGTTGCTCACACCTTTGAGCCCCTTGTCGGTCATGGCGAAGACGCCGATTTCGTTGACCGCGCCGAAGCGGTTTTTGATGGCACGAATCAGCCGAAAGCTGCTGTGCGTGTCGCCCTCAAAATACAAAACCGTGTCGACCATGTGCTCGAGCACCCGAGGGCCAGCCAGCGCGCCCTCTTTGGTGACATGGCCGACCAGCACCACCGAGATGCCGTGCGACTTGGCCAGACGCGTCAAATGTGCAGCGCATTCGCGCACCTGAGCCACCGACCCTGGCGCCGAACTCAGTTGATCGGCGTAAACCGTCTGGATCGAGTCGATCACCGCCACATCAGGCTTGTTCTGTTGCAGGGTCGCGAGGATTTTTTCCAGGCCAATCTCAGCAAGCAGCGTCACACGCGAGCCCTCCAGGCCAAGGCGTTTGGCCCGAATGGCCACCTGCGAGCCGCTCTCCTCACCCGTCACGTACAGTGTTTTCTGGCCACTGCGTTGCAAGGCATCGAGCGCCTGCAGCAACAAAGTCGACTTGCCGATGCCCGGGTCCCCGCCGATCAGCACCACGGCGCCCTCGACCATGCCCCCACCAAGCACGCGGTCGAGTTCCTCATGGCCTGTGGGTGTGCGCGCCATGTCCACCGCCTCGATCTGGCCCAATTCGGTCAGTTGGGAGCCGGGGCTTAAGGCCGCAAAGCGGTTACGGGTGCCAGCACCTGTGGCCTCGTTAACCGACTCGATGAGGGTATTCCATGCACTGCAGGCAGGACATTTGCCCAACCATTTGGGACTGACACCACCGCATTCACTGCACACATAAACCGTTTTTTCTTTGGTCATGCGTCCATGTTAATCAGTTTCCAAGAGCCAGCCGGACAGGACCTTGGCAAGGACCGCGTCATAATACAGCCTTGTTTTGCTCGACCACCCTATGAAGACGCTGATTGGCTTTTTGATGTTGATGGCCTCGACCACTTTGCACGCCAACGCCGGTTTGCGGGTGGAGAAGGCTTGGGTGCGCGCGACCGTCACCGGGCAAATGGCCACCGGCGCGTTCATGCGCATCACTGCGCCGAGCGAGAGCCGTTTGGTCGGTGTGCGCAGTACCGTAGCGATCGCGCAGGTGCACCAGATGACCATGGACCAGGGCGTGATGCGCATGAGCGCCGTGCCGGGTGGCCTGCGTTTGCCCGCCGGGCAAGCTGTCGAGCTCAAGCCCGGCGGTTATCACATCATGTTGCTTGACCTGAAAACCTCGTTGCAGCCGGGGCAGAAGCTGGCGCTCACGCTGGTGTACCAAAATGCCCAGGGCAAGGAGTCCACACAAGCGCTGGAACTTCCCGTGCTGAGTCAGGCGCCCTCAGCAAGCGCGGGCGCCCATGCGCCAGACGGGCACAAAAACCACTGAGACCTTCGCGCCAGCCTCGGCCCCGGGGTATCGGTTAAGCTGTGCACGTCACAGCTTTTGCGGGATCCTGACCATGAGCAGCACGACTCCACCCTTTGGCTTCAACCCGTTCGCGCCGGGCTTTGACTTTCTGCAAAACCTGGTCAAGAACGGCGTTTCATCTGGCGCGGGCAGCCCACCCTTGTCGAGCTGGGTGGCACCAACCCTGGACCCGGCGGAGCTGGACAAGCGCATTGCCGAGCTCAAAACTGTGCATTACTGGCTTGACCAGAACACCAAAGCGCTGGCCGCAACCGTTCAGGCCCTGGAAGTCCAGAAAATGACGCTGGCTGCGCTGCAAACCATGAACCTCAACATGGCCGACGTTGCCAAAGCGTTTCAAATGCCTGGCAGCCAATCGGATGGCAAGCCGAACCCGCCCGAGACTGCGGCAGACCCGGCGCCAAGCAAGACCGCATCAGCCCCGCGGGAAGGCCCCACTCGCAGCACAGCCAAAACGCAGCGAACGAAAGCTGGCCAGAAGCCTCAGACGTCTGAAGCGGCCGTCTCACCAGCGGTCGACCCGCTCCAAATGTGGTCGGCACTGACCCGGCAGTTCCAGCAAATCGCTGCCACCACCCTGAGCGATCTGGGTAAAACTGCAGGCCAGGACGCAGCCCCGAGCCGTGAAGAAAACACCAGCGCCAAGCCCACAGGCCGGCGTCAAAGCGCTAAAGCTGCAGCCAGACCCAGGCGCCCCAAGGCCTGAGTGACGTGTTCAAGCAGCAACCATGACACTCTTTCCGTTCGGCCACGCCACACACCCGAAGTGGGAGATGGCTGCGCGTCTGGTGCTCGCGCAACTTCGCTCGCAACTCGACAGCCCGCACTACGCACAACGCCCCACCCTGGCTCTGATTTACATCACCGATCACTTTGCCGCCCAGGCCGAGGACTTGCTGGCCTACCTGGGCGCCGAGTTGCCTGAAATCACCGACTGGGTGGGGACCACAGGCGTGGGCATCGCCTCCAACAACGTGGAGTACTTTGACGAGCCCGCGCTAGCGCTGATGCTGTGCGAGTTCGATCAGGGCAGCTACCGGGTGTTTTCCGGCGTCACGCCCCTACCGGCCAGTTTTCGTGCCCAAACTGCCCTGGTGCATGCCGATCCCAGCACGCCCGACCTGGGTGAATTGATTGTTGAACTGGCCCAACGCACCGCCAGCCAGCAGGTTTTTGGCGGGCTGAGCGCCAGCAGAGGGCGAAGCCTTCAGTTCGCCAGCAGCGCCGAGGGCACGATCCCTGGCCAGGGGCGTAGCAGTGGCGTCTTCGACGGGGGCCTCAGCGGCGTAGCCTTCCACGCCAAGGTCGCCATCACCTCACGCATCACACAGGGCTGTCTGCCACTGGCCCCGGCCATGGTGGTGACAGAGGCACGCAACAACCTGGTGCTCGCCCTGGACGGACAGCCTGCTCTGGATGTCTTGTTGAAGACGCTGCAAGTCAGCCTGGATGAGGCCGAGGCGCTGCCCGCGATTCGTGCCACCCTGGTCGGCCTGGGTGCAGACCTTGCAGGCGACAACAGCGCACAGGTCACCGAGTTGGTTGGCCCTAGCGGACATTTCATCGACTCGGTGCGGGTGCGACACATCATCGGGCTCGACCCCCAGCGCAAAGGCGTGGCCATTGCCCAGCCCGTTCAAGCCGGCATGACGCTGGCTTTTTGCCGGCGCGACGCGCAGGCCGCGCGGGCTGACCTTCGGCGCATTTGCGCAGAGGTGCGGGAAATGCTCGAGCCTCAGGAACAAAGTCTGGCCGTGGCCACTGCGCTGGCAGGCACACCGGCCGAGTCCAACGCACACCTGGCACGCGGCGTGGCTGGTGCCATCTACATCAGCTGCGCAGGACGCGGCGGCCCGCACTTTGGCAGCGACAGCGCAGAACTGCAAATTGTGCGCAGTGCACTGGGTGACGTGCCCCTGGTGGGCTTCTTCGCTGCCGGAGAAATTGCGCACCAGCAAATTTATGGCTACACCGGGGTACTGACCGTGTTTACCCACCGCCAGATGGCAGGCGCTGGCGATCTGCCAAACGACTGATTGCAACCAGGGCGCGCGTCAGCGCCGTTCCACGCTGGCGGCAGGCCGACCGAGCCAGTGCAACACACCCTGACCTGCACGTCGCCCGCTGGCCAGACATGCGCTGAGCAAGTACCCGCCCGTCGGCGCATCCCAGTCCAACATCTCGCCTGCGCAGAACACTCCTGGGAGACTTTGCAGCATCAGGTGCTCGTCCAAGGCTGTCTGGCGAACACCACCCGCGCTGCTGATGGCTTCGTCCAGCGGACGGGGCCGCGCCAGCTGCACAGGCAAGGCCTTGATCGCGCGGGCCAGCGCAGCCATGTCACTGCGCTGCGACGGCGGCAAGCATTCATGCAACAAGGCGACCTTGGCCGCATCCAGCGGCATGCGGCTTTTCAGATGCGAGCTCAGGGAGCGCGAGCCGCGCGGGTGCGCTACTTCTTGCGCCACGCGCTGCTCGGTCCAGTCCGGCAACAGGTCCAGCGTGATGCTGGCTTGGCCCTGGCGCGCAATGGCAGCGCGAATCAAACCCGAGGCGGCATAGACTAGACTGCCCTCCAGGCCGTAGTCGGTAAGCACGCACTCGCCTTTTTGCCGCCACAGCCCACCCTGTTGGTCCGGCGTCTGCAAAGCCACTGACTTGAGCGGTGCGCCCGCAAAACGTTCACGCAGAAACGGGCTCCACGCTGCGCACACCTCAAAGCCACAATTCGAGGGCTGCAGGGGCGCGATGTCCACGCCGCGCTCGGCCAATAGCGGCACCCATTGGCCGTCTGACCCCAGTCGCGCCCAACTGCCCCCACCAAGCGCCAGCACCGCGCAAGCGGCTTGCACCCGAAGCGAACCCGCTGGCCCAGCGAAGAGCAGGCCTTGACCCGCATCAGCGTGAACAGCGCCAGACTGCTGCGTCGATGAAGCCCAACCCAGCCATCGATGGCGCATGTGAAAGCGCACAGGCAGGCCTTGCGCAGGTTGGCGCAGGCGATGCAACCAGGCGCGCAAGAGCGGCGCAGCTTTCATATCGCGCGGAAAAACCCGCCGCGAGCTACCCACGAAGGTCTCAATACCCAGACCGAGCGCCCAGGCCCGAATGGCGTCTGCATCAAAGGCCTGAAGCCAGCGCACAACCTCATCCGCTTGCTCGCCATAACGTTTGCTGAAAGCGTCAAAGGGCTCGGCATGGGTCAGGTTCAGGCCACCAATGCCCGCGAGCAAAAATTTGCGGCCCGCGCTGGGCATGGCATCAAACACATCAACCTGCACGCCGGCCTGGCTCAACACCTCGGCCGCCATCAGCCCGGCTGGCCCGGCGCCAATCACAGCGACTGCGCCTAAGCCGACAGGTGTCTCGTCTTGATTCGTCGCTTGAGTCATAAAAGTGCCACGCGCCGTCGCAACGACAGACCACGGCCCTGCGCCCAATCACACCCAAGGGCTTGGCGCAAACACGGGGCCAAATCTCTTTCTGTCACAATGAGGCCTCTATTGTCTTACCCTTATTCACCAGGAGCTTTGATGGCCAGTGAACTTATCAAACACATCAGCGATACCACTTTTGAGGAAGACGTCCTCAAGTCGGGCGTGCCGGTTCTGGTGGACTACTGGGCCGAATGGTGCGGGCCGTGCCGCATGATTGCGCCGATTCTTGACGAAGTCTCTTCCACCTACGAAGGCAAGTTGCAAATCGCCAAGATGAACGTGGACGACAACCGGGAAATTCCAGCTAAGTTCGGCATTCGCGGTATTCCAACTTTAATGCTGTTCAAGAACGGTGAACTCGCCGCCACCAAAGTGGGCGCTTTGAGCAAAGCCCAACTGACCGCTTTCATCGACCAGCAACTGGCCTGAGCACTGGCGACCTGCCCGGTCGCCACCCCTGTCTTTTCCTGTCATAATTCAGTCCAGCTTCAGACGCACGCACGATCTGAAGCAGCCCCTAGCGTCGGGCCTTGCGACTGACCCCGGTCAGTCCCACCTCCCTCCCCCAGCGATCCCATCACCATCCGAAGCGGTCGATCCTATGCATCTCAACGAACTCAAAGCCCTGCATGTGTCCGAAGTCCTCAAGCAAGCCGAGGAACTGGAAATCGAAAACACCGGGCGCATGCGCAAGCAGGAGTTAATGTTTGCCATCATCAAAAAGCGCGCCCGTGCCGGCGAACAAATCTTTGCCGATGGTGTGCTCGAGATCCTGCCCGATGGCTTTGGCTTTTTGCGTAGCCCAGACACCAGCTACACCGCTTCCACCGACGACATCTACATCAGCCCGAGCCAGGTGCGCCGCTTCAACCTGCACACAGGCGACATGATCGAGGGCGAGGTACGCACACCGAAGGATGGCGAGCGCTATTTCGCGCTCAACAAACTGGAAAAAGTCAATGGTGGTGGACCGGAAGAAAACAAACACAAGGTGATGTTTGAAAACCTCACGCCGCTGTTTCCCAAAGAGCAAATGCGCCTGGAGCGCGACATCAAAAGCGATGAAAACATCACCGGGCGCATCATTGACCTGATCGCGCCGATTGGCAAAGGCCAGCGCGCCTTGCTGGTGGCGCCGCCCAAAAGCGGCAAGACCGTGATGATGCAGCATATTGCCCACGCCATCAGCGCCAACTACCCCAACAGCCACATGATGGTCCTGCTGGTCGACGAGCGTCCTGAAGAGGTGACCGAGATGCAGCGAACGGTCCGTGGCGAGGTGATTGCATCGACCTTCGATGAACCCGCCGCGCGACATGTGCACGTTGCCGAAATGGTGATCGAGCGCGCCAAACGCCTGGTCGAGCTGAAAAAAGATGTGGTGATCCTGCTCGACTCGATCACCCGTCTGGCGCGTGCCTACAACAACGTGGTTCCCTCCTCAGGCAAGGTGCTGACCGGCGGTGTGGACGCCAACGCCTTGCAGCGCCCCAAGCGTTTTTTAGGTGCAGCGCGTAACGTTGAAGAAGGGGGCTCGCTCACCATCATCGCCACCGCCCTGATCGACACCGGCAGCCGCTTGGACGAAGTGATTTTTGAAGAATTCAAGGGCACGGGCAACAGCGAGATCCATCTTGACCGCCGCCTCTATGAGAAGCGGGTGTTTCCGTCGATCCAGCTCAATCGCAGCGGTACGCGTCGCGAAGAGCTTTTGCTGCAAACAGAAATCCTGCAAAAGACCCGGGTGCTGCGTCAATTCCTCTACAGCATGGACGAGATTGAGGCCATGGAAATGGTGCTCAAGCAAATGCGCGCCACCAAAAACAACAGCGAATTCTTCGACATGATGCGCCGTGGCGGCTAATGCGCCCCGAGCCCGTCGCGGCCTTTTGGCGGCTTGCATCTTCTATAATTGCGGGTTTTGAGCGTCAAGTACGGGCGTCTTCGGATTGCACATCGGTTTGTGCAAGGGCGCGCGCGGCTAGCGCAACTGACGGAGTTTCCATGAAAGAAGGCATTCACCCCAACTACCGTGAAGTGGTGTTTCACGACCTGTCCAACGGTTTTCAGTTCGTGACGCGCTCCTGCGTGAGCACCAAGGAAATGGTCAAGCTCGACGACGGCCGTGAGTTGCCCTTGTACAAGCTCGACACCTCGAGCGAATCGCATCCTTTCTACACCGGCACCCAGAAGTCTGTCGACAACATGGGCGGGCGTGTGGAGCGCTTCCGTAACCGCTTTGGCAAAACTGCTGCCAAGTAAGCACACACCACGGCGCCAAAGGCAGCCGGCGCGAGCCGAGCTGCCTTTTTTTCCGCCCCCTTGTTAGCGCGCATGATCCAGCCCTCACCAGCCCTCGTCACACAAGATGCCGTGCGTCGCTTGCCGCGCTGGGCCTTGTGGCTGTGCTGCATCTCTTATGTGCTGGCGGGTTTTCTGGGGCGAGAGCCCTGGCGCAACCCAGACCTGAGCGCCTATGGCGTGATGGTCGATATCGCCGCCGGCCGGTCATCCTGGATCGCGCCAACGCTTGCGCACATTCAACCAGAGACAGACGCACTGCTGCCCTACTGGCTGGGAGCAGCGGCCATCAAGCTGGGCTCGCCCTGGATCGCACCGGCATTTGCTTCACGCCTGCCCTTCATGGGCCTGCTCTTGCTGACACTGGCCGCCGTCTGGTACGGCGCCTACCATCTGGCCAGAAGCCCCAGGGCCAGGCCTGTGGCCTTCGCTTTTGGCGGAGAGGCCCACCCAGTTGACTACGCGCGCGCCCTGGCCGACGGCGCCATGCTGGCCTGTGTGGCTTGCCTGGGGCTGGCCCAACTGTCCCACGAATCAACACCTGCGCTAACCCAGCTTTGTGCAAGCGCGACGCTGTTCTATGCCGTCGCCGCCATGCCTTACCGCTATCTGGGTGCCAGCGTGCTGGCCGGCTTGAGCCTGCTCGCACTGACCTTGTCTGGCGCGCCTACCATGAGCGTCTTGCTGGGTGGTGGCGCCGGCCTGATGTATCTGGCCCTGCCCGCAGTCGGACCAGACGATCCCGGCCGTCCTGGTGTTGCCGCCTGGACATTGCTGGCACTGGCCGCGCTGGGGGCAGGCCTGGCCCAGGGGCTGGATCTGTGGCGTTGGCGTCTCGATGGCGGCCCCATTGATCTTGACGAATGGCGACGCTGGGGGCAGTTGCTGATCTGGTTCACCTGGCCAGCAGGGCCGCTAGCGCTTTGGGCGTTATGGAAATGGCGTCGCCAGTGGGTGCGCTGGCCGCAGGCCAGCGCCCATGTGGTGCTGCCGCTGTGGTTCGTGGCGGTCTGCACCCTGGCCGCACTGTTCACGCCAGTGTCCGAGCGAAGTCTCCTGCTGGCCTTGCCCGCCATGGCGACGCTCGCGGCCTTTGCATTACCCACGCTTTCGCGCAGTGTGGCCGCCTTAATCGACTGGTTCACCCTCTTGTTTTTTACCGGCTGTGCTGTGGTGATCTGGGCGGTCTGGCTGTCACTGCAAACAGGCTTGCCGGCTCAACCGGCACGCAATGTCGCGCGGCTGGCGCCTGGCTTTGTCCATGAGTTTTCGTGGGTACTGTTACTTCTGGCGATTTTTGCTAGCCTGAGCTGGCTGGGTCTGATTCGCTGGCGTATCGGCAGGCATCGCACGGCGCTTTGGAAGAGCCTGGCGCTACCCGCTGGTGGCGCTGTGACCTGCTGGGTGTTGCTGATGACGCTGTGGCTGCCTTTGCTTGACTACGCCCGCTCTTACCAGCCTTTGGTCGCACAAGTGCGCGGCCTGATAGCCCCGTCGACGACTTGCGTTGCCATGCAGGGCCTCAAACAAAGCCAGATCGCAGCCCTGCAAACCATTGGCAACTACCGCATGCAAGCCTTGTCAGCAGAATCAGCCTGCCCCTGGCTGATCGTGAATGCGCCGGGCCTCGCCAGCCCCATGGATGGCGCGCCCAGTACCTGGCAGCTTCAGGCCACCATTGGCCACCCGGCCAGTCGCGACGAAAAGCTATTTGTCTACCGGCGCTGATCTGCGTCTGCACTAGCCCTGACGCGCTGGGGCGGGAAGGTCAGCGTGAAGGTGGACCCCTTACCCACCGTGCTGGCAATATCCAGGTGGGCGCCATGGCGTTGTGCCACATGCTTCACAATGGCCAGCCCCAGGCCGGTTCCCCCGCTTTCGCGTGAACGACTTCGGTCCACCCGGTAAAAGCGCTCGGTCAAGCGCCCCAGATGTTCAGGCGCAATGCCACTGCCCGTGTCTTTGACCGAAAAAAGCAAGCCGCCGTCGGAACCGGCGCCCATGAAAACCTCAATACGTCCACCGGCAGGCGTGTAGCGAACCGCGTTGCTGACCAGATTGCCCATGGCACTGCGGATCTCGCTGTTCGAACCCGCCAGGGCACCATCAAATTCACAGCGAAAGTCCAGGCTTTGCGCCGTGTGTGCCCCCATCACATGTGACAAGGCCCAGGCATCTTGCTCGAGCTGCCGCATCAATTCTGAAGTGGACGTCCACTCCGTCGCTGCTGGCGCCGGGCTTCCCTCCAGCCGCGAGAGCATCAACAAGTCAGCCACCAGTGTCTGCATGCGCTCGGTTTGCTGGGCCATCAAAGCGATATAGCTGCGCCGCTCAGCGGGCTCAAGCTCAAGGTCCTGCAAGGTCTCGACAAAACCAGACAGAACGGTCAGCGGCGTGCGAATCTCGTGCGAGACATTGGCCACAAACTCTCGGCGCATGGACTCCGCCTGCTCCAGCGCCGTCACATCAATGGACAGCAACAGCGCCCGACCCTGCCCGTAAGGATGCAGTTGCACCGACAGACGCACGGGCTTACTCGGGGTACTGCGCCGGCCGTACATCAACACCGCCTGGGAAAAATTGCGCCGCGCCAGATAGTTGGCGAAGCCAGGCTCACGCACCAAGTTGCCAACAGCCTGTTGCATGTCACGTTCCACATCGAGTCCAAAGTGACTGGCTGCGGTCTGGTTGCACCACTCAATGCGGTCTTGCTCGTTGAGCAACATCACACCGTTGGGCGATGCCTGCAGCGCCGACAAAAATTCCTGTAAACGATGTCGCTCGTCCTCAATCACGCGGTCACGGTTTCGCAAAAGGCGGCGAATCCGAGCGCTCAATTCGCCCCACGGGCCCAGCGACGGCGGATCACGCTCGGTCTCTACCGCACTCAGCCAGTTTTGCAGGCGATTGAGCTGCCCCTGGTCCCACACAAACCAGGCCAACAGGCCCAAAAAAGCGCCAGTCCAGGCAAATGCAGACGTCGCACTGGCCGGCGCCACCCACCGCAGCAGCAAGCCGCCCACCAGGCAACTCAAAACCATGGCAACAAATCGAAGCTCCATGGCAAGCAGCCTCAGTGTCCGCCCAGCTCGGCCATGCGGTAACCCACGCCCCGCACGGTTTCCACCGCGCTCGCCGCGTCGCCCAGGCCTTCGCGCAGGCGCTTGATGTGCACGTCCACTGTGCGTTCTTCAATAGCGCTGTCACCACCCCAGACTTTGTCCAGCAATTGACGCCGGCTGAAGACCCGCGCGGGCTGGCGCATCAGGCAGGCCAGCAGCTTGAACTCAATCGGGCCGAGCTTGATCGCACGTCCATCGCAGCGCAACTGAAAGCCGGGCTCATCCAGCGTCAAGTCACCCCATTCCAACAGAACTGTTTCGTCCTGTGGAGCGCGACGGCGCAGCACCGCGCGAATGCGCGCCAGCAACTCACGCGGGGAAAACGGCTTGGCAATGTAGTCGTCGGCGCCAGCATCCAGCCCCGCCACACGGTCAGCTTCATCGACGCGAGCGGTGAGCATCAAAATGGGCACTGATTTCGTGCGTGGGCTGCGCCGCAAACGCTGCGCCATGGACAAGCCGCTTTCACCTGGCAACATCCAGTCCAGCAAGATCACATCAGGCAACTCAGCCTCGAGCATGGCTTGCGCGGCCTGACTGCTCGCCGCCCAGATCGGCCGAAAGCCGCTGTGACGCAAATTCACCATGATCAGCTCCGCAATCCCGGGCTCGTCTTCGACCACCAGAACCGACGGCAGTTGATTCATCGCACAGCCGACTCGATGTTCTCCATGGACGTGTGACGCACATCCGCACCTTTGACAATGTAGATGATCAGCTCGGCGATGTTCTTAGCGTGATCGCCGATGCGCTCGATCGCCTTGGCCAGGAACAGGAGGTCCAGGCTCGCCGAAATGGTACGCGGGTCTTCCATCATGTAGGTGATCAGCTTGCGCACAAAGCCATCAAAAGCTTTGTCGATCAAGTCGTCTTCCTTCAGAATCAAGAGTGCCGCATTGGTATCAAGACGAGCAAAGGCATCCAGAGCCTTGCGCAGCAAAGCAGCGGACATATCGCCCACGATTTGCAAATCCGTCGAAGGCAGGGAGCGCGGGGCGGCGTGCTCAAGAATAGAGCGAACCATGCGCGCAATCTTTTCTGCCTCATCACCGACGCGCTCCAAGTTTGCCGTCGCTTTTGAAATCGCCATCAGCAAACGCAAATCCACCGCCGTGGGCTGGCGCCTGGCAATGATGCTGGAGAGCTCGCGATCGATATCGACCTCCATGGCATTGACGGTCGGTTCATTGGCTGTGACCTCGTTGGCTACTTCGAGGCTGAAGTGAGACAGCGCATAGATCGCTTTTTGAATCTGCGACTCGACCAATCCGCCAAGCTCCATGACGCGGGTTGAGACCGCGCTGAGCTCGCTGTCAAACTGCGTAGATAAATGTTTGGCTGGCACTTTCAATCCCCTCAAAAAATCGTTTCCAACTGACAGACCGCATCAGATGCGCCGGCATCAGCCGAAGCGCCCGGTGATGTAGTCCTCGGTCTCCTTGCGCGACGGCTTGAAAAACATTTGCTCGGTATCACCAAATTCGATTAGATCACCGAGGTACATATAGGCCGTGTGGTCGCTGCAACGCGCAGCCTGCTGCATGTTGTGGGTCACGATCACCACCGTGTAGTCGCTCTTGAGCTCGGTGATCAGCTCTTCAATCTTGGCTGTTGAGATGGGGTCGAGGGCCGAGCACGGCTCATCGAGCAACAAAACCTCGGGCTTGATCGCAATGCCACGTGCAATACACAGGCGCTGCTGCTGACCACCCGACAGACTCGAACCACTTTGCTTGAGCTTGTCCTTGACCTCGGTCCAAAGCGCTGCCTTGCGCAAGGCCCACTCGACCCGCTCTTCCATGTCCGAAGCCTTGAGTGACTCGAACAATTTCACCCCAAAGGCAATGTTGTCGTAAATCGACATCGGAAACGGCGTCGGCTTTTGAAACACCATACCGACTTTGGCCCGTAGCAAAGCCACATCTTTTTTGCTGGTCAGCAGATTCTCACCATCGAGCATGACCTCGCCTTGCGCGCGCTGCTCGGGATAGAGCTCATACATTCGATTAAAAACACGCAACAAGGTCGACTTACCACAGCCCGAGGGCCCGATGAAGGCCGTGACGCGCTTTTCTGGCACCTCCAGGTTGATGTTCTTCAAGGCATGAAATTTGCCGTAAAAAAAGTCCAGGTTCTTGACCGAAATCTTGGCCTTGGGCGGGTCGGTGTTGTCAGCTGTCATGATCTTGGCTAAGGTCGATGCGGGTATCAGGATCTACGAGCTCAGTGCTGGCGTCTGGTGATCAGTCGCGAAACAATATTCAGGCCAAGCACGGCCATGGTGATGATGAAGACACCCGCCCAGGCCAGACTCTGCCAGTTTTCATACGGGCTCATCGCAAACTTGAAAATCGTCACCGGCAGGCTGGCCATCGGCTCACTCAACTGCGAGGTCCAGAACTGGTTGCTCAGGGCCGTGAACAACAAGGGAGCAGTCTCACCGGCGATGCGGGCAACACCCAGCAGCACACCAGTGACCACGCCCGAGCGAGCCGCCCTGAAGGTGATGCTCATGATGACTCGCCACTTCGGCGCTCCCAGCGCATAGGCGGCTTCGCGCAAACCCGGTGGCACCAGCTGCAACATGTTCTCTGTGGTGCGGATGACCACGGGAATCACAATCAGGGCCAGCGCCACAATGCCGGCGTAGGCAGAAAAAGACTTGAATTGCGCCACCACCACCGCATAGACGAAAAGACCAATCACGATCGACGGTGCAGAGAGCAATATGTCATTGACGAAACGCGTCGTCACCGCCAAGAGACCTTTACTTCTGTATTCAGCCAGATAAATGCCTGCCATGATGCCGATCGGGGTGCCAACCAGCGTTGCCAGCGCAACCATCAGGAAAGAGCCATAGATCGCATTGGCCAGCCCGCCTGCCTCGTTCGGCGCCGGCGTCATCTCAGTCACAGCGGCCCAACTCAGGCCGCCCAGGCCCAGTCGAATGGTTTCAAACAAAATCCAGATCAACCAGAACAGGCCAAAGGCCATGGCCATCATCGACAGCGCTAAAGCCAGGTAATTCATGCGCTTGCGACGCGCATAAACCTGCAAGCGACCGCGCTCAGCGCCTGCCAGATCCTGCACGCGCAGCGTACTCATGACTTGCTGCCCTCCTGCTTTTTGAGTTGATGCAAGAGCAGTTTGGACAGGCTGAGGATGACAAAGGTGATGAAAAACAGCGCCAGGCCCAGGTACATCAGCGACGCCTGGTGCAGGCCGGCACCGGCTTCGGCAAATTCATTGGCCAACGCCGAGGTAATGCTGTTGGCGGCCTGAAACAGGCTCAAGGAATCGAGCTGGTTGAAGTTGCCGATGACAAAGGTCACCGCCATGGTTTCGCCGATCGCGCGCCCCAGGCCGAGCATGATCCCGCCAATGACGCCCGACTTGGTGTAGGGCAAAACCACGTTGGTGACGACCTCCCAGGTGGTCGCACCAAGCCCATAGGCCGACTCGCGCAACAAGGTAGGCGTCACCTCAAAGACATCACGCATCACCGCCGCGATAAAGGGAATGATCATGATGGCCAGAATGATGCCGGCAGACAGGATGCCAATGCCCACGGGCGGCCCGGAAACCAGAGCCTCCAGGAACGGCAGGCCCTGAAACAAGCCTTGCAAGGGCTGCTGGACATAGGCGGCCAAAATCGGGCCAAAAACCAGCAAGCCCCACATGCCATACACAATGGAAGGAATCGCAGCCAACAACTCAATAGCCGTGCCCAGCGGCCTCTTGAGCCAAGCCGGCGAGAGCTCGGTCAGAAATACGGCGATCCCAAAACTCACAGGCACTGCGATCACCAGTGCAATCAGGCTGGTCATCAAGGTGCCGTAAATCATCACCAGGCCGCCAAACTCTTCCTGAACCGGGTCCCAAACGGCGCTGGCAAAAAATCCAAGGCCGTATTTCTCGATCGCCGGCCAGGCGTTCAGAGTCAGCGAGGCCAGAATAGCCAGCAAAATCGCCAGCGTGAGCACGGCTGCGGCCTTGGCAAGCCATCCAAACAAATGGTCTAGAACAGGTCCGGAACGCAGCATGCGGTGCTATGAAAAAAGACTGGCGCCAGGGCTTAATGCAAGCGTGTCGTGCATCAGGACAAGGCTTATTCAGTGTAGTGGGTTTTCGCGCGCGCGCAGGGGCGTCCCGAGCGCCGCCCGATCCACGCTTATTTCAAGGGCACAGGCTTGCCGCTGGCGTCCACTGTTTTGGACCAGGTACCGCGGATGGTGGCGATCAGGCTGTCAGGTAGCGCGACATAGTCCAGCCCCGCAGCCATTGCATCGCCGCCACTGAATGCCCAGTCAAAGAACTTAAAGACCTCGGTGGCATTGGCCGGTTTGTCCTGCTTTTGATGCATCAGAATAAAGGTTGCGGTTGAAATCGGCCAGGCGTCCTTGCCAGGCTGATTGGTAATCAGTTGGTAGTACGACTTGCTCCAGTCCGCGCCAGCAGCAGCGGCCTTGAAGGCAGCCGCCGTGGGCGCGACGAACTGCCCGTCCTTGTTCTTCAGGAGCGTGAAGGTCATTTTGTTTTGCTTCACGTAAGCGTATTCCACATAGCCGATTGAATTGGGGAGTCGGGCGACAAAGGCCGCAACACCCTCGTTGCCCTTGCCACCGGCGCCAACCGGCCAGTTCACGGCTGTGCCCTCGCCGACCTTGCTTTTCCATTCTTCACTCACGCGGCTGAGGTAGTTGGTGAAATTGAAAGTCGTGCCTGAGCCATCAGCACGGCGCACCACGGCAATGGCGGCGTCCGGCAGTTTCAGATCAGGATTGAGTGCCAGGATCGCCGGGTCGCTCCATTTTTTAATTTTGCCCAGGTAAATATTGGCGAGCACCTGGCCGTCAAGCTTCATTTGACCGGCGCTCACGCCCTTGATATTGATCACCGGCACGGTCCCGCCAATGACGGTTGGAAACTGGTACTGCCCTTTTTTCGCCAGCACCTCGTCGGTCAGCGGCATGTCCGATGCGCCAAAGTCAACAGTTTTGGCATCAATCTGCTTGATGCCAGCGCCAGATCCCACAGACTGGTAATTCACCCGTACTCCAGTGGCCTTGTTGTAAGCCGCCGCCCACTTGGCATACAGCGGCGCTGGAAAGCTCGCACCCGCGCCAGTGATTTGCTGAGCCTGCGCCGCAGACAGACCCAGACCAAAAGCCGCCAGGGCCAAGGTCGCCGAAATACTTTTTGATGACATCACACATCCTCCTATGTAGTCGATTTACTTCACTATCGCAGTGCCTGCTTGGGCAGGCCAGACCTCACTGTAGGAAGCTTGTGTGACAGCGCTGTGACAAAACATCAAAAACAGGTCAAAAAAATGGATGCTCTTGCACCAACACAGTGCCTGGCAGCGTGCCAGACCACTCTTTTTAGGGTGCTATGCTGAGGGCGTTCGGGCTGCACACTGACCATGACCTTGACACACTCGTTGGCCGCTGTGGACCTGGGGTCCAATAGTTTCCGCCTGGAAATCGGCCAGCCCAGCGCGCAGGGCTTTGAGCGCAGCGACTACTTCAAAGAAACGGTACGCCTGGGCGGTGGACTTGATGCGCAGGGCGACCTGACACCAGAGGCCATGCAGAGCGCCTGGGATTGTCTGGAGCGCTTTGGGCGGCGTCTGAAGGGTTTCGGCGCACACCAGGTTCGCGCCGTGGCCACACAAACCCTGCGGGAAGCACGCAATCGAAATGCCTTTCTGGATCGCGCACAGGTCCTGCTGGGCTTCCCAATTGACGTGATCTCCGGCGAGCAAGAGGCGCAGCTGATTTACCGCGGCGTTGCCAGCGATCTCCAAGTCCCCCATGAGCGCCGACTGGTGCTCGACATCGGAGGCCGCTCCAGTGAAATCATCATCGGCCAGGGTAAGCAGGCGCAGTGGTTACGATCGATCGCCCTGGGCAGTGTGGCCTGGTCTCAGCACTATTTTGCGGATGGGCGTTTCACCACACAAGCCTTTGTGCAGGCGGACAACGCCGCTCGCACACTGATTAAACAACAGATCGATCTGACAAAACAGCCGCAGTGGGACCTGGCCTACGGTGCAGCAGGCACCGTCAATGCCGTGATTGATGTTCTTGCGCAAAACGGTTGGGATGCCAGACAGATCACGCCGGCAGCACTGGAGTGGCTCTCAACCGAACTCCTGCTCGCGGGTCACCAGGACCATCTGAATCTGCCAGGCTTGCGCGAGGATCGTAGGCCTGTCATTGGCGGTGGCCTGAGTTTGCTGCGCGCTTTTATGGATGTACTGGGCATTCGGAACTTGATTCACACCAACGCCGGACTGCGCCATGGCCTGCTGCAGTCCATGATCCTGCCTTCAACTCCATCGTCGGGCACGCTATGAACGTCACGATTTACCACAACCCACAATGCGCCACGTCACGAAACGTGCTCGCACTCATCCGCAACACCGGCGTCGAACCCCGCATCGTGCACTACCTGCAAACACCGCCCACGCGCGAGGAGTTGACGGGGCTGATCAAAGCCATGGGGGTGTCGGTGCGCGACCTGTTGCGACAGAAAGGCACGCCCTACGATGACCTGGGTCTGGGCCAGCCCCACTGGTCTGATGATGATTTGATGGATTGCATGCTCCGGCACCCGGTCCTGATCAACCGGCCGATCGTGGTCACGCCGCTGGGAACACGCCTGTGCCGCCCCTCAGAAATAGTGCTAGACATCCTCAACGCCCCGCAACGCGGCGCATTCACCAAAGAGGACGGTCAGGCGGTGATCGGCGCCGACGGCCAGCGTTTACCGGGCAACTAGTCTGAGGTCGCTTGCTCAACGCGAGGGTGCAGGGCTCTTGGTTTGACTAGAAGTTCAAGCAAGCCCTGTACGCCGGATACCACCGCAAAGCGGCCAAAGACCAGGCCTGCGCACAGCATCCGCCAGCGTATGAGCAAGGTATCAGCCAGCGCTGAGCCATTTTTGCAGGTACAGGGCATGGCCTGCCTCGGGGTCTAGCTGGTAGTTGTCAAAACCAAAACGCCGGTAAGCCTTGATGGCGGCTGCGTTGCCACTGAGCACTTCGAGCGTGAGCTTGCAGGCCCCACGCGCACGCGCCATGGCATCCACCCTCTCGAGCATGCGCCCGGCCAGACCCTGCCCTCTGAACGCCGGCAAAACCACCACGTCGTGTACATTGATTAAAGGCTTGCAGGCGAAGGTGGAAAATCCCTCGACGCAATTCACCAGGCCTGCCGGCCCGCCGACCTCGTCGATGGCTAAAACACTGAAGAGCTGCGCACGCCCCCGCAAGGCCTGGGGCAAATCGCGAAGCGCCTCTGCCGACAAGCTTTTGCCACCACCCATGGGATCGCGCGCGTAGGCGTCGAGCAGCGCAAGCAGTGCTGCCATGTGCGCATTGTTGTGGTAATCCGCTGGGAAGATGCGCACGCCTCAGGCGCCCAACGCGTCGGCAATTTGACGCGCACAAACGCTGGCCTGCTCGGCATCACGCGCCTCGACCATCACGCGCAGCAAAGGCTCAGTGCCGCTGGGGCGGATCAGCACCCTGCCCGCATCACCAAGCTGCTGGCGCACTGCTTTGCTCTGGGCTTGCAAGCCTTGATGTGCCTGCCAGTCCAAGCCCGGTGCGATGCGCACATTGATCATGGTCTGTGGGAACAGCTGCACACCGCCGAGCAGCTGGTCCAGGCTTTTCTGGCTACGCACCATGGTCTGCAGCACCTGCAGAGCCGAGATCAGACCGTCGCCCGTGGTGTGTTTGTCCAGTGCCAGCAGATGGCCAGAGCTCTCGCCGCCCAGCAACCAACCACGCTGCTCGAGCGCTTCAAGCACATAACGGTCACCCACCTTGGCGCGCTCAAAGTCCACGCCTTTGGCCTTGAGCGCGAGCTCAACAGCCATATTGCTCATCAAGGTACCCACCACACCGGGCAGCGACTGCCCTTGGTTAAGTCGGTCCAGCGCCAGCAGATAAAGCAGTTCATCGCCGTTAAAGAGCCGCCCGGATGCGTCGACGATTTGCAGGCGGTCTGCATCACCGTCTAGCGCGACGCCCAGGTCCGCCTTGTGCGTGCGAACCGCTTGCACCAGCGCCTCTGGGTGGGTTGCACCCACGGCCTGATTGATGTTGAAGCCGTCAGGCTCGCAGGCGATCGCAACCACTTCGGCACCGAGCTCGTGAAAAACCAGGGGTGCGATCTGATAGGCCGCCCCGTGCGCTGCATCCACCACGATGCGCATGCCGCGCAGGCTGAGCTCATTGGCAAACGTGCTTTTGCAAAACTCGATATAGCGCCCGGCCGCATCGTCAAGCCGGCGCGCGCGACCCAGCCCGGCCGCATCAACCCATTGCGGCGGCTCAGCCAGCGCAGCCTCAACCTCGAGCTCCCAGGCATCGGGCAGCTTGCTACCTTGCGCATTGAAAAATTTGATGCCGTTGTCGGCAAACGGGTTGTGGCTGGCGCTGATGACAATACCGAGATGGGCGCGTTGGGCGCGGGTCAGGTAGGCCACTGCCGGGGTGGGCACCGGGCCGAGCAGTACCACATTCGCACCTGCTGAATTCAAGCCGCTTTCCAGCGCGCTCTCCAGCATATAGCCTGAAATACGGGTGTCCTTGCCGATAAGTACGGTGGCGTCCCGGTGCGGGCGCTTGAGCACCCGGCCAACCGCATGTCCCAGGCGAAGCACAAAGTCAGGCGTGATGGGCGCGTGCCCCACCGTGCCGCGAATGCCATCGGTCCCAAAATATTGTCTGCTCATAGTCACCTTTTACGCTGGCTGCAGCGCCTCCCCACCAGCGCGCTACGCTGATTATCGAGCACGCTCAAGCGTCCTGAGTGCCTGCACGGTCTCGCCGACATCGTGCACGCGCACCACACTGGCCCCGCGCTGCACCGCCAGCACCGCGGCCACCACGCTGGGCACCAGCCGCTCATTAGCCGCCAGGGCCTGCGGCTTCGCGCTCATGCCCGCTAAAGAGGACTTGCGCGACCAGCCCACCACCAAGGGCAGGTCAGCTGCAAGCAAAGCCGACTGATCAGCCAGCAGCTCAAAATTTTGTTCGACGGTTTTGCCAAATCCGATACCGGGGTCGATGGCCAGACGCTCGCAGCCAATGCCAGCGCCCTGGGCAGCTTCGGCGCGGCCCTGCAAAAAGCTGAGCACGGGCGCAAGCACAGAGCCCTTCATCGGTGCGAGCTGCATGGTCTGCGGCTCCAGATGCATGTGCATCAAACACACGCCGCAGCGGCCGTGCTGAGCCAACACCTCTTCGGCGCTAGAGCCGCCGGGTTCTTGCCAGCGCAGCGCCCATATGTCGTTGATGATGTCTGCACCCAGGTCCAGTGCAGCCTGCATCACCGCGGGCTTGTAGGTGTCAACCGAAATCGGCACGCCCAGGCTAACCGCGTCTTTCAGGACTGGAAGCAGTCGCGCCAGCTCCTGCTGCGCATCCAGCGCTTGGGCGCCTGGTCGGCTTGATTCAGCGCCCAAATCCAGCAGGTCAGCACCCTTGGCAAGCAATTGCTCACAGCGGCGCAGGCTCTCAAGCACACTGCCATCGAGTCCACCGTCCGAAAAAGAGTCGGGGGTGAGGTTGACAATACCCATCACTTGGGGGCGTTTCAGGTCAATCCGAAAACGGCTGGTTTGCCAAAAGCGATGGTTCACGGGGCAGCCTCAGAACGGGATACCCAAAAAAAGCGGGGCTTGAGCCCCGCTGCTTTCTCCCTTTGCCTCATGCCGCTGTGGGCGAGGCATCTGGCTTGACGGCCGGCGCGCCGCCGCTGCCACCATCTGGCCCAGCCGCTGGCGTGCGCGGCGACCAGTCTTTGGGTGGGCGTGGCTCCTTGCCAGCCAGGATGTCGTCAATCTGCTCGGTGTCGATGGTTTCCCACTCGAGCAGCGCTTTGGCCATGGCATGCATGTGGTCACTGTGTTCTTCGATCAGGCGTCGTGCCAGGGCGTATTGTTCGTCGATGATGCGGCGCACCTCGGCGTCAACTTTGCGCATGGTCTCTTCGCTCATGTTAGTAGTTTTGGTGACCGAGCGACCCAGGAAAACCTCGCCCTCGTTTTCGGCGTACACCATGGGTCCCAGCGCGGACGTCATACCGTAGCGCATGACCATGTCACGCGCGATCTGCGTGGCGCGCTCGAAGTCATTGCTCGCACCGGTGGTCATCTGGTTCATGAACACTTCCTCGGCAATGCGTCCACCAAACAGCATGCTGATCTGGTTGAGCATGTACTCCTTGTCGTAGCTGTAGCGGTCCTGCTCGGGCAGGCTCATGGTCACACCGAGGGCACGGCCGCGCGGGATGATGGTGACCTTGTGCACCGGATCGCACTTGGGCAGCAGCTTGCCGATGATCGCGTGCCCCGCTTCGTGATAAGCCGTGTTGCGTCGCTCGGCCTCAGGCATGACCATGCTCTTGCGCTCAGGCCCCATCAGGATCTTGTCCTTGGCCTTCTCAAAATCCTGCATCTCAACCGTGCGTGCGTTGCGCCGCGCGGCCATCAATGCTGCCTCATTACACAAATTGGCCAGATCGGCACCGCTCATGCCCGGCGTTCCGCGCGCAATGACGGCAGCGTTGACGTCGGTACTCAGGGGCACCTTGCGCATGTGCACATTGAGAATTTGCTCGCGGCCACGAATATCGGGCAATGTCACGAACACCTGCCTGTCAAAACGCCCGGGGCGCAGCAAAGCCGAATCGAGAATATCCGGTCGATTGGTCGCGGCTACTACGATCACGCCGACATTGGTCTCGAAGCCGTCCATCTCGACGAGCATCTGATTCAGGGTCTGCTCGCGCTCGTCATTACCGCCACCAAGGCCGGCGCCGCGCTGACGCCCGACGGCGTCGATTTCATCAATAAAGATGATGCAGGGCGCGTTTTTCTTCGCGTTGTCAAACATGTCGCGCACCCGGGAGGCGCCAACGCCGACAAACATTTCCACGAAGTCTGAGCCGGAAATGCTGAAAAACGGCACCTTGGCCTCACCAGCGATGCTCTTGGCCAGCAGGGTCTTGCCGGTTCCGGGCGGGCCCACCAGCAGCAGGCCGCGCGGAATGCGGCCACCTAGTTTCTGAAACTTGGACGGGTCCTTGAGGAAGTCAACCACTTCCTTGACTTCTTCCTTGGCCTCATCACAGCCCGCCACATCGGCAAAGGTCACCAGATTGCTGCTTTCATCGAGCAAGCGCGCCTTGCTTTTGCCAAAACTGAACGCGCCACCCTTGCCGCCGCCTTGCATTTGCCGCATGAAATAAATCCACACCCCGATCAGCAAGAGCATCGGACCCCAGCTGACCAGCAAGGTCATGAGCAAAGAGCTTTCTTCGCGCGGACGGACGTCGAATTTGACGTCGTTGTCAATCAAATCACCGACCAGACCACGGTCCAGATAGGTCGCGGTCGTGCGCACCTTGCGCTCATCGGTGGTGATGGCCACGATCTCGGTACCACTCGGCCCTTCCTGAATCAGGGCGCTCTTGATACGACGGGCATGTACCTCGTCAAGAAAATCCGAATAGCCGATGTAGCTCGCGCCAGAACCCGGGCGCGTGTCAAACTGCTTAAAAACGGTGAACAGCACCATGCCGATCACCAGCCATACCGCGATTTTTGAAAACCACTGATTGTTCAACTTGCACTCCCGTCAGCGCGCGCCAGCAGCCCTGGCACCCGATGCGCCCATTTTAGGACGAGGCCCCGGCGCAACAGCCGCAAATCTCGCTTTTGCCACAAGCAGCGCAAGGGTTTCAGCCGGCTCGCAAACCCTGGCCCACCAAAAAGGTTTCGGCTGAACGGCCCCGGGAGGCCTTGGGCTTGATGCGCTTGACGACCCGAAAGGCCTTCGAAAACTGCTTGAACAGCGTCTCGTAGGCGGCGCCGTGAAACACCTTGGCGACCAAAGCCCCCTCGGGCTTGAGGTGTTGCGTGGCGAAATCAAGCGCCAGTTCGATCAGCAGCTCAACTCGCGCCGCATCCGTTGCCGCCACGCCAGACAGATTGGGCGCCATGTCCGATAGCACCAGGTCCAGCTGCTGCCCGTGCAGTCGCTCGGTCAATTCGGCCAGCACCTCGTCGCTGCGGATATCACCCTGGATGAACTCCACACCTTCAATGGGCTCCATGGGTAGTATGTCCAGTGCAATCACACGACCAGCCCCGGCAGGAGAGCCCGCCTCGGGCTTTCGCTGCGCAAAGAGCTTTCGCTGCACATACTGGCTCCAGGCGCCCGGCGTGGAGCCCAGATCAACAACAAGCTGCCCGGGTTTGAGCAAGTGCAGGGACTCATCGATTTCCATCAACTTGTACGCAGCCCGGGCCCGATAGCCGTCTTTTTGCGCCAGTTTGACGTATGGGTCGTTCACATGGTCGTGAAGCCACGCGCGGTTGACCTTGCTTCCTGATTTTCCTGCTGCCATGCTCTCTGCCCTGGTCGATAATGTGACCATGTCTGCCATCACATTATCTTCTGCACAGCGGCGCGAACAGCGCGCGCAGGCGCATCATCTTGATCCGGTCGTAATGGTTGGTGCCGAGGGCATGAGCGCTGCCGTACTGCGCGAAATCAATGCCGCCCTTGACGCGCACGGCCTGATCAAAGTTCGCCTGCACCTTGACGATCGCGCCGCGCGCGAACAGCTCTGTCAGCAGCTCGCCAACGATTTACAAGCAGCTCTGGTTCAACACATCGGAAAACTAGCCATCCTGTGGCGGCCGATCCCGGAAAAAGAAAAAACCGTTGATGACAAGCGCGGCGCGGCGCCGAAGGACGTGAAAGTCCTTAAATTCAGCAAAAAAGGCGGGCAAAGACCGGAGGTAAAAACCCTGCGCGTTTTGGGTAACCAGCGCCTGACATCAGGCGGGCGCATCAAACGCGCCAAGCCCAAAGCTGTGAGCGTGAAAAAGCGCCAGTCCGGCTAAGGTCAGACCACGATGTCAGCGCACCGAGCCGCGCCGCATCAAACGCCAGAACACCACACCTGCGCTCAGGCACTGAAGCGCGTAAAACAGGGTTCCTGCGGCGTGCCAGAAAGCCAGGTTTTCGCGCGCCTGAATGCGTGGCGACGCGGCAAACTCCAGCAACAACGCACAGATCATGCCCAGCAAAATGAACCCACGGGCCATCGCGCGGCCAGCGCGCGCATCACGTGCCTCCACCAGCAACAAGAATGCGCCGCATAGCAGGCTGACGATGCACTGCGCCTGAAACAAAACGGCCGCGGTTTTGCCTGCCATGTAGGCCGTGGGTAGCGACTGAAAAAGCAGCGGTACCACCCAGAACCCCACGGCGCACAAACTACCCCACCACAGTGCCCCGACCCAGGGCGCGAGCGACCACGCCAGGTTCTTCATTCAGCGGTAATGAACGGCGACCACTTCAAGATGCCGCACGCCACCAGGCGCCTGCACCTCGGCGACATCGCCCTGCTCTTTGCCGATCAGTGCGCGCGCAATCGGGCTGTTGATGTTGACCAGGCTGAGCTTGATGTCGGCCTCGTCCTCCCCCACGATTTGATAAGTGACCCTCTCGCCAGAATCTTCATCTTCGAGCTCGACGGTTGCACCAAAAACCACGCGCCCGCCGGCATCAAGCACCGAGGGGTCAATGATCTGGGCATTAGAGAGCTTACCCTCGAGTTCCTGAATACGCCCTTCGATAAAGCCTTGCTTTTCTTTGGCGGCGTCGTATTCGGCGTTCTCGCTCAGATCACCCTGCGAACGTGCCTCTGCAATCGCATTGATGACCGCCGGCCGCTCGATCGACTTGAGCTTGTGCAGCTCTGACTTCAGGATCTCTGCGCCACGTTTGGTAATGGGTAGGGTCGCCACCAGCAACTCCGAACAAATTCGCCGTACAAATTGAAACCGCCGAACGGTATCGTCCGGCGGAAGGGCTCCATTATGCCGCGAAGCGTCGCGCAGGGTCCCAGGCGGCAGCTCGCCTGCGCTCAGGCCGCTTTGATCATGCCGTGCATCTCCTGTACCGAGATCACGTCAAGATGGTCCATGTCACGC
The DNA here is from genome assembly GCA_038145425.1 of Comamonadaceae bacterium. Taxonomy (GTDB): domain Bacteria; phylum Pseudomonadota; class Gammaproteobacteria; order Burkholderiales; family Burkholderiaceae_C; genus Rhodoferax. Next base: position 11,054 of record JAYQPP010000001.1, on the reverse strand, counting down.
ATGCCTTCGACTGCGGCTTCAGCGCCTGAGATGGTGGTGAATGTGGTCACACGCGCGGCCAGCGATGATGTCCGAATATAGCCCGAGTCCACAATCGCGTTGCGACGCTCTTCCACGGTGTTGATCACCAGCGCGATGTCACCATTTTTGATCAGGTCCACCACGTTGGGGCGGCCCTCAGCGACTTTGTTGACCGCCTCGCATTCAATACCCGCGGCGCGAATCGCCGCTGTCGTCCCGCGGGTGGCTACCAAAGCAAAGCCGAGGTCCACCAGGCCTTGCGCCACCTTGACCGCACGCACCTTGTCACTGTTCTTGACCGACAAGAACACCTTGCCGCTAGGCCTGCCGGATTCATCGACTGCCTTGGGCAAGCGCACCTGCGCACCCATCTGCGACTTCACAAATGCCTGGCCGAAGGTCGGTGCCACGCCCATCACCTCACCAGTCGATTTCATCTCTGGCCCCAAGATGGTGTCCACACCCGGAAACTTCACAAAAGGGAAAACTGCTTCTTTGACGCTGAAATACGGCGGGTTCACCTCTCGCGTGATGCCTTGAGATGCAAGGCTTTGCCCAACCATGCAGCGCGCCGCCACTTTGGCCAATTGCACGCCTGTGGCCTTGCTGACAAAAGGAACGGTTCGAGAGGCGCGTGGATTGACCTCGAGCACAAAAATCAGATCAAGGCCATCGACGTGCTGAACCGCGAACTGCACATTCATCAGGCCCACCACGTTAAGCGCACCGGCCATGGCTGCGGTCTGGCGCTTGATCTCGGCCACCGTCTGCGCCGACAAGCTATCAGGTGGCAGTGAACAGGCCGAGTCGCCGCTGTGCACACCGGCCTGCTCAATATGCTCCATCACACCACCAATCACGGTGTTGCCCTGTGCGTCACGCACGCAGTCCACGTCGCACTCAATCGCGTCGTTCAGATAGCGATCGAGCAACACGGGTGAATCGTTCGACACCTTCACCGCTTCGCGCATGTAGCGCTCCAGGTCACGCTGATCGTGCACGATCTCCATGGCACGCCCGCCCAGCACATAGCTCGGTCGAACGACCAGCGGATACCCAAGCGCCTGCGCTTTTTCCAGAGCCTGGGCCTCGGTGCGTGCCGTGGCATTGGGTGGCTGGCGCAAGCCCAGTTCCTGAAGCAGCTTTTGAAAGCGTTCGCGGTCTTCTGCGGCATCGATCATGTCAGGGCTGGTGCCGATGATCGGCACGCCCTGCGCCTCCAGCCCAAGTGCGAGCTTCAGCGGCGTTTGTCCGCCGTACTGAACGATGACGCCGTAGGGCTTTTCCTTGTCGACAATCTCCAGCACATCCTCAAGTGTCAGCGGCTCGAAATACAGGCGGTCCGAGGTGTCGTAATCGGTCGAAACCGTCTCAGGGTTGCAGTTGACCATGATGGTCTCAAAGCCATCGTCGCGCAAAGCCAGCGCCGCGTGCACACAACAGTAATCAAACTCGATGCCCTGGCCAATCCGGTTGGGGCCGCCGCCTAAAACCATGACCTTTTTACGCTCGGTAGGCTGCGACTCGCACTCCGCGCCCTCCACCTCATAGGTGGAATACATGTACGCCGTGTTGGTCGCGAATTCTGCAGCGCAGGTGTCCACACGCTTGTAGACCGGGCGCACGCCCAGAGCGCGCCGGTGGGTGCGCACCGCAGGCTCGTCGGTCTTGAACAGCTTGGCCAGACGCCGGTCCGAGAAACCCTTTTGCTTGAGCGCGCGCAGGCTCGATGCGTCCAGCGTCGTCAGGGCCGCATCGCCAAGCCTTTCATGCAAGGCGTCGATTTCGAGCTCGATGCGTACGATTTCTTCGATCTGCACCAGAAACCAGCGGTCGATTTTGGTGATGGCAAAAACCTCATCCACACTCCAGCCAGCGGCAAACGCATCACCGACATACCAGATTCGGTCCGGGCCAGGCTCGCCGAGCTCCTTCTCAAGCAACTGGCGATCCTGGGTCTTTTCGTTCATGCCATCGACGCCCACCTCCAGCCCGCGCAAGGCTTTCTGGAACGACTCCTGAAACGTGCGCCCCATCGCCATCACCTCACCCACACTTTTCATCTGCGTGGTCAGGCGGCTGTCGGCAGCCGGGAATTTTTCAAAGGCAAAACGAGGAATCTTGGTGACCACGTAGTCGATGCTGGGCTCGAAACTCGCCGGCGTGGCGCCGCCCGTGATGTCATTGCGCAGCTCGTCCAGGGTGTAGCCCACGGCCAGCTTGGCCGCCACTTTGGCAATCGGAAAGCCGGTGGCCTTGGAGGCCAGTGCGGAAGACCGGCTGACACGCGGGTTCATCTCGATCACCACCATGCGTCCATCAGACGGATTAATCGAGAACTGCACGTTCGAGCCGCCGGTATCAACCCCGATTTCGCGCAGCACCGCGAGCGAAGCGTTGCGCATGATCTGGTATTCCTTGTCGCTCAGCGTCTGCGCTGGCGCCACGGTGATCGAGTCCCCCGTGTGCACGCCCATCGGGTCCAGATTTTCGATCGAGCACACGATGATGCAGTTGTCCGCCTTGTCGCGAACCACTTCCATCTCGTACTCTTTCCAGCCCAGCAAGGACTCTTCGATCAGGAGCTCATTGGTCGGCGACGCTTCCAGACCGCGCCGACAAATCGTCTCAAACTCCTCGCCGTTGTAAGCGATGCCGCCACCAGAGCCTCCGAGCGTGAAGCTCGGACGAATCACCGTGGGGAAACCGACACGCTTTTGCACGTCCCAGGCCTCGTCCATGCTGTGCGCAATGCCAGAGCGCGCCGAGCCCAGGCCAATGCGGGTCATTGCATCCTTGAACTTGAGCCGATCCTCGGCTTTGTCGATGGCCTCGGGCGAGGCACCGATGAGCTCGATGGGCTTTCCAGTGGCCGAGCCGGTGTAGCGCTCGAGCACACCGTTGCGCCAAAGGTCAAGCGCGCAGTTGAGCGCGGTCTGCCCACCCATGGTCGGCAAGATCGCGTCGGGGCGTTCCTTGGCAATGATTTTTTCGACTGTCTTCCACTGAATCGGCTCGATGTAGGTGACATCGGCCGTATCCGGGTCTGTCATGATCGTGGCAGGATTACTGTTGATCAGAACGATCTTGTAGCCTTCCTCGCGCAAGGCCTTGCAGGCCTGCACACCCGAATAATCAAACTCACAAGCCTGGCCGATCACGATCGGTCCGGCGCCGATGATCAAGATGCTTTTCAGGTCACTGCGTTTGGGCATGGTCTTGCTCTAAATCTGGTTACGGTTTACCGCGCTTGTCGACTGCGTCAAGGTCATCAGGCCAGCACGAGTGGGCCCTACGCTCAGCCCTGAAGGAACATGGGCGAGCATCGGGCACGGCCTAAGCCGCCCTCGCGCGCATGTCAGCCACAAAGCGGTCGAACAGGTAGGCAATATCGTGCGGCCCCGGTGAGGCTTCCGGGTGCCCCTGAAAACTGAAGGCCGGGCAGTCGGTACGCTCCAGGCCCTGCAAGGTGCCGTCAAACAGACTCACGTGAGTCGCACGCATGGTCGAAGGCAGTGATTGCGGGTCCACCGCGAAACCGTGGTTCTGGCTGGTGATACTGACGCGCCCCGTGTCGAGGTTTTTGACCGGGTGATTCGCGCCGTGATGGCCAAATTTCATCTTGAAAGTTTTGGCGCCGCTGGCCAGCGCCATGATCTGATGACCCAGGCAAATACCGAAACACGGCAGGCCCGATTGCATCAACTGCGCCGCTGCCTCAATGGCGTAGCTGCAGGGCTCGGGGTCGCCGGGACCGTTGCTAAAGAACACGCCGTCCGGCGCCAGCGCCAACACATCCGCTGCGCTGGTCTGGGCTGGCACCACTGTCACGCGACAGCCGCGCTCACTAAGCATGCGCAAAATGTTTTTCTTCACACCAAAGTCAAACGCAAGCACATGGAAGACCGGTTCCCTCAATGTGCCGTAGCCAGCCGCACCATTGAGCGCGGGATGAGCCAGCTGCCATTCAGTCTCGGTCCACTCATACGGCGCTGCTGTACTGACCTCTTTGGCCAGATCCAGGCCTTGCATGCACGCCGCCTCGCGCGCCATGGCCACGGCCTGCGCACGCAAAGCGTCGGTGGCCGCTTGTCCGGGCTCGAGCGCCAGAATGCAAGCGTTTTGCGAGCCTTTGCTGCGCAGGTGCCGCGTCAGCTGTCGGGTGTCAATGTTGGCGATAGCCACCGTGCCCTGTTGGCGCAAGTAGTCGCTCAAAGATTGATTCGACCTGAAATTGGACGCCAGCAGCGGCAAATTCTTGATCACCAGGCCAGCGGCATAAACCTGCTTGGCTTCCACGTCTTGTGCATTGACGCCGTAATTTCCAATATGTGGATAGGTCAGCGTCACGATCTGCTGGCAGTAGCTCGGATCGGTCAGGATTTCCTGATAACCGGTGATTGCGGTGTTAAAAACCGCTTCACCCACGGTACTGCCCGGTGCGCCGATGGACAGCCCTGTTTGAATGGTGCCGTCGGCCAAGGCAAGAATGGCGACGGGGAACAGGGGTTGAAGCGAAGGCAGCACAAAAATCTCCGGTCAGAAATTCGCTTGCACCTCACCCTGCCTGAAACATCTTCCTAGGCAAATCCAGCTGAACTCAGGGGATTAAAGGGTATCGCGTGCCGCGCGGATCTGAGCTGAAATTATACGCCCAGGCACCGATGCAAACGTCAATGGCAACTTCCCATGCCTGCGCCCTGCGGGGCAGTCAGTTCACAAATTGGGTTGCGCTAGCGTGCAGGCAAATTGCCGCTGCACTGCTGACATTGAGCGACTCCTCGCCACCGGGCTGGGCGATGCGAACATGGGTGCTGGCCAAGGCCTGCAACTCAGCGCTAACCCCCTGGCCCTCGTGCCCGAAGACCCAGGTGCAGGGCATGGGCAAGGCGGACCGGGCCACCAGTTGATGCAAAAAAGTACCCTGATGCGAGCTGGTCACCAGCATGGGCAGGCGCAGGGCATCAAGGTCCGCCAGGCTTAAGCCCTCGTGCAAGGACAGCCCCCAATGCGCACCCATGCCAGCCCGAACCACCTTGGGGCTCCACAAGGCGGCGCTGCCCTTGAGCGCCAGCACCTGCGTGAAACCGAAGGCCGAGGCGCTGCGCAGTACCGCACCCACATTGCCTGCATCTTGCAGCCGGTCCAAAATAACGGTCGCGCAATCACCCACCAGCGGCTTGGGCGCCGGCAGATCCATCACAAAACCCATCGGCGATGGTGACTCCAGCGTGCTCAGCTCCGCCAGCAACGGCTCGGGCACTGCCACCACTTGCTCGACCTGTTCCTGCCAATGCGGCAGCAGCTGCGAAACAGATGACTGCCCCACAAGCATCAAGGCCGGGCGCAAACCGTGGCTGATCGCTGCCCGCGCCAAGTGATCGCCCTCAACCCAGATGCGGCTCTGGCGTCGATAGGCCGTGTTGTGGCGCACGAGTTGGCGCAGACTCTTGAGCAAGGCGTTGTCGCGCGACTGAACCTGCAACACTGGCTTCATGCGACCGAATCTCCACGCTGAAGCGCCAGCGCTTGGGCAACGGGTGCGAAGCTGCGCCGGTGCTCGGGACTAGCCCCATGCTGTTGGAGCGCGGCCAGGTGCTCAGGCGTTCCGTAACCTTTGTGCCGGGCAAAGCCGTAGTGCGGATAGTTCTGGTCGTACTGAACGCACCAGCAGTCACGCGTGACCTTGGCCACGATCGAGGCGGCTGAAATAGCCGGCACCAGAGCATCGCCTCGCACCAGAGCCTCACAGCGCATGGGCAATACCGGCACCCGATTGCCGTCAACCAGCACCAACTTCGGCGCCAGGCGCAAGCCCAGCACCGCGCGCCGCATGGCCAGCAGGGTCGCCTGCAGAATATTGAGCTGGTCAATTTCCTCGACGCTGGCCTGGCCGACCGAACTGCACACCGCACGGGCCATGATCTGCTCAAACAGCCGCTCTCGCCTGGCCTCACTCAGCGCCTTGGAGTCATCGAGTCCCACAATCGTTTGCGCCGGATCGAGGATCACAGCCGCAGCGACGACCGGGCCGGCTAGCGGCCCTCGGCCCGCTTCGTCCACGCCAGCGACCAGGCCGTTCACATCCCAGTTCAAACTGAGTTGTTGGGCGAGCGTAAGGGGTCTTTGACGCATGACTCAGGTCCGCAGTACCTGAGCCACCGCCTGCGCAGCCAGCGCGCCCGTGTCGCAACGCAACTGCTTATGCAGCGAGGCAAATACCTGCTCGAGCTGCGCAACGCGCGCATCCCCGCGCTCGATCGATTCCAACCAGGCCAACACCCCCTGCGCCATCGCGGTGGGTGTGGCCTGGTCCTGCAACAGCTCAGGCACCACAAACGAGCGTGCCAGGATGTTGGGCAAACCCACCCAGGGTTGTAGCCGCTGCCGATTGACCAAAGCCCAAGACAGAGGGCTCATGCGGTAAGCAATCACCATGGGCTTGCGAAACAGGGCAGCCTCCAGCGTCGCGGTTCCGCTGGCAATCAGCGTCACGTCGCAGGCCGCCAGTACGTCATGGGACTGCCCCTCGCATATCTGAATGTGCGCAGACATGCTGGCCTGAGCGATCAGCGCCTTGATCTCGGGCATCAGCGCAGGCACGGCGGGCAACACAAACTGCGCCCCGGGGTATTCCCGTCGCACCAAGGCTGCCGCCTGGGCAAATCGCAGGGCCAAATGCCGGATTTCCGAGCGTCGACTGCCCGGCAAAAGCGCAACCACCGCTCGATCCGGGGCCAGGCCCAGACGCTCCCGTGCTGCGATGCGGTCGGCCTTGGGCGCAATCACCTGTGCCAGCGGGTGACCGACATAAGTCGCCGCAATACCCTTCTCGGCCAAAAGAGCCGGCTCGAATGGAAACAGGCACAGCACGTGATCGGCGCTGCGGCGAATTTTTTCCAGACGGTGCGCGCGCCAGGCCCACACCGAGGGGCAAACAAAGTGCACGGTGCGAATGCCCGCACGCTTGAGGTCTTCTTCCAGTGACAAATTGAAGTCTGGTGCGTCCACGCCGATAAAGACTTCTGGGCGTTCGCGCAGCAATCGCGTGCGCAAGGCACGGCGGATGCCGACGATCTCGCGGTAACGCAACAAGACATCAAGTCCAAAACCATGGACCGAGAGTTTGTGATGTGGCCACCACGCAGAAAAACCACGCTCAATCATGCTCGGTCCACCGATGCCAAAACTCTGCAGGCCGTGCCAGTTAACACGCAAGCCATCCAGCAGCAGAGCAGCCAGCAGGTCACCGGATGCCTCGCCAGCCACCAGGGCCGCCCGAAGCACCGGCGAAGGGCTGAACTTACCTGACAATGCCACGTTGCGCCGAGACCTTGGAGAGAAAGGTTTGCATCATCTGCACATCTTGCTCGGCGTGCGGCGCCTGGCCTGCAAGGCGCGACAGATGTTCCGTCGCCGACTGCAGCGTTAGGCCGTCCCGGTACAGAATTTTGTGCATCAGCTTGACCACAGCAATTCGTTCAGGCGAAAAACCACGCCGGCGCAGGCCCTCGTAGTTCATCGAGCGTGCCGTGGCAGGCTGACCTTGGCACATCACAAAAGGCGGCAGGTCAGCAAACAACAAAGAGCACATAGCCGTCATGCTGTGCGCGCCAATTTGCACAAACTGGTGCACCACCGTAAAGCCACCCAGGATGGCCCAGTCACCCACATGGACATGGCCGGCGAGCTGCGCGTTGTTGGCAAAAATGGTGTTGTTGCCAACCTGGCAGTCGTGCGCCAGGTGCACATAAGCCATCAGCCAGTTGTCGTTACCCACCCGCGTGACGCCTGTATCGCCGGGCGAGCCGATATTGAAGGTGCAAAACTCCCGAATCGTGTTGCGGTCGCCAATCACCAGCTCGCAAGGTTCACCAGCGTATTTCTTGTCCTGCGGGATAGCCCCCAGAGAGCTGAACTGAAAAATACGGTTGTCTTGGCCAATCGTGGTGCGGCCTTCGATCACCACATGCGGGCCGACCGTGGTGCCCTCACCAATCTTCACATGCGCACCGATGATGGTGTAGGGCCCGACCGACACGCTGTCGGCCAACTGCGCACCAGGGTCTACCAGCGCCGTGGGGTGGATGTTCGCCATGAAGTGGCTCTCAGGCGATTTTGCGCATGGCGCAGGTGAGTTCGGCTTCGACCGCCAGATCGCCGTCGACCTTGGCACTGGCTTTGAACTTGAAAATGCCAGCTTTCATGCGCAGCAGTTCAACATCCATCACCAATTGATCACCGGGTTCGACCGGTCGCTTAAAGCGCGCCCCTTCGATGCCGGCAAAGTAGTAAACCATGTCATCAGACGGTGCTGCGTCCATGGCATCAAAAGCCAGCAAGGCCGCGACCTGGGCCAGCGCCTCGAGCTGCAGCACGCCTGGCATCACAGGGCGGTGTGGAAAGTGCCCAACAAAAAACGGCTCATTAATGGTCACATTTTTCAGTGCCGTGATGGTCTTGCCTTTGTCGATACGCAGCACGCGATCGACCAGCAAAAAGGGATAGCGATGCGGCAACTGTTTAAGGATTTTGTGAATATCCATCATGTGTCTTTCTGCGTTTTTCTTCCCTGGGCGGATGTGGGCGCTCCCGCCTCCACACTGTCTCGTGAACGTTCCAGCGCACGAATGCGATCGCGCAAGCGCGAGAGCTGCTTCAAGCTTACTGCGTTTTTCTCCCAGGCCGCGTTATCGTCAATGGGGAAAACGCCGCTGTAATGACCTGGCTGTCTAATCGAGCGCGTTACCACGCTGGCCGCCGAAATATGGACGCCATCGGCCAGTTCCAGGTGGCCCAGAACCACGGCGCCACCACCGACCGTGCAATGCGCGCCGATACGTGCGCTACCGGCTACGCCAACACAACCCGCCATCGCGGTGTGAGCGCCAATATGCACGTTGTGTCCGATCTGTATCAGGTTATCGAGCTTGACGCCGTCTTCAATCACGGTGTCATGCAGCGCGCCACGATCGATACAGGTGTTGGCGCCAATTTCCACATCATCGCCAATGCGCACCGCGCCGAGCTGTTCGATTTTTTCCCAGCGGCCACCATCAGGCGCAAAACCAAAGCCATCGGCGCCAATCACCACACCAGAATGCAGCATGCAACGCGCACCAATCCGACAGTTTTCACCCACCGTCACCCGCGCCCTCAATTCGGTGTGTGCACCGATCACTGCGCCGGCCTCCACCACGCACAGCGCTCCGATGATCGCTGTCTCGTCAATATGCGCCTGCGGGTCAATCACCGCCGAGGCGTGGATACGAGGACGCTGCCCTACCGGCAAATGGCGCTTCCAAAGTTGCGTCAACCGGGCAAAGTAAAGATAGGGCTGATCGGTAACGATGTAGTCACCGCGCGCGCGCGCCTGCGTCTCGAATGCGGGCGCCACGATCACACAAGCCGCCCGCGATGATGTCAGCTGAGAAAGAAAACGCGCCTGACTGAGAAACGTCAACTCGCGCTCGCCCGCTTCATCGAGCGTCGCCAGGCCTTCTATTTGTTGATCGGGGCTTCCATGCAAAACACCCCCGAGTGCGTCGACGATGAAGCCAGTCGTGAGCGCCACACTCAATTGCGCAACGGCCTATTTCGCGCCAGGCGCGCTCAAGGCCTTGATCACCTTGTCGGTGATGTCATTTCTAGGGTTGACGTAGACCGCCTCCTGGAAAATGAAGTCGTATTTTTCGGCGATCGCAATGTCTTTGATGACCTTGTTGGCTCGCAAAATCACCTGCTGCAATTCTTCGTTTTTGCGCGCGTTCAAATCTTCTTGGAACTCGCGTCGTTTGCGCTGGAAATCACGGTCCTGATCGAGCAACTGCCTTTGTTTAGCCACCCGTTGCGACTCGGACAGGGTCGTGGCATCGCGCTCAAACGCTTCTGTATCCGCTTTGAGCCGCGCACCCAGATCATTGATTTCTTTTTCGCGTTTAGCAAATTCCTGCTCAAGCTTGGTCTGCGCCGCCTTGGCAACACCAGCTTCCTTCAACACCCGATCGGTGCTTACAAAGCCCAGGCGCACATCCTGCGCTTGGACTACGCCCAACATGAATCCGAGAACAGATCCAAGAGCAATTTGTCTAAAAAACGGCGTCATCAAAAGCTCGTTCCGATTTGAAACTGGAGGGACTGCATTCTATCGCCATCGTATTTTTTAACTGGTTTGGCGTATGCCAGCCGTAATGGCCCGACCGGCGATATCCAGCTGATGCCGATGCCCGCAGAGGCACGCAGGCTACCCGCATCGGTGTTCACGCCACCCGGGCCTGAGACCAGGCCCATATCAAAAAAGCCATACATCCTCAAGGTGCGGTCATTGCCGGCACCTGGGAAAGGCGCCTGTAATTCAAGATTGGCATTGAATTTCTCCGTTCCCCCCAGAACCGTACCCGATGCATCACGCGGCCCTAAAGACCCCTGATCAAAGCCCCGCACTGAGCCCAGACCACCGGCGAAAAAGCTCTTAAACACCGGATAGACCCGATCGCCAATCGAGGATCCCGCCGCCAGGTCGGTATTGAATGCCACGGTGTACTTTTTACTCAAAGGCAGGTACTGCTGGAACTGGTAACTGCCCTTGACATAGGTGGCATCACCCGCTGGCGACCATTCAAAATTGGCTCGCTGCAAGCGACCTTTGGTTGGCACCAGGGCGCTGTCACGACTGTCCCTGGTCCACCCCACAGTCAGCGGCACGGCTGAGCTTGAAGCGCCGTACTCGTTGATGTAGGTCTGATAGCTTGACGGCAAACCCGTCCCAGTTTGAACATCAGTGTTCTCTACTCCGACTCCAAAATAAACCGTATCCAACTCGGTAAACGGCACACCAAACCTAACGCTGGCACCAGTGGAAACCAACTTGTAATAGTTCCTATCCTGATAAGGGCTGCTGTTTCGGTGGTAAATCGAAAAGGTGCGGGAAATACCATCCGGTGTGAAGTAGGGGTCCGTGCTGCTGATATCGACTGTGCGATTGAACTTGCTCGTATTGATTTGAAACCCTAGCGAATTTCCCGAACCAAACG